>CACNFL010000001.1 GCA_902619745.1 uncultured Pelagibacteraceae bacterium
TTTATAAGTATTTTATTTGCAATTTGTTTAGTAATTTATATGAAAAAATCTAAACTTGGACGTGCTATTAGGGCTACAGCGCAAAATGCAAGAGCAGCAAAGATATTAGGCGTAGATACAGAAAAGGTTTATGCAGCAACATTTGGAATTAATGCGGCCCTTTGTGGTGTTGCAGGTGCTTTAATATCTATAACTTTTACTATACATCCTTATATGGGTTTACCTTACACAATAAGATCTTTTATGATCGTAATTGTTGCAGGACTTGGAAATTTACCTGGTGTTGCGATGTCAGGAATGGGGCTAGGTGTATTTGAGGAATTTGCTGATTATATTTTAGGAACAGAATTTAGAATAGGATCAGTATTTTTGCTTTTAGTTTTAATACTTATTTACAGAAGATTTAAACTTTCTAGAAAAAGAGAGTACTTAAAATAATGAAAAATAATTTAATTTTGTACATTGGAATTTTGATCTTTGGTATAGCAGCTCCATTTGTATTTCCAGCTTTTAAAGTTCAGTTATCAATACTATGTGTATTAATAGTTCTTGCAACTACCTGGAATATTCAAGGTGGTGAAATGGGGTATAATTCATTTGGAAATATTCTCTTTTACGGTCTTGGTATGTATCTGTGTGCTTCTGTGCAAGTTGGAATGTTTTTCCCACTAGCTGAGTGGACTGAAAGTGGTGGAGAGAAAACTTTTGTGCATACCCCTGCACAATTTTTTCAGGGTATGGCTGTCGGATTAATAGTTGCTGCAGTTGTACCAACTATTGTAGCAGGTTTAATTGGGTACTCTATTTTAGGATTAAGAGGACATTATTTTGCAATTTGTACATTAGGATTGGGTGTTGCAGCAGGTGAAATTTCTGGAGGAATTGAAATCATTGGAGCTGGACAAGGTTTCACTACACCACCATTTCCTGACGTTGGAAGTTTAGATTCAAGAGGTGAATTTTTTTATTTCCTAAGTTTTTTTGTTTTAGTTCTGACCTTCGTAACTGTTAGAGCAATTTATACAACTAGATTTAAGTTGATATTAAATGCAATTAGGGACAATGAAGATAAAGCTGAGGCTATGGGAATTGAAACAATGAAATATAAAATTATTGGTTGGATGATATCAGCATTCTTCTGCGGTTTGGCAGGAGGAATAATGGGAGGTTTAGTTGGATATATCGACTCTACAGACGTCGCATTCGACGGAAGAGAGATGGGAGTATTCATGGTATTGATGGCAATACTTGGAGGCAAAGGAACACTTTGGGGTCCAATTATTGGTGCAACTGTTTTTCATATTTTTAAAGAAGGCTTTTGGACATTCTTTTTGGGTTGGCAGTATGTTGCCTTAGGTGTTTTGATTGTTGTGATTGTAATTTATTTCCCAGAAGGAATTATGGGATGGTTAAGAGAAAAATATCCAGAGAGATTTGGTGAAGTAGTTGATGAAAAGGATCGTAAAGCACAGGTAGAACTGAAATGAGTATTTTAGAAGTTAATAATGTAAGCAAATCGTTCGGAGGTGTAAAAGCGAACGTTGACATCTCAATGAATGTTGAAAAAGGAAAGATAGTTGGATTAATTGGACCAAATGGTTCTGGAAAAACCACGTTATTCAATTCGATTGTAGGCACTTACCCAATAGATAATGGATCTATTAAATTTAATGGCAAAGAAGTTTCAGAATTACCAGTTCCAGTAATTGCTAAGTTAGGATTATTGAGAACTTTTCAGCAAACTAGAATTTATGGAAAACTTAATTGTATAGAAAATATGCTTATTAGTCATAAAGGAAGTGACGCAGATTTAATGAAAATATTTTCAAAAATTCCACAAGAATTAACAGATAAAGCTGAAAATTTATTGAATTTCGTAGGGTTATTTCAAAAAAGAAATCTAAGAGCAGGAGATCTATCTTTTGGTCAGCAAAAATTATTAGAACTGGCAATGGCATTGATGAACGAACCTGAAATGTTATTATTAGATGAGCCTACAGCTGGAATTAATCCAACTTTAATAAATGGTATTATTGATAGGTTAATTAAAGTAAACCAAGATTTTGGAATAACACTTTTGGTGATTGAGCATAACATGAGAGTTATTATGCAATTAGCAGAAAATATTTTTTGTTTAGCTCATGGTAAAATGTTAGCTAATGGATCACCTGATGAAATTAAAAATGATAAACGTGTCGTTGATGCGTATTTAGGAGCACAATAATGGCTAACCAATATGAAGTATTAGGAAAAGCTCCAACACCAGATGATTTAAAAAAATTATCTCCAAACGAAGTTCATTTAACTATTAAAAATTTAAATGCAGGTTATGGAAAAATGGAAATTTTACATAACTTTGATTTATTCGTTAATAAAGCCCAGTCTTTGTGTTTAATTGGACCTAATGGTGCAGGCAAATCTACAATTCTTCATTCAATATATGGTTTTACAAATATTTTTTCTGGCCAAATTGAACTTGAAGGAAAAGAAATTACAAATCTTACCCCAGCTGAAAAGTTAAAGTCAGTCGGTATAGCTTATATATTGCAGGATAACTCTGTATTTCCAGATATGACAGTAGAAGAAAACTTATTAATGGGAGGATATATAAAAGAAAAAACAGATGAGTCTTATGAAGAGGCTGAAAGAATTTTTGAAAAGTATGAAAGGTTAAGAAATAGAAGAAACCAACCTGCAAAAGTTTTATCTGGTGGAGAGAGAAGATTACTAGAAATATCTAGAGCGTTAGTTATGAAACCTTCAGTACTTTTAGTAGATGAACCATCAATTGGACTTGAACCTAGATATATTGAGATGGTTTTTGAAATATTAAGAGATCTTCAGAAAAATGAAAAAAAAACAATCATTCTAGTAGAACAAAATGCCAAAAAAGGATTGGAGTTTGCAGATATAGGATACGTTTTAGTATCTGGGCAAACTGCCATTGCAGGTAAAGGAGACGACTTACTTCAAAATCCTGATGTTGGTAGATTGTTCCTAGGTGGATAATGATTAATAAAAATTTTTTCTTTAAAGGATATAGATCTATATTTACACATGATAGTCCAGCTATTGCTCTTACTTGTTGCTTTATAGCAATAGGAGCTCTCTTTAAAAATTTAGGCTTTAATATTCAGGAAAGTATTTTTTCAACTGTTTTGACTTATGCTTTACCGGGCTCACTAGTAATGGCTGAGTCCATGTTAATTGGAGCATCTTTGTTAAATATTTTTTTGGCGGTTTGGTTTGTTAACGCAAGACTTTACCCTATGGCTGTATCCTTATTTCCGTTAATGATGCACAAAAGTCAACCTAAGTGGAAGTATTACTTTTCTTGTCATTTCATTGCTGTTTCTGCTTGGCTAATCATGAAAAGCAATTACAAAAAAATTCCAAAAGAATACAGAATTGATTATTGGATTGGTATTGGAAGTGCAACTGTAAGTGTATCGGTTATTGGAACATTTATAGGTTTCTCTTTTTCAGAATATTTGAATAAAGATATGATGATGGGATTAGCGATTCTTAATCCAGTTTATTTTTTATGCATGATGGTTGGGGCATCTAAGACTATACCGGTAACTCTATCAGTTTTGCTTGGAACTATATTGGGACCAATTATTTATTTATTCTCACCAGAGTGGTCAATTTTGTTAGCAGGAGTAATTGGTGGAACCATAGCTTATCTAGTAGGAGAGCACAGTGTCAGCTAATATTGTTTATGCAATTCTAGTTACGTCTCTGGCAACATTTTTGTCTAGATTTTTAGGTGCTCTGACTTCTCAAGGTATTAAGGAAACATCAAAACTTTTTAAGTGGTTTAATTGTTTAGCTTATGCAACTTTAGCAGCATTAATAGCAAGAACCATAATTTTTCCTGCTGGCGTGTTAATAGAAGCTAGTTATTACAGTAGATCAATTGTTGTATTTTTGTCCTTGTTTGTTTTTTTTATTTCTAAGAAAAACTTTGTTTATCCTACAATTTTCTCAGCTATTTGTATGGCAATAATTAACAATTATATCTGATTAAATTGATTTATAAAATAAGGTAAAATAAAATTTAGAATGCAAAAAATTACAGGCATAGACATTCAAAAACACGATAAATCAAATAGGATTATAAAAATTAGTTTAGAAAATGATATAATAGATAAATTAATTTTCCCTTTTAATAAATTTGATTTAACAGCATTAGAGCTAAAACCATTTACAAGATTTACTTTAGCAAAAAGTTTAGATGATTTAACAAATAATAAATTAAGTGAATTAATGAATTCTATCATTAGAGATAGATCAACTGGCTGTTTTATAATAGGACCAAAAAATATAAATGCAAAAATAAATGATACCTTTTTAGTTAAGTTATCAACTGCAATAGCTCATCTTATTGGCATACCAAATCATGATGCAATGGCAGGAAAATATTATGCTCGTTTCCATGTAAAACACGAGGATACTAGCGACTCTTATTTAAGGAAGGCTTATAGGAATATGGATCTTCATACAGATGGGACATATGTGAAAGATGTAACCGATTGGTTAATTATGACAAAAATTGATGAACAAAATGTTGAAGGTGGTGAAACAGCTATGTTACACCTTGATGACTGGGAACATTGTGATGATTTATACAATGATCCAGTTGGGAGGCAAAATTTTGTTTGGGGGTCACCAAAAAGTAAAAATATTGATTATAAGGTTGAGCATCCTGTATTTTCTTCAGATGAAAAAGGTAGACCAACAATCTCTTACATAGATCAATTTCCTGAACCACAAAATATGAAACAAGGAAATTTTTTACAAAGATTATCTGATGGATTAGAAGAAAGTAAAAATAAAATAATTACGAAATTACCTGTAGGTTGTTCTGTGATTGCAAATAATTATTTCTGGCTTCATGGAAGAAAACCCTTCAAAGAAAACAAGGAATTAAGCAGAGAATTACTAAGAATTAGAGGTTCTTTTTTTGTTAATTAATTCAATATAATCAATATAAAGTATCCAAAATTATGAATTTAGGTTTTATTGGTACTGGAAAAATTGCAGCTTCAGTGATTACTGGAATATGTAAATCAAAAATTTCTTATAAAAAAATAATTATTTCACCAAGAAATAAAAAAATAGCTCTTGGGCTAAAAAGAAAGTTTAAAAAAATAGTTATTGCTAAGGATAATCAGCAAATTATAGATCAGTCTAATTGGGTATTTTTATCTGTGACGCCAACTGTTGGTGAAAAAATTATAAAAGATTTAAAATTTAAATCTAAACAAACCATTGTTAGCTTTATCTCGACTATAACTTTGTCACAATTAAAAAAAGCAATTAAAGTAAAAGCAAAAATTGTAAGAGCAATACCTCTACCTCCAATTTCATTAAAAAAAGGTCCAGTACCTATTTGCCCTCCCAATACAAAAGTAAAAGCATTTTTCAATAATTTGGGAACAACAGTAGAAATTAAAAATGAAAAATCTTCTATTAATTTTTGGTCAACTTCAGGAATGATGGCACCTTTTTATGAGATGTTGAGAATGATGACGAATTGGTTGGTAAAAAGAGGAGTAAAAAGAAACAATGCTCAAAAATATATTACTTCTTTATTTTTAGCTTTATCTGAAGATGCAGTAGTAAATTCAAAAGACAATTTAAAAAATTTAGTTAAAGAATCTCAAACACCAAAAGGATTGAACGAGCAAGGTGTAAAAGAATTAACTAAGGCTGGATTTTATAAATCTCTTGAAAAAACTTTAAATAGCATTCACAGAAGACTAAACAAATAAATTAAATGTCTGAGAATATTTTAGAGATTAATAATTTAAGCAAATATTTTGGTGGATTAGCTGCTGTTTCTGATTGTTCAATTAAAGTAAAAAGAGGAACAATAACAGGTATCATTGGACCTAATGGATCTGGTAAAACAACTTTATTTAATTTAATTGCTGGAAACCTAAAATCATCAGGTGGAAATGTATTTTTTGATGAGGAAAACATTACAGACGTTCCATCATATGAGTTATTTTCTAAAGGACTGTTAAGAACATTTCAAATAGCGCATGAGTTTTCAAATTTATCTGTTTTAGAAAATTTAATGATGGTGCCTGGAAATCAATCTGGAGAAAAAATAATGACTGCATTATTTAAGCCAGGTTTAGTTGCACAAGAAGAAGCTGTAGTTAAAGAAAAAGCGAAAGAAGTTGTTGAATTTTTAAATCTAGGGCACTTATCAAATGAGCTTGCTGGAAATCTTTCAGGCGGACAAAAGAAATTATTAGAGCTTGGAAGAACGATGATGGTTGATGCAAAATTAGTATTATTAGATGAAGTAGGGGCAGGAGTTAATAGAACTTTATTAAAAGATCTTGGAACTGCAATAGAAAAGTTAAATAAAGAGAAAGGTTATACTTTTTGTATGATCGAGCATGATATGGATTTCATTGGAAGGTTGTGTGATCCAGTAATTGTAATGGCTGAGGGATCAGTTTTGTTTGAAGGAAGTGTTGAAGAAGCAAAAAAAGATGAAAAAGTTATCGAAAGTTATCTTGGTAGAGGATCAAAATTAAAGGATTCAAATTAATGGCATATTTTGAGGGAATAGAAATGACAGGTGGATATGGTAATGGTCCTGATATTATTAGTTCGTGTTCAGTAAATGTTAATAAAGGTGAAATAGTCTCTATTCTAGGCCCTAATGGTGCTGGCAAATCAACTGCTATGAAAGCAATGTTGGGCTTGCTCAATTTAAAATCTGGATCAGTAAAGATCGATGGCAAAGATATTTCAAAATTATCTCCTCAAGATAGAGTTAAACAAGGTATTTCTTTTGTCCCACAGACCAAAAATGTTTTTGCAGGAATGACTGTTGAAGAAAACTTAGAAATGGGTGCATTTCTTATTGAGAATGAAATCAAAAATATAATTGAGGAAATTTACGAATTGTTTCCAATTTTAAGAGAGAAAAGAAATCAGATGGTTGGTGAGCTTTCTGGAGGTCAAAGACAGCAAGTAGCTCTAGGTCGAGCTTTAATGATTAAGCCCACAGTTTTAATGTTAGACGAGCCAACTGCAGGCGTATCACCAATTGTGATGGACGAATTATTTGATCATATCGTCAAAGTTAAAAGAACAAATGTTGCTATCTTAATGGTAGAGCAAAATGCAAAACAAGCCTTAAGTATTTCAGATAGAGGCTACGTATTGGTTACTGGAGAAAATCGTTATTCAGGAACTGGAAAAGAATTATTAGACGATCCAAGAGTAAGAAGCTCTTTTTTGGGAGGGTAATATGGATTTTGTAAATGCGATAATTCTTTTATTAAATTATATTTTTATTCCTGCATTAACTTATGGATCTCAGTTAGCACTGGGCGCAATATTTGTAACACTTATCTATGGAATTTTACGATTTGCAAACTTTGCAACTGGTGACATGATGTCTTTTGGAACCATGATGACAATTTTGTTTACATGGTATTTTCAATCATTAGGTGTCTCTTTGGGTGTTTTACCTACTGCTTTATTAGCTATCCCATTTGGAATTATTTTCATGATTCTTTACATGCTTTTAATAGATAAATTTGTCTTCAAATATTATAGACACCAGAAAAGCCCTCCAGTTCAGTTTGCAATGGTAAGTATTGGAGTAATGTTTGTAACTCAAGCAGTGGTAAGAATTATTATTGGACCTGGCGACAGAAGATTTTTTGATGGTGAAAAATTCATTATTAAAGCACGTGAATTTAAGGAGATGACAGGCTTAAACGAAGGTCTTGCAATAAAATCAACTCAAGTCTTAACAATATTTGTTACAATAGTTTTGGTTTCTTTATTATTTTGGTTTCTAAATAAAACTAAAACCGGCAAAAGTATGAAAGCTTATTCTGATAATGAAGATCTTGCTTTGCTATCAGGTATTGATCCAAAAAAAATAGTTTTGGTTACTTGGGTAATTGCTGGAATTTTAGCCACAATAGGTGGTGCTTTGTATGGTTTAGATAAAAGTTTTAAACCATTTACCTACTTTAATAATATGCTTCCTATTTTTGCTGCTGCAATAGTTGGAGGAATTGGAAATCCGTTTGGAGCCTTTTTAGGTGGATATGTAATTGCTTTTTCAGAAATTTTATTAACTTATGCCTACAAGAAATTTTTTATGTATGTTTTACCAGAAAGTATGGAGCCAGATAGTTTAGTTCAACTTCTGTCTACAGATTATAAATTTGCTGTATCATTCTCCATACTAGTGATAGTTTTAATATATCGGCCTTCAGGAATATTTAAGGGGAAAGTATTGTGAGAAAAAATTTAAATGTAATTGCAGCTTATAGCATCATGATGGTACTTATTCTTATGGTTGGTATATTTCAATCTTGGAATATAGCGTTATCAATATTTAATCTATGTTTGATTTCTGCAGTGATGACAATGGGTGCAAATATTCAATGGGGATATGCTGGTTTAATTAATTTTGGGATTATGGGTTACACAGCTTTAGGCGGTCTAGCTGCGGTATTGATATCTGTCGATCCTGTTCAAGAAGCTTGGAGGGCAGGAGGTTTCGACGTTATAATGTCGTTATGGCTGATAGTAGTAATGGTATTAGTTATACGCTTTATTTTAAAAAGATTTGAAAAATCAAAAATAAGAACATACAGCATAGCTGCAATAATAATTTCAGGTATTTTGCTTATTAGATTTTCTGCAGAGCCTGGCATAGAAGCTATTGAAGCAGTTGATCCAGCTAAAACTGGTTTCCTAGGAGGATTTGGATTACCTATTATTTTTTCTTGGATAGTTGGAGCTCTTTTTGCGGGTGGTTTAGCTTTTATAGTAGGAAAAGTTGCGCTTGGTCTTAGAGCAGACTATTTAGCTATTGCCACTCTTCTTATTTCTGAAATTGTTATTGCGATCATTAAACATGAAGATTGGCTAACAAGAGGGGTAAAAAATGTTATTGGTTTAAAAAGACCTGCACCTTATGAAGTAGATCTTCAAACTACTGATTGGTTTATCAAATTGGTTGAAAAGTTTAATTCAGGAAAATTAAGTTTAATTGAGAATTTAGCTGATCGTCAAGCCGCTTTAAATCAACTTGTTATCGAAGGCTCATCTGTTTTTGTAAAACTATGTTACTCAGGATTATTCTTGGTAGTAGTTATTATTCTTTTAATTTTAACTCAAAAAGCACTTTATTCTCCTTGGGGAAGAATGATGAGAGCAATAAGAGACAATGAGGAGGCTGCAAATGCAATGGGTAAGAATGTTGTTAAACAACATTTATTAATTTTTATTTTAGGTTCAGCTATTGTTGGAATAGCAGGCGCAATGCTTGTTACTCAAGATGGTTTGTTTACTCCAGGAAGTTATAGACCTATGAGATATACTTTTTTGATTTGGGTGATGGTAATTGTTGGGGGAAGTGGAAATAATTTTGGAGCAATTTTAGGAGGATTTGTTGTTTGGTTCTTATGGATTGAAGCTGCGCCAATATCATTATTTTTAATAAATTTTTTCACCGCTGGAATTCCTGAAACAAATGCACTTAAAGCACATTTAATAGAAAGTGTTCCTTATTTTAGATTTTTAATGATGGGATTAGGATTATTATTAATAATGAGGTATCGACCTAAAGGTATACTTCCAGAAAAAATAGAAATAAAGTAAACTAAATGAAATATATTATATTAGGTGCTGCTGCTGCTTGGGCTTTGTATATGGCTGATAAGTATTTATTCTTTTAATGAATAAAAATCTTTCGTTACTTATTTTAAGTCAGATTTTTGCTTTTACAGCTGCCCCAGTCACCGTTTTTTTAAGCGGTATAATTGGTTCAAAATTTAGTCCAATAAAATCATTAGCAACTCTTCCAATGGCTTTGTCAGTTGTTGGAATTGCGTTATTTGCTTTTTTTGCTGCAAAACTAATGAGTATAATTGGACGTAAATTAGGATTTATTTATGCATCAATAGGAACAAGTCTAGCATCTCTTTTAACTGCATACTCTATAATAATAGAAAGCTTTATCTTATATAATTTGGGATGCTTTTTAATTGGTGGAGGAATAGCTTTCAGTCATCAATATCGTTTTGCAGCAGTCGAGGTTGTAGATAAGGATTACGCACCAAAAGCAATTTCTATCATTTTGTTAGCAGGAATAGGTTCGGCGTTTATTGGTCCAAACATTGCAAACATTTCGAAAGGATTTATTTCAGATCATATGTATGCAGGTTCTTATCTTGCACTTGCCATTTTATCTATCTTATCAACAATATTTTTAATTTTTTATCAGGAACCAAAAACGATATCTAGTAATCAATATAAAACTGGAAGAAGTTTTTTTAAGCTTATCTCTCAACCTAGATTTCTACAGGCGCTCGTAGCTTCAGCTTTTGCCTATGCTGTAATGACTTTTTTAATGACAGCAACTCCTATAAGCATGCATCTGATGGAGAAAATAAGTTTATCCAAGACTGGATTTGTTATTCAGCTTCATATAGCAGCTATGTTTTTACCTTCACTAGTTACAGGAAATTTAATTAAAAGGTTTGGTCATAGTAAAATAATGCATGTGGGAGTTTTATTGTTTTTAGTCACAATTATTACCAGTTTATTTGAACAGAATTATATTAACTATATGGTTGCACTTATTTTTCTGGGGCTAGGGTGGAATTTTTTATTCATTTCAGGAACAAGCTTACTTGTTTTGTGTTACAGAGAAGAGGAAAAATTTAGAGCTCAAGGGTATAATGATTTAATTGTTTATTCTATACAAGCATTAGCCAGTTTGTCTGCTGGAGTATTTCTTAGCTTAACTAGCTGGAAAACTATGAATTTAATATGTCTGATTTTTCTAATTATCATAGCTCTATCTACCATAAGAGCTGATTTAAAAAAAAACCCCAGTAATTAAATTACTGGGGTTTTTTGAATTAAGATAAAAAATTATCTTTGTTTTTTAGTTTTGAATTTTCCGCCTTTAACTTCTTGTTCTAAGAAAGAACCTTCAGCTTCACCAACATCAGTAAAAGTTACTCCAGTAGCACCTTCGTAATTTATCTTTTTACCTTTTGCTAATAAATCTAAACCTTTCTTAAGTTCACCTGGATAAATCTTTTTTCCAGGAGCGTTAGCAACATCCATTACATTTTTTGCAATAGATGCTCTGTCAGCAGAGTTACCTGCTTGCATTGCAAGAACGATTAAAGCAGCTGCATCGTAAGACTCAGCTGTGTATGGACCAGATGCTTCTACACCACCAGCTTTTGCAACTTCAGCAAATATACCAGCACCTTTGCCAGTAGAACCTGGCATTGATCCAAATGATTTACTTAAGTCTTTACCAAAAGCGTCAACTAAAGATTGACCGATCATACCATCTGATAAAACAAATTTATCAAATGCACCAGAGTCTAAAGAAGCTTGAATGATTCCTTTTCCTCCTTGGTCAAGATAACCAATAACAGCTACAGCATCACCACCAGCAGAAGCAAGAGTTGCTACTTCAGATGAGTAATCTGCTTTTCCATCTTCGTGAGCAGTTACAGTTGTAACTTTAATACCATGAGCTTCAACTGCCGCTTTATATACATCAGCTAAACCTTTACCATAGTCATTGTTAGTATAAGTGATTGCAACACTTTTTACTTTTCTATCTTTAGTTATGTCAGCTAAAATTTGACCACCTCTAGCATCTGATGGAGCAGTTCTAAAGAAGTACCCTTTATCATCTAGAGTTGTTAATCCTGGAGAAGTTGCAGAAGGTGAAATCATAACTACACCATTTGGTACAGCAACGTTTGTTGCAATTGCACCAGTTACACCTGAACAGTCTGCTCCCATGATTGCAGCTACACCACCTGATATTAAACCTTCAGCTGCTGCTGTCGCTGCTGCTGAGTCAACACAAGTTGAGTCTGCTCTCATAACTTCAATTTTTTTTCCACCTAATAGCGAACCTGAGTCTGATGCTTCTTTAAAAGCAAGCTCTGCAGATGCAGCCATAGCTGGAGTTAGAGATTCAATAGGACCTGTGAATCCTAAAATAATCCCCATTTTAATATCTGCCATTACTTTTGTTCCAAAAATAGAAACAAACATAAAAGCAGCGATAAATAGTTTTCTCATTATCTTCCTCTTTATTGTTAACAATTTATAAAAGCTAATTTAAGTATGAATACAATTAATATTCAATGACAAAATTATCCTATTTTAAAGAGGTTAATTGCTAGTGGATTATCTTATTGAGAAAGGGTCAAGAGAAGGTTCGTCAGAGGTATAGAACCATGTTGTTTTTACCCTTGTGTAGTCTTTAATTGAATCAATTCCTGCTTCTTTTCCATATCCACTATCCTTAATACCCCCAAATGGAGCTGAAGGTGAAATTAATCTATAAGTATTTACAAATGTTATTCCTGCTCGGATAGCATTAGATACCCTCATGCCTCTTGCGAGATCACTAGTATAAACACCTGAAGACAGACCATATTGATTGTCGTTCATTAATTCTACTACCTCTTTTTCAGTATCAAATTTCATCACTGATAATACAGGACCGAAAAGTTCATTTTCAGCAGCTGGTAAATTATGATTATCACACTCAATAATTGTTGGAGGAAAATAATAACCTTCATTTGAAAAAGGATGTCTTTTACCACCACATTTAATTTTTCCACCTTGTTCAACAGTTAATTTAATATTTTTTTCTATTACCTCTAATTGTTTGAAGTTACTTAGTGGACCCATTTCAGTATCAGAGTCCATTGGGGCACCTATTTTAATTTTTTCTGCTCTTGATGCTAATTTATCTAAAAATTCGTTATAAATTCCTTTTTGCAAGTACAACCTTGAACCTGCTATACAACTTTGACCACTTGCTCCAAATATTCCAGCAGTTATTCCATTAATTGCATTTTCTTGTTTGGCATCATCAAAAACAGCTACAGGACTTTTTCCACCCAACTCCAAACTTACCTCAGATAAATTTTCTGCAGAGTTTCTGATTATATGTCTTGCAGTTTCAGGACCTCCTGTAAAAGCTACTTTCTCAACTAAGTTGTGAGTAGTTAAAGCTTTACCACACTGATCTCCAAAACCAGAAACTACATTAACCACTCCTTTTGGTATTCCAGTTTCTTCAACTAACTTTGCAAACTCAAACATAGTTGCTGGCGCTAATTCAGAACATTTAATTACTACTGTATTACCCATAGCTAAAGCAGGAGCAACTTTTGTTGCAGTTAAAAACATTTGAGAATTCCAAGGAATAATAGCTGCAATAACACCTATTGGAATTCTTGTTGTGATCGCTTGAATATTTGGTTTATCTATTGGAAGAACTGTTCCTTCAACTTTGTCAGCTAAACCTGCATAGTAATCATAATATTCTGCAATGTATTTTGCTTGTTGATAAGTTTCTCTGTACAGTTTTCCTGTATCAATTGTTTCAATCTTTCCTAATAATTCAGAATTTTCTCTAAGTTTATTTCCGATTGCTCTTAAATATTTTGCTCTATCTCTTGCAATCATCTTTGGCCATTCACCTTCGAAAGCTTTTTGAGCAGCTTTCACAGCTCTATCAACATCATTTGCGCTAGCTTCAGGAACTGTAGCCCATGGCTTATTATTTTCTGGATTTAAAGTTTCAAAAGTTTTTTTTGTATCAGAGTCTACCCACTGACCATCTATAAACATTTGATATTTTTTTAATTCAGGCATTATTTATATGTTTCATTATTGCATTATTTACTTCGTCTGCATATTCAATAGTGCATAGATGTTTTCCATTTTTGATTTCAACATATGTAGAATTTTGTATATCTTTGTTTAAATTTTTCGACATATCAGGTGTAGATCCTGGATCATCTGATCCTGTTATTATTAAAGTATTTGTTTTTATATTTTTTATATTTTCAGGATTATCCTCATAGTTTGCAAATACTTCATAAGCTTTTATAAAATTTTCTTGATCAATTCCTTTCTTGTTAAGAATTTTCATAAACTCATCATATAACTCAGGATTTTGTTCAAGGTATTTATCTGAAAACCATCTCTTCATTGCCATTTGAGATATTGGCATATTTTTTTTTGCCAAATTCACTCTATCAATTACATTTTGTCTTTCTTCTGTAGTCCTTTGGTATGTAGTGGATATTAGAGTTAAAGAATTCAAATAATTTTCATATTTTGAAGCAAATTCAATTGCAATCAAAGATCCGATTGAAAAGCCAATTAAATTTAATTTCTCTATCTTTAGGTTATTTACTAAATTTGATAATTGATCAGTAAAATTTTCCATTGTTAAATTTGGGTTTTTAAAAGGTGTTTTTCCATGTCCTAACAGATCGTAGGTTATAAATGAATTATTCTTAAAAAATTCAATTTGTGGTTTCCACATTTGTTGATTTAAACCAACACCATGAATAAAAATTATTGGTAAAGAATTTTTATTATTAAAATAATAATGATTTTGATCGTTATCAAAATTGTAAGACATCAATTAGTTATCGATGCCCATCTCTTTCATATCCTGATATCTATCACCCGTTCTCGCATGAGCTCGTCCAGTTGGAGCGCCTCCAATTGCAACAACTATTTCATCTTCATTAGGTGCATCATGAATTGTAAATTCATGCGTTAGATAAAAAGGTCTTAATCCAGCATCAGTTTTATGCATCATTGGAATTGAAATTTTTGCTCCCGCAGGACCTCTAGTGTTAGTAAAACTTAAATAAGAAGTTCCACCAACGGCATCTCTAAATTTATTTCCAAATCTTAAAGTATGAATAAATGCAGATGCATGTTCTATTTCACCATTCAATCCAACCATCGCAGCTTTCCCATAAGCTAAAATTTTTTCACCTGATCCAATTTCTTTTGTTAACTCTGGCACCAAAAGATCTCCTAATTGAGGTGCAAGATCTAATATTTCTGGTTTTAAATCTTCTACAAAACCTTTTCCGGCCCAAGGATTTTCTATAACAGCTGCAACCGAAACTAACAGAACAGGCTCTTTTGCTTTTTTTCCACCTTCAATAAAAGTTTTATCTACAAATTTTGCAAATTTTCTAAGTTTTAAATCCATTTACTAGCTAGCTCTTTGAATGTTTGTATCTATTGGTTTTATATTTGGAATAACTTCTTCAGTAAATAATTTGATGCTTCTCATGCAGTCTTCGTGTTTAATTCCTGGAAAGTTAGACCAGACTTGCAAATTTTGAAGATTTAATTCTTGCTGAAGTTCTTTTATTTTTTCTATTACAAACTCAGGTGTTCCAAATAAAAGATTTCTTTTATGAAGAAATTCATAATTTAATAAATCTAGTTTATTTTTTGTCTCTGGTAATTTTTCATCTGGGTCCATATGATTTCCTAAACCTCTCCAATGACAAACCCATCTCATATAATTTACGATATGTTCTCCAGCCATTTTTTCAGCCTCTTCCATAGTTTCTGCGACAAACATATCTCTAACCAAACTAATACCTTCACCCAGTGGTACATCTCTATTTTCAGCTTTAGATTTTGCCTCTTTATAAATTTCAAATCTTTTTTTCAAAGCTTTTACAGTTGGTATCCACATAATTGTATTAAGTCCATTTTCTGCCGCCCACTGAATTGATCTTTCTCCATCAACCACTTGAGAAATTGGTGGAAAGGGTTTTTGATAAGGTTTTGGTAATACAGATATTTGTTTTAATTCATTTGTTTTTAAATCTACAACATTTTCTCTAGGGGGACTCATATCGTGCTGCCAAATAAAATTTGGTGAGGGATAAGTATAGAATTCACCTTGGTGAGAAAAGAAGTTCTCAGACCATGCTTTTTTCATTATGTCTAATGTTTCAGAAAATAATCTAAAATTTTTTGCTTGGTCTTTTAAGTCAGCCTCTTTATTCATGTTAATAGCTTCTCTTCCATAAACTCCTCTTCCAATACCAACTTCAACTCTTCCTTTTGACATTTGGTCAAGGGTTGCAATATCTTCCGCAAGTCTTATGGGATTATGAAATGTAATTACGTTGCAAGCCTGTCCTAAACGAATATTTTTAGTTCTTGCAGCAGCATCAGTGCACATCATTAGTGGATTGGTACAAGACTCCATTCCTTCATGATTAAAATGATGTTCGGTATACCATATAGAATTCCAATTATTTTGATCACAATATTCAGTGATCTCTCTAGCTTCATCTAAAAGTTGGGTATAAGGTTTTTTATCCCAATTAGTAGTGTTACAAAAATATCCAAAGTTCATAAAGCCTCCTTTAAAAATTAATTTAAAGACGACCGATCCCACTTTCGTAAATTTTTGAATTTAACGACGAGTTATGTATCGCTTTATAATTAAACCTTATTATTACTAACGTTGATATTCAATAAATTTCTTTAGGGATTTGTTAAGAAATTTCTCGTAAATTGGACCATTATTTTTGAATTTGCTTCCATTTAAAAATGATTGGTTCATTTTGAAATCATAGGAAGGTTCAAAGAAAAAAGGAACAGAGAGTCTCTTACTTTTATTCCACAAAACTCTATGATTAGTTGCTTTAAATTTTCCTTTGCTTAGAAACTCCAAAGCTCTACCAGTGTTTACTACTAAAGCTTTTTTGTTAAATGGTACATCATACCATTTTTTATTTTTTCTATTTTGTACCTGCAATCCACCTTTTCTATCTTGATAAAGAACTGTGAATACGCCACTATCAACATGTGTTTCGCATCCAAGAGCAACCCCATCTTGTTTAGATATTTCTACCGGTTTTGTTTGATTAGGATAATAATTAAATCTTAATGTGCTTAATGTTTTTAATCTTGAAAAAGCTGCACTAGAAATATTAGGGTTTTTTTTATTAAGTTTTATTACACTTTTAAATAAAGTTTCACTTAATCTATAAATATTGTCAAAATATTTATTTAAAATATTAATTGAGTTTTTATTAAAACATAAACTCAGATTAAGATGCTCTATGTACTGATTATTTATATTTGAAGAATATTTTTTAGTTACCTTTAAATCACCTATATCCAAACCTTCTTTTCCGTTCACATCATTAGGGAAATATCCTCTGTATAAATTTTTATTTTTTTTATTCCATTTTTTAGGTGACAATTCTCTTTTCTTGCTGTCTGGTAAATTAAAAAATTTATTTCCAACTTCACAAGTTTTTTTAATTTCTTTAAGATTAATTCCATGACCAGTAATTTGAAAAAAACCTACATTGACACAAGCTTTTTCAATTTCTTTAATTGTTTTAAATGCATTCTGAGTTTCAAAATTATTTTTAATTAGTGATGATATATTGATTGTAGGTATATACCTTTTATTCATCTTCTTACCGGAGTTTCAGTTGCAATATATTGATCTCTAACTCGCTCTCTCATATAAATATATATTCCAGCTGCTATGATGCACGCAACTCCAATGAAGGTTCTAGTCGAAGGTATTTCGTTAAATAGAAAATAACCAGGGATCATCGACATTATAATTAAAGAATATTCGAACAATGAAACAACCGATGGTGAAGCAACTATATACGCTGAAAAAATACATACAAAAGCAATTGATGCAGCAAAACCAAAAAATAAAATAAACTTCCAAGTATAATCAAAGTTTGAAAACCATTCTCTAAATATAAATTGAGTAGTGGGGTCAAAATTAGGATTATTAAGTTGACCATTGCCCATAAAAACATAGATAATACCACATAGTATTAGCGCTATAAGGTAGAAATAAAAAAGTTGAGTATTAACGTCATCTTTATCAGACGTATATTTTGTTATTGTCATTGAAGCTGCATAAAAAAATGCGCACAAAACTGGTAGTAGATTTTTATATTCAAAATCATCAAAGTTTGGATTTAAAACAATAAACACACCAATAAAACCAAACACAATTGCAGACCATCTTCTTATACCAATAAATTCTTTCAAAAAAAATTTTGCAAAAATTGATACAAAAAATGGACATGAAAAAAACAAAGCATTTGCTGTAGCTAATGGCATATAGGTTAAAGAAATAAAGAACGCAGAAAAGGCTAAAAAGTGAAGAATTACTCTAACAAATGTTAAAAGGGGATAATAAGTTTTTAAAGAAACTTTTTGACCTCTAAATTTTATGTAACCAAAAAGTAAAATAGCAGCAACAAAATATCTTCCAAAGAAAATTTCATAAAGTGCTGCTTTTTCAAAAATAAATTTGATTAAAGAGTCTTGCATTGCAAACAAAGTCATTGCTGCAATAATTAGAAGAATTCCCTTTGAGTTGTTATCAGTGCTCATTATGCACCTATATCAAAAAAAAAATCTCTCGAATATTTAATTATTTCTTCAATTTTGAGGTGAACATAAGACCTTCGTTAGAAAATTTTGACTTATTTTGTTCAATAAAGTCTCTCATTAATTTTATTTTTTCCTCCTCAAATTCTGTGACTTTCCTTTTGCTTAAATCTATATAAAGCGATATCCATTCCATTGAGGCTGAAAGGTTGTTAGTTTTTTGAGAAATCATTTCCATTTTTAAATGAAGTCTTTTTTTGTCATGGTCGAAATAGGTTAGATTAACATTTACTTTTTCACCTTCTTTAACTTCATTTAAGTATTTAGTGTTTGTTTCAACAACCATAGTACTTCTATTAAGATCTTTTGCTGCAGTTCCTCCCATTTTAAATTTTTCAAGCGCAACTTCCCATGCTTGATCGAAAACAAGAACATAATAAGCCATGTTCATGTGATTGTTGTAATCAACCCATTCCTGTTTTACTTCGAAAGTTTTTAATAACACTTTATGATCTTGTTAATGAAGACTGTAATTCTTGATTTGAAATGTATCCCTTTACATTTCCACTTTTATCAACCACTTCACAATTTGAATCTGAGCAAACAATTTTTGGTAAAAAATCTTCAATAAACTCATCTTCATTTACTTTTATTAAGTTTGATTTATCTATATCATTAGCTTGATTAGCGGTTTTCATAATAATTTTTGCCTTGATAACTTTTGCTCTATTTACATCTTTTACAAAAGCTTTTACATAATCATCAGCAGGGTTCATAATAATTTCCTCGGGAGTTCCTACTTGGACTAATTTTCCAGAGTTTAATATTCCGATATGATCACCCAATCTTAATGATTCATCCAAATCATGTGTAATAAATACAATTGTTTTTTTTAATTCTGCTTGAAGATCAATTAATTGTTTTTGCATATCACTTCTAATCAGAGGATCTAGAGCACTGAAAGCTTCATCCATTAACATAATATCTGTATCAGTAGCTAACGCTCTTGCTAAACCAACACGTTGCTGCATTCCTCCTGATAATTGAGCAGGGTATTGATTTTCAAAACCAGTAAGACCAACTGCATCGATTTTTTCCATTGAGATTTTATTTCTCTCATCTTCACTTTTACCTTGCATTTCTAATCCGTAACCAACATTTTGAATCACTGTTTTATGTGGGAATAAACCAAATCTTTGAAATACCATGCTCATTTTATGTCTTCTAAATTCAATAAGCTTATCTTTATCAAGTGACATTACATTCGTGCCCTCAACTAAAATTTCGCCATCAGTTGGATCGATTAGTCTATTTAGATGTCTTATTAGTGTTGATTTCCCTGATCCTGATAAACCCATACAAACAAAGGTTTCTCCTTCTTCAATTTTAAGCGAAACATTATCTAATCCAACGGTATGACCTGTTTGCTCTAAAATTTCATCTTTTGTTGCACCTTCTTTTACCATTGGCAGTACAGAAGATGGGTTGTTTCCAAAAATTTTGTATACGTTGTTAATCTCAATTTTTGACATGATGCAATGTTCTAACAGTTACAATCATCATATGTAAAACAAATATTATACAACTTATAATTGTTTTAAGAAATAACGGTTGTATTTATTTGCTTTTACTTATTTTTTAAATAAAAATTTTATATATGGAGCAAACAGATAAAGATGTGCGACTAGAGTTGTCTGCTCTCTATAGAATTTTACATATGTACGGTATGACAGACCTTGCTAACCAATGTGCGGGCGCAAGATCTGCTGAAGATAAGAATTGTTCTTTCGTTCATCCATATGGAATGTTTTATGAAGAAATTACCGCTTCATCTTTAGTTAAAATTGATGAAAACGGAAAAAAATTAGACTCAGATGGACCTTGGTTAAACGACGGATGCATTAATCTTGCTCAATGGATTTTTAATAAAAGAAATGATGTAAACTTTTATGTTCACGGACATGCTAACGATGTGATGGCAGTTGGTGGCACTAAAGAGGGTTTAATGTATCTTTCACAGGCTGCAGTTTACTTAAATCATCTTGTTGGATACATTGATTATGAATTTGTTGAAGACAAGGACTTCGGAACTAAATTTGAAAACCTAATTAGCAAACACGACATTTTGATTACTAGAAATCATGGATATTACACAGTAGGAAAAACTGCAGCAGAAGCATTTTTCAGAGCTTATTATCTGGAGCAAGCATGTTCAGTTCAGGTAAAAAATCTTGCTATGGGTTTAAATAAACATGAAATAGATAAACAAAAAGCTGCATATTTCTGGGAAAATATGAGTGACTCTGATGATTATAATTATGATGGAAAAACAGAGTGGGCTGCTTTATTAAGAAAACTAGAGAGAGAACATTCAAATTATAAAAATTAATGGAACAAAATTTTACAATTAAAAATATAACTAAAAATTCTACAAATTTAGAAGTTGACTGGAGCGATGGAAAAAAAAGTAAATTTAATTATTTATGGCTAAGAGACAATTGTCCAACTGCACACGATAAAGACTCACGTCATAGAATGTTTAATATTTTAAAAGTATCAAACAATATTAATCCAAAAAAATTTGCAGTAAATAATGAAGGCAAGCTTGAAATTGAATGGAGTGAAGGAGACCACGTAAGTTATTATGATCAAAGTTGGTTAAGAGAAAACTGCTATACAATAAAAAATAATTTAGAATATAAATCGCCATATCAACTTTGGGACAATTCTTTACAAAATGACCTGAATTCAATTGAGATTGAACATGATGAAATTATGAGTTCAGATGAAGGGCTTGTCAGATGGTTAGAACTTTTACATCATACTGGAATTGCTATAGTAAAAAATGCTCCAACTGAAAATAATTCTGGCTTTAAAATTTTAAACAGAATTAGCCATACCAGAGAAACTTTTTTTAAAACACCATTTGAAGTAATTAATATTCCTAAACCAAATAATTCTGCATACACAGCGCATGCTTTAAGAAATCACATGGATTTACCATGGTTTGAAACACCACCTGGATATCAATTTCTTCATTGTTTAGTAAATTCTGCAACTGGAGGAGACTCATCCGCCGTAGATGGCTTTGCAGTAGCGGATTATTTGAGAAAAAATGAGAAAGAAATATTTGATACGCTAGTAAACGTTCATTTAAAATTTAGAGACATGGATTATACACAAGTGTCTGTTAGAAGTTATTACGCACCCGCGATATCTCTAACAAAAGATAATGATTACCATGATATTCGGTTTAGTGTAGCAACTATGGATGCTTTAGATTGTCATCCTGATTTGATGGATAAAGTTTACAAAGCTCATCACCGATTTGGAAATTTACTTCATGACGATCAATTCCAGATTAAATTTAGATTAGGACCAGGTGATATTTTTTCTTTTAACAATAGACGATTATTACACGGTAGAACTGAATATGATCCAAACTCAGGACATAGACATTTACAAGGTTATTACATGGATCGAGATGAAATTATTGGAAGACTAAGATATTTAAAAAATTCGGTTAACTCCAACCAGTAACATTCTTTACTTCAAGATATTCCTCAAGGCCCCAAACACCTCCTTCTCTCCCATTACCTGATTGTCTGTAACCACCAAATGGAGTTCCGGCATCTGCTCCATTTCCATTAATGTAAACACATCCGGATCTTAATTTTTTAGCAACACGATGTGCTTTTTCTCTATCTTCAGTTTGCAAATAATTTCCAAGACCATAAGAAGTATCGTTTACAATATTGACCGCCTCATCTTCAGTTTCAAAGGGAATTATAGATAACACAGGTCCAAAAATTTCTTCTTTAGCAATTCTCATTTCATTAGTTACATCTGTAAATATAGTTGGTTTGATAAAGTATCCTTTGTTCAAACCGTTTGGTAGCTCGGGCCCACCTGCTGCAAGAGTTGCACCTTCAGAAATTCCACTTTCAATAAGATTTATAATTTTATTATATTGAACTTTAGAGATGACTGGTCCTATATGATCCCCTTTTTTTGAAGCTTGATCTACTTTAATTTTATTTGCTTCATCTACGGCTTCTTTAACAGCTCTTTCATAAATTGATTTCTCAACAAGCATTCTTGTTGGTGCATCACAAGATTGACCAGAATTACTCATTACATTTCTAATGCCATCTCTTACTGCATCTTTATAACTATCAGCAAAAACAATGTTTCCACCTTTACCACCTAATTCAAGACAAACTCTTTTAATTGTTTCTGCAGCGTTTTTTGAAATTAATCTTCCTGCTCGTGTTGAACCTGTGAAAGAAACCATATCAATATCAGGGTGGCTTGAAATGTGGGTTCCTACTCCTGCACCGTCTCCATTTACTAAATTAAATACACCTTTTGGAAAACCTGCTTCATCAATCATTTCTGCAAATAGCATTCCAGAAATAGGAGCAATTTCTGATGGTTTTAAAATCATTGTACATCCAGTTGCGAATGCTGGAACAACCTTCAAAGCAATTTGATTAATTGGCCAATTCCACGGTGTGATTAATCCACAAACTCCAATTGGCTCATAATAGATATGATTATTTGATTTATTATCAAAGTGTTCATCAAATTTAAAATTTTTTAATCTTAAAATAAAATCATCTAAATGATCTTTCCCTGAAGCTGTTTGAACATCTGTTGCCCAATCCATTGGTGCACCCATTTCTAGAGAAATAGCCTCAGCCATTTCATTAAATCTTTTTTTATAAACTGATGACAATTTTTCAAGTAAACTGAGCCTTTCTTCCTTGCTTGTTTCTTTCCAAGTCTCAAAGGCATCTTTTGCTGATTTAACAGCTAAATCTGTGTCTTCTTTTGAACCTAAAGAAATAATAGCAAAAGGGTCCTCATTGCATGGATTGATGACTTCAAAATCATTTTTTTTTACTGGATCAACCCATTGACCATTAATATAAAATTTTCTTTTATCTAACATTTTCTATCTTAACACATTAATTAAATTTCATATCCTTTTTCCTCAGGTTCATTATCAACCAACTCATCAGGAAAACCATTGGCTCTAAAATTAATATTATTTAAATCCTCCATCCTTTTCACAATCATTGATGACCAAGCTCTGGAACCATATTTTTTTTGACCATCTTTAAAAATTTCAACTATTTGTGGAGAAATTTCTAGAGGAACATTTAGTTTTTTTGCAAGATTATCAAATAGACTTGTGTCTTTTAAAACCAAATCCATTGTAAAATTTATATTATAAGATCCATTTAATATAACCTGACTTTCGGTTTCATGCACAAATGAATTACCAGAGGAAATAGCAATTCCTTTATAAGTTTTTGCTAAATCTAAATTAGATTTTTTTGCTACAGTCCAAGCCTCACCTAATGCAACTAAATGTGCAGATGCTAGATAATTTGTAATTACTTTTAATACACTTGCTGTACCAAGCTCACCAGTGTGCAATATTTTTCTCCCCATAACAGTTAATGCAGGTAAAATTTTTTCAAATGCTTTTCTTTCTCCACCAACGAATATAGCAATATTACCTGTTGCTGCTCTATGACACCCGCCACTCACAGGTCCATCCAAAGGGATAGCTTTTTTTTCTATTACTTTTTTCCCAAGTCTTTTTACTTCATTTTCGTCTGTGGTACTCATTTCTAACCAGATTTTATTCTCTGAGAGACCATTTATAATTCCATCGTCAGCCTCCATTACTTCAGCGGATACTTCAGGAGAAGGAAGAGAGGTAATGATTAAATCGGATTGTTCAGCTAATTGTTTTGGAGACTTTGCAACTTTAGCACCTAAGTCTTTCAAAGAATTTGTTAAAGTTTCATCTAAATCTCTTACTGTAAGATCAAAGTTATTTCTTAATAAACTTCCTGCAAGTTTTCCTCCAACGTTACCTAAACCGATAAATCCAATTTTCATTTTATTTCCTCTTGTTTTTTGTTTTTTGTAAATACAATTAAAATCACACCAACTATGATTATTGCACCACCTATAAATAATTCTGGAGTTGGCTTTTCTCCTAAAAGAAAAATAGCAGCCAATAAACCTGTTGGCGGTATCCCCATAGTTACAATCGGTAGTACTTTATAAAGTGGGTTGTTTTTCAAAACATAATAGAAACAACCATAAGTAATTGGTTGCATGATGAAACCTATATAAATTGCAATAATCCAATGATCAAATTTTGCATTTGTTAGATAATTAATTGTGTTTCCATCAATTATTGCAGATAGCATCACTAATATTGGTCCAGAGAATAATGCTAACCAAGCAACTAACGCTAAAGGATTTATTTCTTTACTTAAAGGTTTAACCATAACTTGCCCAAGAGCCCATATAGCTGAACCTAAAATCGTAAGTCCAATTCCAATAAATTTTCCATCCAAGTTAGGAGATCCAGTTAAAATATAAACACCAACAAAAGCGATAGCTATACCAATCAAAGCTCTAAGAGTTGGTTTTTCTTTAAGCATGAAGTAAGCAAAAATAACTCCAAATGGAACCTCTGTTTGAACCAAAAGAACTGCTGCAGATGCATCAATTAAATCTAAACCAGTATATGTAATACTATATTGCAATGTATTAGCGACTAATGATGCAGCAAAAATTCTTTTTAAATATCCTTTTGGAATTGGAAACCACCAAATTAATAATGAAGCAGCAAATGTAAATCTGATACCCATTAAAAGAATAGGAGGAAAAGATTCAAATGCTGGTTTAGCTATTACAAAACCAAAGCCTAAAAAAATAGGCACCAAGCATGCTACGAAAGTGTCTTTTATATTCATACCTATTTTTTATATTAATGATTATTAAAGAACTTCTGATATATTCACCTTTTAAAATATGAATTCAACAAAAATAGATCCTAAATATATTACCAAATCAAATCCAAGAATTGGACTTATTGCGCTTGCAAGCGATTTTATGATTGAAAGAGATTTTATAAACGTAATCAAAGACAGAGAAGTTGATTTTTTTGTAAATCGTATTGAATGCTACAACCCGCTAACAAAAGAAAATTTGATCAAAATGTCAAACAAAGTAACTGAGGTAACAAAGGATATATTACCTGATCAGAATATCGATTGCGTTGTTTATGGCTGTACCTCTGGAACAATAGCTGCAGGTTATGAATCTATTGAGAAAAAAGTAAAAGCTGCAAAACCTATGGCAGAGGTGACAACTCCAAGTACCGCTGCAATTAAAGCTTTAAAGAAGTTAAATATAAGTAAGATAAGTCTATTTACACCTTATAGCAAAAAACTTAACGATGAAGTTTTGGAATATTTTAAAAACGAAGGGTTTGAAGTTACTTCAAATTCTTACTTTGATATAGAAGCTGATTACGATATCGGAAAAGTTGATCAGAATTATTTATTTAATGTTCTATCTGAAATAGATTTAAATGGGGCAGAGGCACTCTTTGTTTCTTGTACTGCTTTACCAGTGTTGCCAATTATTGATAAATTAGAGAAAAAATTAAATACTACAGTTTTATCTAGCAATCAGGCTTTAATTTGGGATACGCTTGTTAAAATAAACAAAAATAATTCTGTCGAAGGATTTGGTAAATTATTTAAAGAAAATTAATGTTGTTCACAAAAGAAGAATATAAGCAAAGATTAACAAAAGTTAAAAAAATGATGCAAGAAAAAGGCATCGATCTTTTAATCTCACATGACACTAACAACATGAATTACCTAACAGGTTATGATGCTTGGTCATTTTATTATGCTCAATGCGCAATTGTTCATATAGATGCAGACGAGCCTCTATGTTTTGTTAGGGCTCAAGATGCAGGTGGCGCATATATTAAAACTTATTTAAAGGATGAGAATATTTTAGTTTATGACGAAAATTATATTCATACTTGGCCAAAACATCCTTATGATAATTTGGTAGAGATTATAAAAGAAAGAAAATGGGATAATTCATGCATTGGATTAGAAATGGATGCGCATTACTTCACTGCGTTTTGTTATGAAAAAATAAAGCAAGGATTACCTAATGCAAAAATCAAAGATAGCGATCGTTTAGTTAATTGGGCAAGGTTAGTAAAATCAGATGCTGAAATAGGTTTTATGAAATCTGCTGCAAAAATTTCTGAAAAAGGAATGAAAACTGCAATGGAGGTTATTAAACCAGGAGTAAGACAGTGCGATGCAGTAGGTGAAATTCAAAAAACTTTATTCTATGGAACAGAAGAATTTGGAGGAGAATATTCTAGTATTGCAACATTACTTCCAACAGGGAAAGGTACTTCAGCTTCGCATTTAACAGCAACACAAGATAAATTTGTGGAGGGTGAGGCTACAATTATTGAATTATCTGGGGTTTATAAGAGATATCATTCTCCAATGGCAAGAACAGTTCTGCTTGGAAAACCCAATCAATTAAAGATTGATACAATGAACAAAACAATTGAAGCTTTAAATGCAGGCATAAGTCAAATTAAACCTGGGAATACAGCGGATGATGTTGCACAAGCTTTTTGGAAAATATTAGATAAATACGGAATAGAAAAAAAATCTCGAACAGGTTATTCGATTGGAATTGGTTATCCTCCAGATTGGGGCGAACACACTCTTAATATTTATAAGGGAGATATGACAGTTTTAGAACCTAATGTTTGCTTTCATATGATAGCAGTGATGCAGTTCGGTGATTGGGGTGTTGAAGCATCTGAGGCTATAAGAGTTACAGAGAATGGATCAGAATTGTTCTGTAATTTTCCAAAAGAGCTTCATATTAAGAGTTAATTAGCTATTGAAATCTATTTATACAAATGTTTTATATTCACCTTTATGTCTAAAAATCCAGAGTTTGTTAAATTCGATAAAGTAGATAAAAGTTATGACGGTAAGGTTCTTGTAGTCAAAGATCTTCAATTAGATATTGCAGAAGGTGAATTCATTACAATGCTTGGTCCATCTGGTTCAGGTAAAACAACTTGTTTAATGATGTTGGCTGGTTTTGAAACACCAACTCACGGCGAAATATTATTAGATGGAAATATAATTTCGAATATTCCTCCACATAAAAGAGGGATCGGAATGGTTTTCCAAAACTATGCATTGTTTCCACATATGACAGTTTATGAAAATTTAGCTTTTCCATTAAGAGTAAGAAAAGTTGAAAAAGATGAAATAGATAAAAAAGTTGATAAAGCATTATCGATGGTTTCATTAAGTGGTTTTGAAACTAGAATGCCTGCTCAACTTTCTGGTGGTCAGCAACAAAGAGTAGCAGTTGCAAGAGCTTTAGTATTTGATCCAGCAGTAGTATTAATGGATGAACCACTTGGAGCACTAGATAAAAATTTAAGAGAAAGCATGCAATATGAAATAAAACATATTCATGAAAGTATTGGTGTAACAGTTGTATATGTAACTCATGATCAAAGTGAGGCATTAACTATGTCAAATAGGATTGCAGTATTTAATGATGGAAAGGTTCAACAACTTTCAAATCCAGCGGAACTTTATGAGAAGCCAGTAAATTCTTTTGTTGCTGAATTTATTGGGGAAAACAATACTTTTAATGGAGAGGTGATTGATATTGCTAAAGATAAATGCAAAGTTAAATTAGCAAATTCAGAAATATTAGCTAATCCAATTTCTGTTAAGTCAAAAGGAGAAAAAACAACAGTCTCATTGAGACCTGAAAGAGCGTTAATAAATCCAACTGATAAAATGGACAACATGTTTACTGGAAAAATTGAGGAAGTAATTTATCATGGTGATCATACAAGAGTTAGATTAAATCTTTTAGGAAGTTCTGAGTTTATTCTAAAAGTTCCTAACAGCACATCCAATTTAGAATTAAAAGTTAGCCAAGATATAAATATTGGTTGGAATAGTGTTGATGCTAGAGCATTAGACCCAAAATAATCCTATTTAAAATATTCACATCTAATGCACGTAACTAATGACAAAATCAGCTGTTGACTTAATCTTCCCTATTTGTTGTACTTTTACTTATATAAATTAATTTATATCAACGTTTAAACGGAGGAATAATGAGAAAAATAAGTAAATTATTACTAGCTCTTTCTTTTGTTGTATCTCTTACTTCTTCAGCCTTTGCTGTTACAGTAGCATCATGGGGTGGAGCTTACACAGAGTCTCAAAAGCTTGGGTATGGTGATCCTACTGCTAAAGCGCTTGGAGTAGAAATCAACTGGGTTGACTATTCTGGTGGTTTATCAGAAATCAAAGCACAAAAAGAAGCGGGTGCTATAACTTGGGATATCATAGACTTATTTGCATTCGATACTATTAACGGATGTGATGAAGGTTTATTTGTTAAATTTGATTTTGACAAAGACTTCCCAGCTGCACCAGATGGAACTCCTGCAAGTGAAGACTTCTTCACAGGAATGCCAAGTGAATGTGCTGTAGGTAACATTTTATATTCTTGGAATTATGCTTTTGACACAAGAGCATTCGGTGGTAAAGAGCCTAAAACAATTAAGGATTTCTTTAACACTAAAAAATTCCCTGGAAAAAGAGCAATCTATAAAAGTGCTTTAACAAACTTAGAAATCGCTTTAGCAGCTGACGGTGTTAAGTTGGGTGATGGCGGAACTAGAGTTTACAGAAAACTTTTAGAAGATGGTGGAATCGACAGAGCGATGAATAAAATCAAAGCATTATGTACAGATCCAAATGGTGGATGTGTATTCTGGTCTGCAGGTGCTCAACCACCTGAATTATTAGTTGCTGGTGAAGTTGTAATGGCAACTGGTTGGAACGGAAGATTCTTTAACGCTGAAGTTGGAGAGAACGCTCCAATTAAACAAGTATGGGATGGTCAAGGTCTTGACTACGAATATTTCGCACTTGTTAAAGGTGGACCGGATGAAGCAAATGCTAAAAAAGCTTTAGCTATGATGACTAACACTGAAATGTTAGCTGGTAGCGCGAAGTACATTGCATATGCTCCATGGAGAAAATCATCTCTTGATGTAATTACTGCTGGTGAGCCTTGGTACAAAGATGGTAAAACTAACATGATGCCACAAATGCCAACTGCTCCTGCAAACACTAAGAACTATTTCTTAGTAGACCCATTCTTCTGGGCTGATAACAATACTGAGATCAGTGAGAAGTGGGAAGCAATGAAAGCAGGTCTATAATTTCAGTTTTAAACACTGAATTTATATAATATATTTAGGGCGGTTATTTTTAACCGCCCTATTTTTTTATGAGCTCTGAAACAAAACAAATTTTAACAACTGACGGAATACCTTTAGAGGTCAGTTTAAAAAAAGCTGAAAAGAAGAATAAAATAAAGGCATTTCTTCTTGTAGCTCCATTATTATTATTTCTTGTAATTACTTATATCTTTCCAATTGGAGATATGTTTATGAGGAGTGTTGATGACAGAATGGTCACCAATATGCTTCCAAAAACATTTAAAGCGATGGAGAAATGGGAAAATTTAGATGAGTTACCTCCAGAAGAAGTATATCGAGGTTTTTATGAGGATTACAAACTACTTGCTGAAAATCAACAGCATGGAAAATTAGGACAAAGATTAAATAAAGAAAAAAATGGTTTTAATACGATTACCAAAAAACTTTTTAGACAAATCAAAAGAAAAAAAATTGATGAAAGCGCTAGTTTAAAAGAGCAAATCAATAAACTTCATAAAAGATGGAGAGATGTAGAGTATTGGCAAGCAATTAAAAGAACTGCACCTCCCTATACAGCTTCAAAATATCTAAAGGGAATGGACATGTATTTTGCTGCTGATGGTAGCATAGCCCAAGTAGATGAAGATAGAAGAATACACAGAATTCTGTGGCTTAGAACATTAGAAATTGCCTTTTTTGTTACACTTTTTTGCTTCTTTATGGGATACCCAATAGCTCATTTATTAGCAACACTACCAATGAAATACAGCAACTTATTAATGATTTGTGTGCTGCTTCCTTTCTGGACATCTTTACTTGTAAGGACAGCTAGTTGGATGATTTTGTTGCAACAGCAAGGAATAGTGAATGACTTCTTTGTGATGATTGGTTTAGTTGCGGACGATAACAGGCCAGAAATGATGTACAATAAGGTTGGGACATATGTTGCAATGACACAGATCTTATTGCCATTTATGGTTCTTCCACTTTATAGCGTTATGAAGACTATCTCACCAAGCTTAATGAGAGCTGGAAAATCATTAGGTGGAACACCTTTTGTTGCGTTTTGGAAAGTTTACTTCCCTTTAACAATACCAGGTATTGGTGCCGGATGTTTATTAGTTTTCATTTTAGCGATTGGGTACTATATAACCCCAGCTTTAGTTGGAGGTGCCTCAGGAACATTAATAAGTAATCAGATTGCGTTTCACATGAAGACCACTCTTGATTGGAGTTTCGCATCAGCTATGGGATTAATGTTGTTGACTGGAGTTTTAGTTATTTATTGGATTTATAATAAATTAGTTGGAGTTGATAATATTAAATTAGGATAATATGGCATTACCAAGTTATACAGAAACAAGATACAGAATTTGGCACTATATTTATATTGCTATTTGTACTTTTGTATTTTTCTTTCTAATTGCACCTTTATTTGTAATTTTTCCATTATCATTTAATGCGGAGGAATTTTTGGTTTTCTCTGAAGGGATGAAAAATCTTGATCCTGATGCATTCTCATTAAGATGGTATAAAGATATGATTTATGGGACTAAAAATCCTTGGGGATTAGCCGCAAAAAATAGTTTTATAATTGCAATATTCGCAACCATTGGTTCAATAATTTTAGGTACTTTGGCTGCTTTAGGTTTGAGTAGCAGGCATATGCCATACAAAGGAATTATAATGGCTACTTTAATCTCACCAATGATAGTTCCTTTAATTATTTCTGGGGTTGCAATTTTCTTTTTTATGGCAAAAGCTGGTTTAGCCGCAACACATACAGGAATAGTGTTAGCACATATAATTTTAGGTACTCCATTTGTTGTCATTACTGTGACAGCAACACTTTCTGGTTTTGATCACAGTGTGACAAGGGCTGCAGCGAGTTTAGGGAGTAATCCAGTAAACACATTTATGAAGATCACTCTTCCATTAATATTACCCGGTGTTATTTCGGGTGGATTGTTTGCTTTTGTAACTTCATTTGACGAAGTTGTAGTAGTGTTGTTTTTAGCAGGTTTAGAAAATACAACTATTCCTGTACAAATGTGGACTGGATTAAGAGAGCAATTAAGTCCAACAATTCTTGCTGTAGCAACATGTTTAATTCTCTTATCAACCTTAATACTAGTATCAGCTGAATTATTGAGAAGAAGATCTGAGAGATTAAGAGGAATAAATAGATAATTTACCCAAATAATTTAATCATATATAGAAGTTGGTATGGAAATTAAAAAAGTTGTAGTTATTGGTTCTGGTACAATGGGCAGCGGTATTGCAGCCCATTTATGTAATGCAGGTGTACCAGTTACTCTTTTAGATTTAACTACTGAAATCAGCGAAAAAGCTAGAGAAAGAATTCATAAATCTAGACCTCCTTTGCTAATAGATAAAAGTAAAATTAACAATATTAATGTTGGAAATATTGAAGAAAATTTTGACGTAGTAAAAGATGCAGATTGGGTGGTAGAGGCGGTTGTAGAAAGAATTGATATTAAACATAATATTTATGAGAAGATATTTAAGAACAGAAAAAAAGGCGCAATAGTTTCATCAAACACATCATCAATTCCAATTAAAGTTTTATCAGAAAAACTAAATGATGAAGAAAAAAAAGATTTTTGTATCACTCACTTTTTTAATCCAGTTAGATACATGGGATTGTTAGAAATTGTTAAAAACGAAAATAACGATTTAAATAAAATCAATTCTTTAAAGAAATTTTGTGAAGTAGAGCTCGGTAAGGGTGCTATAGTTTGCAACGATACCCCAGGTTTTCTAGGTAATAGAATTGGTGTTTATGCAATGCAAGTTGCTATGACAGAAGCATTCAAAATGAAACTTTCAATAGAAGAAGCTGATGCAGTTTTTGGTAGACCGATGGGAATACCCAAAACAGGAGTATTTGGATTATATGATCTAATTGGAATTGATTTGATGGCTGATGTATTAAAAAGTTTTATTAAGGAACTTTCAGAAAAAGATGAATTTCAAATTGTTGCAAAAGAAATTCCATTAGTCAAAAAATTAATTGAAACAGGCTATACAGGGCGTAAAGGAAAAGGCGGCTTTTATAGAATGAATAAAAGTGGAGATCAAAAAATTTTAGAAGCGATAAATTTAGAAACAGGAGAGTATTCGGCAACAAAAAAAATAGATTTAGGAATTGAGACTGTTGATATTAGTAATTTAATTAATCGAAAAGATAAGTTTGGAGAATATGCCTGGATTGTAATTTCAAAAATAATTAAATATGCATCTTCACTTGTTCCAGGAATTACTGATAAGTTTAACGATATTGATGAAGCTATGAGACTAGGTTTTAATTGGGCAATGGGACCATTCGAAATGTTGAGATCAATAGGAGTTAATAATTTCTTTGAGAGAATTGATAGCTTTGAAAATAATAAATTTTTAGAAAATTTATCAAAATCAAAAGATGAAAACTTCTATGGAGAAAGACAACTTTATACAGATATTCAAACTCTAGGAAAAATAAGACCATCAGCAATTAAACTAGATAAAAATAATTCAGCTGAAATTCATCGATTTAAAGATTTTAATATTGTTGAATTTACAACAAAAGCTTGTGCATTAGACTATGATTCAATGGATGCATTGAAAAATGCAACCGATAAACCTTTAATAATAATTAATGAAAGCATGCAATTTTCAGCAGGTGTGAATTTAAGTTATACTATGAATTTTGCTGACAAAGGTGATTTTAAATCAATTGAAAAATTTATTAAATATTTTCAAGATACTTGCAAAACTTTAAAATACTCTAAGTACCCAGTTGTATCAGCACCTTCTGGACTTACACTTGGAGGAGGCTTTGAGGTTTTAGTTCAAAGTAATTTTGTTGCCTCACACACAAATTTAGTTATTGGATTAGTTGAAACTATTGTTGGATTAGTTCCAGCAGGTGGAGGATGTAAAGAAATGTTGTGGAGATGGTCACAAACAGAGGAAGCAAAATTAGATCCAGATTATGCCCCACTAAAAGTTTTTGATATTATTGGTTATGCTAAAACAGCCACATCTCCAATCGAGGCTGAGCCATTAAAGTATTTACGACCAGAAGATAAAAAAATAATGAACAGAAATAGCCTTTTTGAGGAAGCAAAAAATTTAATTAATCAAAATACTGATTTTGTTCCTCCAGAAGAGTGTAAATTTAAGCTTTCCGGAAAGCTGCTGAAAGATAAAATGATTAAGGTTTTAGAGAAATTATACAACGAAAAGGTAATTTTAGATCATGGTATGCATGTTGGAACTGAGCTTGCAAACGTTTTAAGTGGTGGAGACACTACTATTGAAAAAGTATTGTCAGAGGATGATCTGTATAAACTAGAACTAGATTCTTTTATGAGATTGATAGAAACAAAACAAACTCAAGAAAGAATTAAACATACATTATCGACAGGAAAACCTTTAGTTAATTAGAATTAAACATTCTAAAGGTTTTAATATAATCAGGTCTTAAAACATAAATTGCCTTATTACCCATTTTAATTTTAGTTAATATATCTAAACCATAAATTACTTTACCAATTGGAGTATATTCACCTTGATAAATTGGAATTTCTTTTAATGTAATAAAGAATTCACTATCTTCTGTATCAAATTCTGTTGCTCTAGCAAAACCAACACTTCCTTCTGTAAATTTAAAATCGTTGGTCAGTTCTGATTTTAACAATCCCAGTCCAGACTTTCCGCTACCAATTTTAGAATAATCTAAATTATTTATATTTCCATACTCAATATCTCCAGCCTGTACAAAAGTATTTTCTGAAACTTTATAAAAAGCAGAACCATCATACATTTTTTTTTCGATTAAAATTTTAAATCTTTCCACCGCTTTAGGAGAAATTTCTGGATAAAGTTCAATTATTACATTTCCACACTCAACATTCATTACTGCAATATTATCTGGATCATTAAAATTAAGTTTACTTAAATTATTTTTTTCTACAAATAGACATTTATTTTTTAATAAAAAAAAAGATGTAAAAGCAAAAATTGAAAGACAAATTAAAAATATAAATAAAATTTTTTCTGATTTTGAGGCTTTAATAGTTTTAATCATAAAATATTTTTATCTATTTTAGCTAAGTTAAATTTTATAAAATTCACTTTATTACTTAGGATTTTGTCACTATTAATTTTATCTTTAATTGTTTCCTTATCAGTCATTAAAAATGAAAAAATTTCTGCCATATCTTCAGATGGGATAGATTTAGAATATTCTGTTAAAAAACCATCAGTTTTTTCATACAGATCTAAATTTAATCTATCAGAACAAGTTGAACATTCAGCATAATTAAATGATGTTAGATTAAAAGAAGAAAATTTATCCTCGTCGAAATATTCAATGTGAGTGTTTTGTATCATATGAAAAATTTCATGGTGCATCATTCTTTCAAAATATTTTTTATTAAAACTAATATCTAAAATTAATGTCCTGTTTTTATTATCAGGGATTCCCCCAGTATTAATTTCAGAGATGAATAAATTTTCACAAAATACAATATATTTTAATTTTATCTTATTAAGAAAATTAGAATTATATCGATTAAGATTTTTTTCAATTAAAGGAAATTTTGAATTTAAATTATTTATATTAACTTTATCGCAAGAAATGTTCTTATTTACACCAATTTTAAAATTACCTTTAGCGCTCAAATAACGAATATTATTATCGTTTTTTAATTTATAAATTTCTAAATTTGGAATTTTTATCAGATTATAAATTTCATCAGCATTTACATGCGAAATATGAAAAATAAGAATAAATAAAAATAAAATTTTCATTAAATTATTATAGACGAATTAGATGAGATAATATTATCTTAGATTATTAAAAAATGAAAAAAGAAAGAAACAAAAATCCAATTCAACCAGTTAGCGGAACTAAAGTTCCAAGATTTGCTGGCCCAAGCACATTTGCAAGATTACCTGAACTAAGAGATGTGGAAAGTTGTGACGTTGCAATTGTTGGAATTCCGTTTGATGCTGGCACAAGTTATCGACCCGGAGCAAGATTTGGTCCACAAAGCATCAGGCAAGCTTCTAGACATTTGAGAACTAATTATCATCCTAATTATGATGTTGAGCCTTTTAAAATCCAACAAGTAGCTGATGCTGGTGATATCGCTTGCAACCCATTTAGTATTGATGAAGCAATTAAACAAATAGAAGTAGGCGCAACAGATTTATTAAATAAGGTTGGAGGAATTATAAGTCTAGGTGGAGACCATACTATTGCTGTACCATTGTTAAGAGCAATCAATAAAAAAAATAAGGGCCCTGTATCTTTAGTTCATTTTGATGCCCACTTAGATACTTGGGACACATATTTTGGTGCACCTTATACTCACGGAACTCCATTCAGAAGAGCTAGAGAAGAAGGATTATTTTTAGATGATGCTTCTATGCATGTTGGAATTCGAGGACCACTTTATAGTAGAGATGATATTAAAAATGATGAAAGTTTTGGATTTAAAATAATTCATTGTGATGAGTTTCAAACAGAAGGAACCGATAAAATAGCAGAAAGAATTAGAAAAAGAGTGGGAGACAATCCTTTATACTTATCAATTGATATTGATGTTTTAGACCCTGCATTTGCTCCAGGTACTGGTACACCAGAAATTGCAGGGATGACTACAAGAGAAATGGTAAATGTTTTAAGAGGTTTGTCTGGATTAAATTTAGTTTCAGCAGACGTCGTTGAGGTTTCTCCAGCATATGATCATGCAGAAGTAACTTCTTTAGCAGCAGCAACTATTGTTTATGAATTGACTAATTTATTTGCAAAAACATAAAGAAAGGATAACGTCAAAATATGTTAGACAAAAAAAATTTTTACATTAATGGAGCGTGGATTAAGCCAAATAGCTCTGAGGAAATTAAAGTAATTGATCCTGCTACCGAAGAAAATTGTGCAGTAATCACTTTGGGGAGCAAAGCTGATGTTGATAATGCTGTTAATGCAGCTAAAGATGCCTATGAGTCTTGGGCCTTCTCTTCTAAAGAAGAAAGAATTGGATTATTAGAAAAACTTTATGAAAATTATAAGAAAAGATGGGCAGATATTGCAGAAGCTATCACTCTTGAGATGGGTGCTCCAAAAGATTTTGCAACAAAATTACAAGCAGGTACAGGAGCAAGTCATATCAAATCATTTATTAGATATTTAAAAAATTTTGAATTTGAAAAACCTTTAGGAGATCATGCTCCAAATCAAAGATTAATTTATGAACCAAAAGGTGTTTGTGCATTAATAACACCATGGAATTGGCCGATGAACCAAGTTTGCCTAAAAGTAATGCCAGCAATTGCATCAGGTTGCACAATGGTCTTAAAACCATCAGAGTTAGCACCGTTATCCTCAATGATACTTGCTGAAATAATTGATGAGGTAAAATTTCCAAAAGGAGTATTTAATTTAGTTAATGGTGACGGAGCAACAACGGGTGATGCTCTTACAAGCCATCCAGATATTAATATGATATCTTTTACTGGATCAACAAGAGCAGGAGCTTTGATTTCACAAAATGCTGCTAAAGATTTTAAAAGAGTAAGCTTAGAATTAGGAGGCAAGGGTGCAAATATAATTTTTAAAGATGCTGATCCAGAAGCTATTGAAAGAGGTGCTTTAAGATGTTTTAGAAATTCTGGACAATCTTGTAATGCACCGACAAGAATGTTAGTTGAAAAATCAATGTATGAAGAAGCTATTGAGAGATTAAAAAAATATACCGAAAGTTTTGAGGTGGGTGATCCTAAAAAAGAAGGAGAACATATAGGTCCAGTTATTTCAGAAACTCAATACAATAAAATACAAACTTTAATCCAAAAAGGAATAGATGAAGGTGCAAAATTAGTTGCTGGAGGAACAGGTAAACCTGATGGATTAGACAAAGGTTACTTTGTTAAACCAACTGTTTTTGCAGATGTAAATAATGATATGGAAGTTGCAAGAACAGAAATTTTTGGACCTGTTTTATCTGTTATTCCTTTTGAAACAGAAGAAGATGCAATTAAAATTGCAAATGATACTGCTTATGGACTAACAAACTATATCCAAACCAAAGACTCTCAAAAAGTACAAAGAGTTGCAAGAAAATTAAGATCTGGAATGGTTGATGTTAATGGAGCTGGTATTGCAGTTGATGCACCTTTCGGTGGTTTTAAACATTCCGGAATAGGTCGAGAAGCAGGTGAACACGGTTTAGAGGAATTTTTAGAGGTAAAAGCCGTAGGTGGTTGGAGTTAATTTACTGATTTATCTTTTACACCCTCTAAAAACTTAAGACATTTTTTCATTTCATTTAATTCTATGAACTCGTCAATTTTGTGAGCTTGTTCTATGGATCCAGGTCCGCAAACAACTGTACTGATACCTAATTCTTGAAATAAACCAGCTTCTGTTCCAAAAGAAACTACTTCTCTAGAATTATCACCAGTTATATTTGATACAAATTCACATGCCTCAGACTCATCTAATCTGTTAAAACCAACGACTTCACCTATCACTTCTTTTTTAATATAAGAATCTGGAAATACTTTTTTCATTTCTGGTAGGAGTACTTCATTTGCATATTTATCAATTTCTTTCGTAACAAATTCTCCATCTTCTTTAACAACTGGTCTTGTTTCCCATTCAACACTACATTTATCTGCAATGACATTATGAGCAATACCACCTTTAATTCCACCAATTGATAAAGTTGAATGTGAAGGATCAAAAATACTATCTTTTTGAACTCTTTTTTTTAATTCTTCTCTAATTTCTAAAAGTTTTCCAACATATCTAGTAGCATATTCAGCTGCATTTACTCCTAAATGTGGTTTAGAACTATGTCCCGCAAGTCCTCCAAAGTGAACTGTGTATTCATTCATACCTTTGTGGGCATCAATAATTTTCATTTTAGTTGGTTCACCAATTATACAAATTCCATTTTTGATTTCTCTTTTTTTTAATTCCTCTATTAATAAAGGGGCTCCAATACATGCAGTCTCTTCATCAAATGTGTAACAGAAATGTAAGTCTCTATCTAAATTACTTTCTTTGAAGATAGGTGCATAAGCAAGTGTACATGCAATAAAACCTTTCATATCACATGATCCTCTTCCATATAATTTATCATTTTTAATAGTTGCAACGAATGGATCACTGCTCCAACCTTTAGATACGGGAACCACATCAGTGTGACCGGATAATATAATTGGTTTTTTTGTGCTTTGATTTTTTGCTTTTAGAGTTCCAAAAAGATTTACTCTTTTTTTATCATCATCATAAACTTTGAAAGTATCTATTCCGATGTTATTTAAAATTTTTTCACAATAATCAATTAAATTACTGTTATCTTGACCTGAGATAGTTTTAAATGCGATTAAGTCAGTTAAAATCTTGATTGATTTTTCATATAAATTGTTATCTATACTCATAAACTTAAAACACTATATTATATTATGATTAAAGAGCAAATTACCTATAATGATTTTGATAAAGTAGATATTAGAATTGGTACTGTAATTTCTGTAAAAAAAAATGAAAAGGCGAGAAAGCCATCTTTAGTGGTTGAAGTTGATTTTGGAAGCGAAATTGGCATTAAACAATCTTCCGCTCAAATTACTCATTATTATAATGAGGAGAATTTAAAAGGAAAACAAGTTATTGCTGTTTGTAATTTTCCTGAAAAAAATATTGCTGGAATAGTTTCTCAAGTATTGGTTTTAGGAGCAATTGATGCCGATGGCAAAGTTACACTTGTTCATCCTTCTCAAAAAGCAGAAAACGGATTACCGATTGCTTAGTAATGCATCCTGAAATTCTTTCTATAACTTTATTCGGAATCGTTGCGGCATTCACTCCTGGACCTAATAATTTTGTTGCTTTCTATTCTGGTTTCAATTTTGGCATTCTAAGAACACTACCGCATATAATTGGTGTAACTTTAGGATTTCCTTTTTTGTTGTTATGTTTAGCTCTAGGGCTGATAAACATTTTTAAGCTTTATCCTTTAATCCAAGAGATATTAAAATATTTAGGAACTCTATTTTTAATTTATTTAGCATATAAAATTTCTTTTTCAGGACCTTCTGATCAGGAAAATAAAAATAAAAATCCAATAAAGTTCCATGAAACTTTTATTTTTCAATTTTTAAATCCTAAAGGGGTTATTGCATCGATTATTATTGTTTCTACTTATATTAATCCAGGAGAAACCTTTGTAAGTTATACGACTCAGATTATCATTATGGCTTTAATTGTTTCGGTGACTAGTATAACTCTGTGGACTTTTTTAGGTAAATTTTTTAGGAAATTCGCGACAAATCAGAAATTTATTAATTACTTTAATTATGCTATGTCACTGCTTCTTTTAACAAGCATAATAACTTTTTATTTATAATATGACTCCAGGAAACAAAAATTCTTACAATTCATTAAAAAAAATTAAAGTTAATGACAAAGAGTATAATTATTATTCTTTAAATGAATCAGAAAAAAATGGACTTGAAGGAATAAATAAACTTCCAAAATCTCTAAAAGTTTTACTAGAAAATTTATTAAGATACGAAGACGACTTAAGTGTAACGAAATCTCAAATAGAGGCGATTAAAAATTGGCTAAAAACTAAAAAATCTAAAACTGAAATTGCATATAGACCAGCAAGAGTTTTGCTTCAAGATTATACAGGAATACCTGCGGTTGCAGATTTAGCTGCAATGAGAGAAGCAGTCAAAGAAAAAAATAAAGATCCAAATACAATCAATCCATTATCTGCAGTTGATCTTGTAATTGATCACTCTGTACAAGTCGACCAATCTGCAAAAGCAGATTCTTTTGAAAAAAATGTCGATATAGAATTTGAAAGAAATGGTGAAAGATATTCTTTTTTAAAATGGGGACAACAGGCATTTGATAATTTTAGAATAGTTCCACCAGGAACAGGAATTTGTCACCAAGTAAATCTAGAATATTTATCAAAAGTTGTTTGGTCAGAAGAATTTAAAGGGGAAAAATATCTTTTTCCAGATACTTTAGTTGGAACAGACAGTCATACAACAATGGTAAATGGCTTATCTGTTTTAGGATGGGGTGTTGGAGGAATTGAAGCTGAAGCAGGAATGTTAGGTCAACCAATTTCTATGTTAATACCAGAAGTAATTGGTTTCGAAATGAAAAACAAATTGCCAGAAGGAACCACTGCAACAGATTTAGTTTTAACTGTTGTTAAAATGTTAAGAGATAAAGGTGTGGTTGGTAAGTTTGTTGAGTTTTATGGAGAGGGTTTAAAAAATTTAACTCTTGCAGATAGAGCTACAATTGCAAACATGGCACCAGAATATGGTGCTACTTGTGGTTTTTTTCCTATCGATGAAGAAACATTAAAGTATTTAAAATTTTCTGGAAGAGATCAACAAACTGTTGATATCGTAGAAAATTATGCCAAGGAACAAGGTTTATGGGCGAGTAACGAGATAGAATTTACTGACATTATATCTTTAGATATGTCCACAGTTGTGCCAACTATTTCAGGACCGAAAAGACCACAAGACAAAGTTCTTTTAACAGATGCACCTAGTTCGTTTCAAAAAGTATTGCAGGAAGCTACAAATAAAAATGAAAAATCAATTTCAAAAGTAACAAATACAGATTATGAAATTAAAGATGGTTCAATATTAATTGCAGCAATAACATCTTGTACAAACACTTCTAATCCAAATGTTCTAATTGGGGCTGGACTATTAGCAAAAAAAGCTATTGAAAAAGGTTTACAGGTTAAACCCTGGGTAAAAACTTCTTTAGCACCTGGGTCTCAAGTAGTTACAGACTATTTGGCAAAAGCTGGATTAAACACTTATTTAGATCAGCTTGGCTTTAATTTAGTTGGGTACGGCTGTACAACTTGCATTGGAAATTCAGGACCACTTCCAGAAAATATTGTAGAAGCGATCCAAAAAGAAAATATTTATGCAGTTTCAGTTTTATCAGGAAATAGAAATTTCGAGGGAAGAATTTCTCCACATATAAAAGCTAACTATTTGGCTTCACCTCCACTTGTTGTTGCATATGCAATAGCTGGGCATATGGAAGTTGATTTGTACAAAGATCCATTGGGAAAAGATAAAGAAGGAAAAGATGTATTTTTAAAAGATATTTGGCCTTCAAATAAAGAGATAGAAGAAACTTTAAAAGATTCACTTAATGCTGAGATGTTTATACAAAGATACTCAAATGTTTCTGAGGGCCCAACTCAATGGCAAAAAATTAAAACTGATAAAAGCAGTATCTATAATTGGGATGAGAGATCAACATATGTAAAAAAACCTCCATTTTTTGACTCTTTACCAGATAAACCAGAAGGATTTAAAGAAATTAAGGATGCAAGACCATTATTAATCTTAGGTGATATGGTTACTACTGACCATATATCGCCAGCTGGTAGTATTCAAAAGGATAGTCCAACTGGTGAATATTTCATGGAACACCAAATTTTGCCAAAAGATTATAATTCATATGGTTCAAGAAGGGGTAACCATGAAGTTATGATGCGAGGAACTTTTGCAAATATAAGAATTAGAAATGAAATGGCTCCAGGTACAGAGGGTGGTTTTACAAAGTTATATCCAGAAGAAAAAGTTCTTCCTATATATGATGCAGTTGTTGAATATAAAAAAAGAGGAACAGATTTAGTTGTAATTGGTGGAAAAGAGTATGGAACTGGATCGTCTAGAGATTGGGCAGCTAAAGGAACAAAATTACTTGGAATAAAAGCAGTAATCGCAGAGAGTTTTGAAAGAATTCACCGATCTAATTTAATTGGAATGGGAATATTACCGTTACAATTTATCGAAGATCTAAATAGAAAAAATCTAAAATTAATTGGTTCTGAATTAATTAGTATTCAAAATATAGAAAAGGGCGTTAATCCCTCAGATGAAGTGACAGTCGAAATTAAATATGCCTCTGGCGAAATAAAGAAAATTAAAACTTTATGCAGAATTGATACAAAAAATGAATTAGAGTATTATAAAAATGGAGGTATTCTGCAGTACGTTTTAAGGAATATGATTTAGTTATGGACGAAGATTTATCAATTATAAATACCAATACTAGAAATGAAAAAATTAAGAATTTTTTTGTAAACAATAAAAATAAAATTATTTCAGGTATAATTATTTTAATAATTATTATAGTAGGTGTTTTCAGTTACGATAAATATTTAATTAATAAAAAAAAAGATATCTCAGATAGTTATAATTCTATAATCATCGATTATTCTGAAAAAACAAAAGAAAAAACAGCTAGCAGTCTGATTGAAATAATAAACAAGAAAGACCCAACTTATTCACCTTTATCTCTTTATTTCATCATTGATAATAATCTTGTAAGTGATCAGTCCAAAATCAATTCATTATTTGATGTATTGATAAACGATACTTCATTAGACAGTGAGATTAACAACTTAATTATATACAAGAAGGCACTCTACAATGCAGATAACGCTCAAGAGGGTGATCTTTTAAATATGTTAAATCCACTGATCAATTCAAAAAGTGTCTGGAAATCACATTCTTTATATTTAATGGCAGAATATTTTTATGCAAATAATCAAAAACAAAAAGCTAAAGAATTTTTCAACCAAATAATAGCTTTAGAAAATTCAAATCCAGATATAAGACTTCAAGCAGAGAAAAGATTGAACAGAGACTTGAGTGAATAAATTAATTTTTACTTTCATTGTATTATTTTTTCTTAACAATTGTTCATTTAACGAAAACTCAAGAATTTGGAAAGACAAAGAAAATAAATTAGAAACAGATAAAAAAATAACAAAAGTTTTTGCTGAGGAAAATCTAAGTGTTTCAGAATTTAATAGAGATTTAAAATTTGATCTATCATCAATAAAAATAAATAATAAAAAAAATGAAAATCAAAATAATCTTGGTTTGCAAAATTACAAAGGTGAATTAAAAAAGATTGGTAACTTTAAATTTTCAAAGTTAGAGGAATTAAATCAATTAAATTTCAAACCGATTTTTTTGAACAATGGAATAATTTTTTTTGATAAAAAGGGTACAATTATAAGGTATGACAATAACCAGAAAATTATTTGGAAAAAAAACCACTATTCAAAAGCTGAAAAAAAATTAAAGCCAAAGCTTAATTTTTTAGTAGACGGTCAAAATCTTTTAGTGGCTGATAGTATAGCAAAATATTATTCAGTAAATATAAGCACTGGAGAACTAAATTGGTCAAAAAATAATGAGTATCCATTTAATTCAAATATTAAAAAGTATAAAGATAAAATATTTGTTATTGATTATAAAAACACTCTTAGATGCTACAAAATCAAAGATGGTTCTGAATGTTGGAATTTGCAAACAGAGGACTCATTTACAATTTCAAATGCTAAATATTCTTTAATTATTTTAAACGATAATGTTATTTTTAGTAATTCTATAGGAGATATTACAGCTGTAGATATTGAAACTGGCTTAATAACTTGGCAACTACCTACACAGAGTAGCTCGATAATAAATGAAACTTATAATTTTAAGACTTCTAAACTAGTATCAGATGGAAATTCTGTATTTTTTTCAAACAATAAAAACCAGTTTTATTCAATTAATTTAAAAACAGGAATCACTAACTGGATTAATGAAGTAAATTCTAATGTAAAACCAATTTTGGTTGGAAATGTAATTTTCACAATTTCTAATGAAGGTTATTTACATTTAATTGATAAAAATAAAGGCAATATAGTTCGAATTACAGATCTATTTGTTAATTACAAAGATAAAAAAAGAAAAAATATCCATCCAATTGGTTTTGTGATTGGAGACAAAAATTTATTTTTAACTAACTCAGATGGTAAAATGATCATAGCTGGGATTGAAGATGGAAAAATAACTAAAATTGAAAAAGTTTCTGGCGGATTAGTCTCTGAACCGTTTATATTTAACAACAATTTATATGTAGTAAGAAATGGTTCAATTGTACAATATAACTAAACATGTTCTTAAAATTTTTAGAAAAAATTGGCAGAAAAAAAGTTGTATTAGATAGAGGACCTTCACATCCCAAGTTTAAAGAGGCAAAGCCTTGGATGAATCGTTACTATGTTTTGATGAGGTATCGACCTAAATGGTTTCCATTCAATATATTAATTCATGAGATGCTAGCAGATGATCATGGAGAAGGAGTTCATAATCACACTTTTCCTTATATTACTATAATTTTAAGAGGTGGCTATTGGGAAACACTGAGCAATGGCAAGTTTTGGCGCCCACCAGGGTATATTGGTTTTAGATCAGCGAATAATTTACATCGAGTAGATTTAGAACCAGGAACCAAACCATTAACTTTATTTATCTCAGGTCCATTTGGGCTAAGGAAAGGACCAAGATCAGAGTATGGTATTGACTTTAAAACTAAAAAAAATTGATGCCAAAAAAAATTGAAAAAGAATTCATATCTTATTGTGAAAATCAAAATTTAGAAGTTAATCCTAATCAAATCAAAGTTATTAAAAAATTAGAAGATTACTATAATAGTAATTACAAATCATTTTTTTCAAAATTATTTTCCAAAAAAAAATCTAAAAAAGGATTTTATTTATATGGTGGTGTAGGGGTTGGTAAAACAATGATTTTAAACTTCTTTTATGATCATCTTGAAGAAAAAAAATTAAAAAAACATTTTAATGAATTTATGTTAGGTTTTCATGATTTTGCCCATGAGCAAAAAGAAAAAAATGAAGAAAATGTAATCAATCAATTTGTTCAAAATTTAAAATCAAAAGCTTCATTAGTTTATTTCGATGAGTTCCAAGTAACAAACATTGTTGATGCAATGATTTTAGGAAAACTATTTGAACAAATATTTAAAGAAGATATTAAAATTATTCTTACTTCAAACACTAAAATTTCAGAACTTTATAAAGAAGGTCTTCAACGCGAACAATTTGTACCTTTTATAAAAATAATGGAAGATCAATCCATCGAGTATGAGTTAAAAATTGAGGATGATTATAGAAAATCTAATGATAATCAAAAACAAAGATATTTTTTTCCACTTAATCAAGAAACCAATTTTAAGATTAATAAATTTTTTAGAACCATAACAAAGAATAAAAAACAATCTTCAATAACAATTAATGTTAAAGGAAGAGAATTTAAAATAGAAAACTTTTATGAGGGAATTGTTAGGTGTGATTTTAATCAACTTTGTGATCAAAATTTAGGAGCGGAAGATTATTTAGAAATAGTTAAAAACTGTAAATTTATGGTAATAGATCAAATACCTCAATTTAATGATGTAAATTCAAATCAACAACAACGTTTTATCACTTTGTTAGATGTAATTTATGATAAAAATATTTCATTAGCAGTTACAGCTGATATAAATTTAGATCAATTTACCTCTTCAAGATTGTTAGAAAAACCATTTAAACGAACCATTAGTCGTTTGTATGAGCTTACATCGAAGGAGTATAATTAATGAAACAAGAATTTTATAATCTTCAAATTAAGACTAATGGTCAAAAGTTATATGAATTTACTAATGATACAATTCAATGGATTAGTCAAAATACCTTTAAAAATGGTATTCTTAATTTAAGCATTCAGCACACAAGCGCCTCATTAATTGTTCAAGAAAATGCAGATCCAGATGTACAAACAGATTTAATAAATTATTTTGATAAATTAGCTCCTATGGATAACAAACTATATATTCATACTACGGAGGGAAAAGATGATATGCCTGCACATATTAAATCTGTATTAACAAATAATCAAATTTCTCTAAGTGTGAAAGATAGTGAATTGTTGCTTGGAACTTGGCAGGGCATATATTTATTTGAACACAGATTAGAGGCTCAAAAAAGAACTATAATTCATCATTTTATTGGAGAATAAAATTAAATTTATTTTTTCTTTAAAGATTGAAACGCTTCAAGAGCTGCAGCTCTAGCTTTTTCATGAACAACAATAGGGCCCGGGTAATCTTTGCCAATAATTGTTTTTATAGCTTCTTGATACTTTAATTCCATTTCCCATGGTTTATGAATAAATTTATTTGGTACATTTTTAAGTTCAGGAACCCATTTTTTTACATAATTACCTTCTTTATCAAATTTTTCACCCTGAAGTATTGGATTGAATATTCTAAAATAAGGTGCTGCATCTGCACCACAGCCAGCAACCCATTGCCATTGAGCAACATTATTTGCTTTGTTAAAATCTAGTAGACAATTTCTAAAATGCTTCTCACCTTCAGTCCAATTAATTCTCAAATGTTTGACTAAAAATGAACCAACAACCATTCTTATTCTATTATGCATCCATCCAGTCTCATACAATTCTCTCATACCTGCATCGACAATAGGATAACCGGTCATTCCTTTTTTCCACACTTTTAAGAATTTCTCATTTTTTGCCCAAGGGAATTTATCAAATTCTTTTCTAAAATTTCCTTTTAAGAATTCAGGGAAATAATTAATTAAACTATGTGAAAACTCTCTCCAACCAAGCTCATTAATATATTTTCTATAACCAATTCCTTTTGATTTAATTTCAGAACATTTTTTCCAAATACTGCCTACATGAATTTGGCCATGTTTGATGTAAGGAGATAATTTAGAGGTTCCTTCAATAGATGGTATATCTCGAGAAGTTCCATAATCCTTAATTTTATTTTCAATTAAATTTTTAAGTATTTTTTTTGATTCATTTTCTGAAACTTTCCAATATTTTTCAAATTTATTATACCAATTTTTTTTTGGTAAAATATCTATTGGTTCAATACACTTTTTAAAATATGTAATCTTTTTAATTTTCTTTTTAACAATATAATTTTTGCTTGGTGGTTGATTTAAATAAACTTGCTCCGCATTTCTCCAAAAAGGGGTAAACACTTTAAAGGGAGTTCCATCATTTTTTGTTATCTCTTGAAATTCATTTAAAACATTTCCTTTAAAATATTTATAATTGATTTTATTTTTAATAAATAAGTCACGTATTTTTTTTCCTTTAGCTATTACATCTGGCTCATAAATTTTATTCCAATAAACCGAAAGCTTATCCTTTTTATTAAATTTAGAAAAAATTTCTAATTCGTCACCTTTTACTATTTCAAGATTAATTTTATAATCTGATAATTCTTTTTTTAAAGTTTCTAGAGATTTAAAAACCCACCATTTTTGAGCTTCTCTTTTGTTATCAAAATCATTGTTATTATAAATATATAATGCAATTACATTATCATGATATTGTGTGGCAAAAGATAAAGCAGGATTATTTTCAATTCTAAAATCCTCTCTAATCCAAAAAATACCTATGCTACTCATTAGTTTAATTTTGGTTAATTAACTTTTGATACATTTCTTGATCAGTATCTCCCTCACAACCAAAAACCAAAACATTAGATTTTTCATTTAGATCTAATTTTTCTTTAATTACATGATCTTCACAACTTGTAATCAGACTGATTACGCCAGGTGCCGAGTTTTCTCCTGCAATTATTTTATCATCACTAAAGCTTGAATTTCCAAGTAGTTTCATAGTTTTTGCAATATCATCATCTGGTAAACTAATACAATGTTTAACTGAATTTTTGAGTATTTCCCATGGGACCAATGATACTTCACCACAAGACATACCACCCATTAAGCTTTCTCTTTTAATATCTATTTTTTCTATTTTTCCAGTTTTAATGCTTTCCATTACACACGCGGCACTATCCGGTTCAACAACTATAATTGATGGAACATAGTTCAAATATCTTGCAATACCTGCAACCATAGCAGCAGCCATGCCACCAACACCAGCCTGTAAAATGATGTGAGTTATTTTCTCTTCCTGGATTTGATTAGCTATTTCTTTCATCATGACTGTATAACCTGCCATTGTATACTTGGGGACAACCATATAATCTTTCCAAGCAACATCCTGAACTATTTGCCAATTATTTTCAGTAGACTGTTTTATGCATTCCATCAAAGATTTTTCATAATTACCTTTTACTTTTACTACATCTGCCCCAAGTGCGGCCATAGCTTTGCCTCTTGCATCACTTACAAATTCACTAATGAATATTTTACAGCTTAGACCTAATCTTTTAGCACCCCAGGCAACTGATCTTCCATGATTGCCAGCAGTAGCTGTTGCTACCACTATATCTTTATTTCCTTTGGTTACTTTTTCTACCGCATAAGCTCCACCTAAAGCTTTAAAAGATTTTAAATCAAATCTTTTATTTTCATCTTTATAAAAAATTTTTTTTAAATTTAATTCTTTTGAAAGTTTATTTAAAGAAAGCAGGGGAGTAGGATAATAACCTTCCCACTCAGAAATACTCTTATAAGCATCATCAATTTCTTCTGAGGTTAAAGAATTAAGAATTTCTTTTTTGTTAAATGAGTAATTTTTATTGTCTGTAAATTCCGTGTATTTCCATTGATGACCGTTAGATAATATAGTCATGTACTAACAATCTAAAGTATTATCTTTTTCCCACTTTGTAACATCTTTTGTTTTATCAAAACTATCTTTTGATTTGAATTCATTCATCTCTGAACTTCTTAACTTTATATAACTTTCAATAACATCTTTGCCAAAAGCATCATTCATATCTTTATTATTTTTTAATAAATTTAATGATTGTGCAAGTTCATCAGGTAGTTTAGGTAAGTCTGGATATTTAGCGTGGTCTTCATACATATTACAATCCAAAGGTTTACCTGGATCAACTTTATTTTTTAAACCATATAGACCAGCTGCTAAAACACTTGCTTGCAATAAGTAAGGATTAGCAGAACCATCCATTAATCTTAATTCAAATCTTCCAGGATCAGGGATTCTTATCATGTGTGTTCGATTATTACCTGTGTAAGAAATACTACTCGGTGACCATGATGCTCCAGATTTTGTAGGTGGCGCATTTATTCTTCTGTAACTATTGATTGTTGGGTTAAAAAACGCAGATAAAGATGAAGCATTTTTAATTACTCCACCTAAAAAATTATAGGCCATTTTACTTAAACCAAGTTTATCTTTATTATCTAAGAATTTATTTTTATTACCCTGCCAAACTGATACGTGAGCATGACAACCATTGCCGGTTAAATTTCCAAATGGCTTAGGCATAAATGTTGCTCTTAATCCGTGCTTTTCAGCAATTGTTTTTACCATAAACTTAAAAAAGGTATGTCTATCTGCAGTTTTTAGGCAATCTGAATAATCCCAATTCATTTCAAATTGACCGTTAGCATCCTCGTGATCGTTTTGATAAGGGCCCCATCCCATTTCAATCATACAGTCACAAATTTCCTTAATTAAATCATACCTTCTCATTAATGCAGATTGGTCATAACAAGGTTTAGACTGAGTATCTCTTAGATCTGCAATTGAGTTTCCGTCAGGTGAAATTAAAAAATATTCACACTCAACGCCCGATTTCATTGTTAAATTTTGTTTTTTTAATTTTTTTATTTGATTTTTTAACGTCACTCTGGGTGACGCATCTACTGGTTTGCCATTCATCCACAAGTCAGATGCTAACCATCCAACTTCTTTATTCCATGGAAGTTGAATTAAACTATCTGGGTCGGGAATTCCAAACATGTCTGAATCAGCAGGTGTCATATCTAACCATGCTGCAAATCCAGCAAAACCAGCTCCTGCATTTTGCATTTCTTTTATTGCATGAGCAGGTACTAATTTTGATCTTAATACACCAAATAAATCTACAAAACTGATTAAAAAATATTTAATTTTTTTTTGCTTAGCAATTTGAAATAAATTTTTAGACACAACCTAAGTTAACATAATTATTTAAAAAAAGATAAAATTGTTTCTTTATAATAAATTAAATTTACAACAATAATTACAATTATAGCTAGTATCACACCATACTTAGCTTTAGGAAATGCTACACCTCTCATTTTTGAGGGTCTTAATTCTTCTTTATTATCTTCCATAAATTTAGAACATAAAAAAGGGCGCTACATTTAAGTAGCGCCCAAATTTTAATTTAAATTACCAGTCGGTAATATTGCTTTTATGGTCATTGGCACCATGTCTTTTTCTTGCTAGTCGTGAAAGTTCTTCACTTTCATTTCTCGCAGTCAAAACATGCCATCCAAGCCAGATAACTATACCTAAAATAACCAGTAGAGTTTCGCTAGATCCAGCTCCAGGATAAATTGCGCCCGCAACCTCTTCAGCAGGTTTATTTAGATGATCTATCCAGTTTGTTACTGTAGCCATATTTTTCTCCTTTACCTGGTTGCTGATGAAACTGCTTTTTCATCTTCTTTAGCAGACTCCATCATTTCATAGTCTAATCCAGCTATTTCAACTTCACGAGGGATTCTTAATTTACCCATACCGTTTAGTATCTTAGCCAAGATATAGCCTGGTAACATTCCAAGAACTCCAAACATTATTATCGCTCCTATGAATTGTCCCAGTGGGTTGATTGATGCGTAAGTCGATCCGTCCCACATAGCTCCAACACTGTAACCAGATGAAGGATAACCATTTAAAACAAATCCACAAATCACAAGACCTACAAAACCAGCATAACCATGTACAGCAACTGCTCCAACTGCATCATCGATTTTGAACTTACGTTCAACCCAGTAATGTAGTTTGTATGCAATCACAACACCGATCATACCTATGATCATTGCTTGAATTGGATGATATAAATCATTTCCAGCCGAAGCACAGATAACACCTGCTAGTCCACTTGAGTAAGTCCAGAAAGGATCACCTTTAGCAATCCAATAACCGGCTAATAAACCTCCTGATAACGACATCAAGAAGTTAAAAGTAATACCACTAAGTGTAGTGGGGGTTACGTAAATGTTCGTAGCTGTCCAATACGATATACCTTCCATTCCATATTCAGGCCCAAGATCAAATATCGGTATATTACATGCCGCATAGAATCCCCAGAAACCAGTATAAATTAGAAATAATCCAACTGTAACTAGCCAAGGATTTCTTGGTCCTATATTTCTTGGTTCACCGCTTGATGAGAATTTTCCAATTCTTGGACCTAAAACAACAAGAACACCTAAAGCAAATCCACCAGCAATAGCGTGAATTACTCCTGATGCATAAGCATCATGATATCCTAAGAGTTTTAACATCCATCCATCAAAGTGCCATCCCCAAGCAGCATCAATTGTCCAAAACACAGATCCAATTGCAATTGCTAAAATTCCAAATGCAAAAGTTGTTATTCTTTCAATGATTGCTCCTGAAACAATAGAAGCAGCTGTCCATGAGAATAGTAAGAACGCAGCCCAGAATACACCACTTATGTGGTCACCTAAGTTAACCGCCATATATTCTGTATTTGGCATATACCATTTCGCACTAAAAGTACTTTCATCGGTAATCAATGCAGCACTTTCATTCATTATTGAAGGGGCTAGACCCGGTCCTGTTGGGAATGCCCAGTAAATCCACCAACCAAAGAAAAACCAAGTTACTGTTACCAAAGGTATTAACATTGTATTTTTCATAAGAGTATGTTGATGGTGTTTGTATCGAGAAGCTCCAACCTCATACATACAGAACCCGACGTGAATTAAAAACATCAATACTACTGTTATCCAATAGTAAAATTCTGTAAATATGGTTGTTAGAGCGCCTAACTGATCAGTCATATTCTCTCTCCATATTAGTTTACGGAAGCCTATTAAATTTTACGATTCGATACAAATATAAAAAGACTTAAAAACCTAGTATGCGCACTAGGTTTTTAAAAATTATCAACTTTTAATTGAAATATTAAAATTTTAAATATGCTTTTTTCAAATCAACAAGAGGGTGTTTTGGAGACATTTGAAACTTAACTAAAAGTTCTCTTGCAATCATATCTCTATCTTGTTGATTATTTGGTAGCTTAATTGATTTTGGAATTGTTACCCAACCGTTAGCATTTCTACAAAATACTGCGGGTCTATCATCTTCATAGCCCATATGGACATCTTCCAACCAATTTAAATCATCCCACCCCATCGCTTCTATATATTTCTTAAGAAATGGAGTTAGTTTAGAATAGTCAGGTAAAAGATTAACGTCGTATCTGTAACCAATAGACTGACCAATCATTTTTTCTCTGGCAGTCTCTTTCTTTTTACCTAACTGACCTTTAATCTCTTTTGTTTTTACTGCTTTTTTATTTTTTTTCTTTGGCATAGTTACCTCTATATTTTGTGGTAGTTATCAACACCAACTGTGTAGTTAGTTCCAGCTAATGGAACTTTTGCTAAAGCTGATGCTTCTGATGTTAAAGCAGCTAAATCTTCAGGTTCTAGAGAATGGATATTTGTTTTTCCACACGCTCTAGCTAACAACTGAGCTTCTAAAGTCATTGAGTGAAGATAATTGTAAACTCTTAGTGCAGCATCATCAGGATTTAATCTAGCTCTAAGCTTAGGATCTTGTGTTGCAACACCAACTGGACATCTTCCAGTGTGGCAGTGATAACATTCACCTGCTTTTACACCCATTTCTTTTTCAAAGTTTGCTTCTGGAATATCTTTATTACAGTTAAGTGCAATCATAGATCCAGTTCCAATCGCAATTGCATCAGCACCTAAAGCTAAAGCTTTAGCCATGTCAGCACCGTCTCTTACTCCACCTGCATAAATTAATGTTACTTTTCCAGTTTTACCAACATCATCGATTGCTCTTCTAGCTTCTCGAATTGCAGCAATACCAGGAATACCAGTATTTGCAGCAGCGATATGTGGGCCAGCTCCAGTAGAGCCTTCCATTCCATCTAAGTAAATAGAGTCAGGATCACATTTTGCAGCCATACGCACATCATCATAAACTTTAGATGCACCTAACTTTAATTGAATCGGCACTTTATTTTTTGTTAACTGTCTTAGCTCTTCTACTTTTAAAGCTAAATCATCTGGTCCTAACCAGTCAGGGTGTCTCGCCGGAGATCTTTGGTCAATACCAGATGGTAATGATCTCATCTCAGCAACTTGGTCAGTAACTTTTTGACCCATTAAATGTCCTCCCATTCCAACTTTTTGACCCTGTCCAATAAATACTTCAATACCATCTGCTAATTGTGCATGATGAGGATTAAAACCATATCTCGATTGAATACATTGGTAGTACCATTTTTCAGAATATCTTCTTTCATCAGGTATCATTCCACCTTCACCAGAACATGTAGCACTACCTGCCATAGTTGCTCCTCTTGCTAAAGCAGTTTTTGCTTCATAAGAAAGGGCACCGAAACTCATTCCTGTAATATAAACCGGAATGTCTAACTCAATTGGATTTTCACATCTTGGTCCAATAACAGTTTTCGTTTCACATTTTTCTCTGTAACCTTCGATTACAAATCTAGTTAGTGTTCCAGGTAAGAAAACTAAATCATCAAAAGTAGGAATTTTTTTCATCAATGCCATTCCTCTCATTCTGTATCTTCCTAATTGAGATTTAATATGAATGTCGTCTATTACTTCAGGTGTGAAGATAGCGTTATGACCTAATAAACTTTTATTTCTTTTACCTTCTTCATGTGCATGGACATCAGCTTTTCCACCAACACCTTTTCCATTTTTTTTAACTTTTTTAGATTTTTTCTTAGGCATTATATTGCTCCCTTCTTCTCTGTAGGTTCCAAATTGTCATAATTCCAAAGTTTCTTACCAGCTACAATTTTTTTCATTTTACTAACGTCAAAATTTTCACCAATCTCAGCTACTTTTAATTTTCTTTTAAGCCAATCTTGATCACTTTTAGTTAATTCAGCGTCAACTGCATCACTACCATATGATCCAATTTCTCCACCTACGAAAATTGTCCCATCATACATTGAGTCACCTAAATTTATCCCTACGTCTCCAAGAATAATTATTCTTCCTCTTTGCATCATAAATCCAGTAAATGCACCGGCGTCACCACCAATTATTATAGTTCCACCTTTCATATCAATTCCAGTTCTGGCACCAACACTGCCTTTACAAATTAAATCTCCACCTCTAATTGCCGCACCAAAACAAGATCCAGCATTTTTTTCGATCACTACTTTACCAGCCATTAAATTTTCTGCACATGACCACCCAACTCTTCCATTAATTCTAACTATTGGACCATCACAAGAACCCATTCCAAAGTATCCTAAACTTCCTTCAAAAATTAAATTTAGTTTATTTAAAATACCAACTCCAAGACTGTGTTTACCTTGAGGGTTTTTTATTACTATTGTTCCATATCCTTGGCTCATTAAATTATCGATTTCTTTATTAGCCTCTGGCGCTGTCATATCCTTAACATCAAGATCAGTTCTTTTATTAAAATCTACATCGTATGTGCCAAAGTAGTAAAAGTTTTCTGCTTCATCAGGATTAAAGAATTTTTGCTGAGTTCTCCCTGTTAAAACCTCAGTGTGCATACCCATTGATTGGGCTTTTGATTTTTTCGATACTGTTTTTAGATTTGCCATACTTTAACCTCCCCATCAAACGGATCATATGTATCAATTTCTTGTGGTAACACAGATCTAATTGCAATTTCTTCAGATCCCATAGCAACCAAATCATCAGACTCATATAACACCAATGGTTTTGCAGCCATTGTATCTTTTGCCATTCCTAAGGAGTCTTTTGTTGCAACAAAGTAAGTAAATACACCATCTAAACCCGTTAAAGATGCTTTCATTCCTTCTTCTAAAGTTGCCCCATCTCTCATTTTTTCAGCAATATAAACAGCAATTAATTCCGAGTCACACTCAGACATAAATCTCATACCTTTATTTTCCAAAACTCTTCTGTTATTCCAATAGTTTGTTAATTGTCCATTATGAACTACAGATACATCGCTAAATGGGTATCCCCAGAAAGGATGGGCAGATTTGATATCTACACCAGACTCTGTTGCCATTCTAGCATGACCTATAGCATGTGTTCCAACAACTTTATCTAAGCTATATCTATCACAAACCATTTTAGCGTTTCCAAGATCTTTAATCACTTCTAACGATTTACCCATTGAAAGAATTTCTACACCAGGAATACTTTCTATACGTTGTGAAAATTCTAACAGATCCTTAACATTATAATCAAGTTCATATCTTAAAGAGTAGGGAAGAGTTCTTTCTTCTTTAACTACTTTAGCTCCCATTTCGGCTAGAGTTTGATCTACAATTTTTTTTCTTTCATCATAAACAGACACATCTTCCATAATTGATGAGCTTCCTTCTCCAACGTTTTCTCCAACTTTAAAACGCATAATAAAGTTTTTACCGTCTGTATCTCCATACAAAGCGTAACCTGTAGAATCTTCTCCTCTATGTTTTAATGCTTGAAGCATACCTTGTAATTCGCTCCCTACATTTGAGGATTTTCCTCTATGAATTAAACCTGCTATCCCACACATATTTTTATACCCTTTCTATATTTTTTTAAGACCTACGGTAGACAATCAAGATAAGTATCCAGATCCCATTGCGTTGTTGCACCAAGAAATCTTTCCCACTCATCGTTTTTGTACCAATGGAAAACTTTATACATTTCATCTGGCATTGCAGATTTGATTACTTCATCCTCTGCCAGTCTATCCAAAGCTTCACCTAAACTTAATGGAAGTTTTTTAACATCTTTACCAGCTTTTTGAGCTTCATAAATATTTCTAGATTCTGGAGCTGCTGGTTTCATTTTCTTACTTATACCTTCGTCGCAAGCTTTTAATAAAGCAGCACCTAATAAGTAAGGATTGTGCATTGAGTCTACTGATCTATACTCAAATCTTCCTGGAGCAGAAACTCTTAAACCACAAGTTCTATTTTGATATCCCCAATCAGCATAAACGGGAGCCCAAAATCCTTGATCCCATAATCTTCTGTAAGAATTTACAGTTGAAGATCCAAGAGCTGTTAATGCTGGCAAGTGTTTCATGATACCTGCAATTGATTGCAAACCAATTTTACCTGGCATTTGCATATCTTTTGTATCAGGCATGAAAGTATTTGTTCCTCCCTCAACATAACTAAATACCCCATCAACTCCTGGTAAAGATTTATGACCAAGTCTGTTGACTTTAACTTTTCCACCTTTCCATAAAGACATGTTTGTATGGCAACCACTTGCAGAAACACCCATAAAAGGTTTTGTCATAAAGCAAGCAATTAAATTATGTTCTCTAGCTACTTGTGCACAAATTTGTCTGTAAGTAGATAATCTATCCGCATTTCTTAAAACGTTGTCATATGTCCAATTTAATTCTAGTTGACCTGGGGCATCTTCGTGGTCACCTTGAATCATATCAAGGCCCATAGCATTTGCATATTCTATTACTTGCATAAATACTGGTCTTAATGACTCGAATTGATCAATATGGTAACAGAAAGGTTTTGAGAAACCTTTACCTGACGGTGTTCCATCTTCATTTTTAGTCAACCACATCATTTCAGGCTCTGTACCTACTCTTAATTCTAGCCCGTGTTTCTTTTTAAATTCATCCATGAAAATTCTTAAATTTCCTCGACAATCTGAAGTTAAATGACCGCCTGGATTTTGTCTTTCTTCTCTGTTTCTAAAACAAGTGCAGAAAACTCTTGCAACTCTTTTATCCCAAGGTAATTGCACGAAAGTTTCAGGATCAGGAATTCCCACAAGCTCCATAGCCTCTGGTCCGTATCCAATGTAATTATTATGACGATCTAAAAATAAGTTTGCAGTAGAACCATAAACTAATTGAAAACCTTTCTCTGCAGTCCTTTCCCAATGGTCAGCAGGGATACCTTTTCCAACAACTCTTCCTGTGACTGAAATGAATTGAAAATAAATATAAGTTATTCCTAATTCTTTAATTTTTGCTCTTACGTCTTTTACTAATTTCGCACGTCCTGGTTGGTTAACGTGTTTTTCTAGATCTGTCATTTTCACCCCTCAATGAATTTAATTTATTCAAACGTAGCTGAAAAATTTATTTGTGTCTAGGCTTAGAGTCTAGCTCCAAGGAAACGGACTGTTCGAAGTAGGGTGAAGTTCTCCCTTCTCGTAACGGTTGAATCTAAATGGTTTTAACAAATCACTTTCAGTACCAAGAATTTCTTTTGCAACAAGCTCACCAACTCCAATCATTTTGTATCCGTGGTTTGCATCTGCAATCATGTAAACGTTTTCAAAAAACCTATCAAAGATTGGAAAAGAGTCTGGCGTCATGCATCCAAGACCACCCGAAGGTCCTTTTCTATATAAATCAGATTTACCTTCAAATCTTTTTTGACAATGTGCTAAAGCTGAACACCACATTTCACTAAATGCATCAGTTGTTTGATACTCAGGAGACTCAATTCCATAAGGATCAACATTAACCTGATCAAAATGTTTTTTGACTATGTAGGGTGAAGTACCACCTTGGACACCTAATCCTTCGATATCAGGTTTATAATAAATTCCCCAAATTTTATCTGTTAATAATTTTTTAGTTTTGTCTGAATATAACGGAGCAGTCGAGTCTACATGAACTACAGGTGGTTGTTTTCCATCATTTGTTTTCAAAAAATCTGGTTCAACACCAATAACGCCTTCTTGTAACATCCAGTAAGTCCACATATCAGTTTCATGCATTTTACCATCTTTACCTTTGATATTTGCTGTCTTAGGTAATTCCAACATGTTCCAAAAATCTCTCGCCCAAGGACCTGCTCCAATAACGACTTGTTCACATTCAATTATACCTTTGTCTGTTTCTACTCCTGTAACAGCTTGACTATTACTTCCTTTTTTAAATCCTGTTACTTTTACACCTTTCATCACTTGCACACCATTAGATGTAGATTTACTTTCTAGTGCTTTAATTGAATCTTTATTAAAAGCGTATCCACCTTTTTTTTCATGTAGTACTGAAGTGATACCTTGTGCTTGCCAATCATCAAAAATACCCTTCATATAATTTGAACAATCTTTTTCACCTTCTATAAATACTGACTCGTATCCAATGGCTTTTTGTTGTTCATAAATAGTTGCAACATCTTCATGCATTACCTCTGGTGATATTTGCAAATAACCAACTGGATTGTATTTAAATGCTTTAGGATCACTCTCCCATACAGAAACTGAGTGAGCCATTAACTCTCTCATTGCTGGTTGGAAATAATTATTTCTTACAACACCACAAGCAATTCCGCTTGCACCAGCTGCAGTATCTTTTTTTTCTAATACAACTATGTCTCCAGGATTTTTGTAAGTATCAGAAAGTTTCCAAGCAGTACTTAGACCGTGAATTCCACCACCGATTATAACTACTTTTGCTTTCGAAGGTAATGTCGTCATATGAAAACATTATTTTTTGCAAATAGTAATTAATATAATTTTTTATAGAACTAAAAATTATATATATAATTTAGATATTTCGATTTTTGTGAAATTTATCGCTAATAACTTATATTTTTTAAGGTATCCAGGTATTCATTAAATTCTTTAACAAAAGAATCACTAGGTATTATATTTTTTACCCTTTGGTCTGTTGATGTTTTTTCAAGACGAAAGAATCCTTTTTCACAAGCTTCATTAATAATCAATGCAGATTTAGGTCTAGATGTTTTAAACAATTTAGTTTTAAGTTCCTCAACAGATAGTTTTTTATTTTCTTTATGTGCAGACATTACTAATAACATCATATGATAGTGAGAAGGAGATTTTCTAAAAAAATAGTTACTGGCTGTATGCGATTGCCTCATCTGATCTTCCCAAAAATCTAATAACGTCTTTTTTTCTTTTGGCATTATTTTTAAGCTCTGACTCTTGATTTGGTTGGATCGTAGAATGGAAAACCAACAACTTTAGCACCAATCCTTTTTTGATGACCATCGATTTTACCTATTTCAACTTCAGTACCGATTTCTGAGTATTGAACATCTATTCTACAAAGAGCAATATTTTTATTCAAAGTAGAGGACAAGCATCCACTAGTAACTATACCAACCTGTGATCTTCCAATATGAACACAGTCTCCATGGCCTGCTATTTCTTTTCCATTAAGTTCTAGGCCTACCAATTTCTTTTGTGGGTTAGCTTTTCTTTTAATCAATTCCTCTTTACCAATAAAATCTTCTTCTTTTGTTTTCAGTGGAACGGCAAAACCAATACCAGCTTCAAAAGGATCTTGCTCCCCATCAAACTCTGCGCCAAATAAAATTAAACCTGCCTCAATTCTTAGTTTGTCTAAGGCAGCAAACCCTGCTGGTATCAATCCATCATCTTTACCTGCTTCCATTAATTTATCCCAAACTTTAGGAGCATGTTTTGGATGACACCAAACTTCATAACCTAATTCACCAGTATAACCTGTTCTAGAAACAATTAATGGAATACCTTGAAGCTCTTCTATTCTACAAATTGTAAATCTAAACCAGCCCAACTCATCTATCGAAGGCTGTGTTGGTGGTGTAAAGATAATTTTTTTTAAAATTTCTCTACTTTTTGGACCTTGCAAAGATACATTGCTAATTTGATCAGTAGAGTTTTTAACAATAGCATTAAAATTCTTTTTCTTTGCAATTTCTTTTAGCCATTCTCCACCATATTCATCTCCACATATCCATCTAAAACCTGTTTCGCTTAATCTTAAAAGAGTTCCATCATCGAACATCATTCCATTTTCGTAACACATTGCAGAATATACAACCTGTCCAACAGAAAGTTTTTTTATATTTCTTGTAAGAGTGTAGTTCATTAACTCTTCAGCATCAGGACCAATTATTTCAAACTTTCTTAGTGATGATAGATCAATTAAAACAGCATCATTTCTACAAGCATTGTACTCATTAACCAAACCATGTTTGGTGTAATCGTTTGGAAGCCAAAACCCTCTAGCATCAACAAAGTTTCTAGTTAATTTTGAAGTTCTTTCATAAAAACCAGAATTTCTAGTAAGTTTATTTTCAGAGTCTGTTTTCATTCTAAAACCAAATGACTTTTTAAATTCTTTGTTTTTGTCGTAAGTTCTAACAAATATATTAGTAGGATTCCATGAATTACAAGGATCTATATCACTTGGACATGCGGTTGTTCCTATTGTTAAATCTTTTAAAGCCTTAAACATTACATAATCACCAGGTCTTGAATATGATTCATCGGAAATAACAGAATTCAATCCTCCAGCAGAGGTGTTAAAAAACAAATTAATTGCATGCCAACCTTTTTGTTTCTGAACACCGTATTTCGACATACTTTCAGTTAAATTATCCGAACAGTTTGGATGACCAAAATACCCCGCATCTTCATAATATTTTGAAGTACATGCAAGATTAAAAGTATCGTGTTTTCCAACAGTATCTCTTATTACTTCAACAAGTGGTTCATGATCTGTGTCATAAAATTTAGAGAACAAACCTGGTCCTGGGAAAATATTACCCATGAATGTTCTTGTGGTTTGCCAGTCTAATCCTTTTTCAATTCCTTTTTCTAATTTTCTTGTATCAAATGCCACAAAGTCAGAACATTGTCTGCCAGTTGGACTTATCACTTGAATATAATCTCCTTCTTTAACCTCATAAGATATTGAAGTTTCTTTATTTATATTTTCTTCATAAACAGGTTCGAAAACAGGATCAGGAATTACATTTAATTCCTTGTCATTAACAATTTTAGCTCTTTTAACAAATATAGTTAAATCAGTTGGTGGATTTTGTTTTGTAACATCCATATCTTCGCCAGGTGCTGAAAATATTGCGTAACATTTATCTTTTGATTTTAATTTAATTTTTTCACCAGGTTCTGTGTCTAAATCAAATATAATTGATGATTTTGAATTAGAAATTTTTAAATTTCTTTTTTTTAATTGATAGTTGGTTGCTAAAATTGTTTCATCATTCTCACTAAGAATATTCATAATGTAATTTTTTTCATTATTTGATTTTAAATTTAAAATTCCAACATCAGATTTACCATCTTTGTTAAAACAAATTATTTCACAAATTTGATTACCCTCATTATTAATAATTTCCAATTCATCATCAGGAAAAATTTGAAAAGCAGTTAGACCACCACCATTAACAACGTGTCTTTCAACTCCAGGTGGTAAAATATTTAAACCAGGATATTTAATATCTTTACTTGTTCCTATCATTTTAATTTTTAAATATAGTTATATTTTTTATCATCATTTTTATTGTTTAAATATATATATATTTTTTAGAACTAATAATTCTTTACCTACCTATTCGTTTTGTCATAGACTATTGAATATTAATATTAATAGAGGGGTATACATGAAAAAAATAATATCATTACTATCTGCTCTAGTTATTTCTGTAGTAAGTTTTGCAGGAATTTCTAACGCTGATAGCAAGAAGCCTATCGTTATCCCAACTCATAACTGGTCAAGTCAAATTGTAATGGCCTACGTTATTGGTGGAATTTTCGAAAGTATGGGCAATAACGTTAAATACGTTAACGCAGACTCACAAGCAGTTTATGAGTCAATTAGAATTGGAGATGTAACTATATCTCACGAGGTATGGGAATCTGCATTTGGTAAATCTTTTACTACTGCTTTAGATAAAGGTGGTTTATTAGATTGGGGTGATCATGAAGCAAGAACTCTTGAGGATATGGGATATCCAAACTGGGTTGCTGAAAAAGGATTATGCCCAGGTTTACCAGACTGGACAGCTTTAAAAAATCCAGATTGTGCTAAAAACTTTACAACACCTGATTCACCAGATGGAAAAGGAAGAATGTTGGAAGGTCCACAAACTTGGCATGGTGACTTAATTCCACAAAGGGTTGATGCACTAGGTTTAGGTGATTTATGGTGGGTTAAATTTGCTGGAAGTGCTGATGCACTTTGGGCAGAGTTAGCTGCAGCTGAAAAAGAAGGAAGAGGAACAATTATCTTCAACTGGACGCCTAACTTTACAGATGGTGCTGGTTTTACATTTATTGACTTCCCTCCATACACAGCTGGTTGCAGACCAGAAGATGGTGGAGATGGTAAATGTGGTTCTCCTGATGGATACTTGAAAAAAGCAGTTCATGAGGATTTCCCAAAAACTCATCCTGATGCAGCAGCAACGTTTAAGAAAATGTCATTCTCTACAAGTCAAATTGGTGCAATGGCAGCTTTAGTTGACGTTGACAAAATGACTCACGAAGATGCAGCTAAAAAATGGTTAGCTGATAACAAGTCAGTTTGGCAAGCTTTTACTAAATAAGGATAAAAGTTAAAATTTTAAATCTCCCCCAACATTGTTGGGGGGGATTTTTTTTTAAATAATTTTGTGTAAAATATATTTATGAAAAGATCTATTTTTGTTTTTCTTTTAAGCTTTCTGGTTTGCTCATCAGTCTTTGCACGAAGTACAGGCTGTAAAGAAGGTAATTGTGATAATGGCTATGGTAAGTGGGTTTATACCGATAAAACAACTTATGAAGGAGAATGGGTTTCAACAAAAAAACAAGGACAAGGTGTAGAGACTTGGCCAAATGGATATATTTATAAAGGAGAATTCAAAAACAGTGTCTGGAGCGGAATAGGTACATTAACATTTCCTGATGGTTCTACTTACGAAGGAGAGTGGGCGAACGGTTTTATGAATGGTCAAGGAACATTTACTTGGGCAGATGGAAAACAAAAAACAGGTATTTGGAAGAACGGCAAGTTACAAGAATAATGTCTAAAGAAAATTATATTAATAAAATAAAAGATTTACCTGAGTCTTTAAGACAATTTATTGGTCTTATATTTATTACTCTAATAGTAATTTTATCTTTTAGTATTTTAAATGGAATTTTTGGACAAGGTGATGATTTAGTAAAAAGAATGAAGTTAGAAGAAGAAAGAATTGCTGAAGAAAAAAAACTAAGTGAGTTAATATCTAAACTACCCTCTGGAATATTGGTCTCATTTGATGGAACTGATCACTACAAATTAACAGATGAAGTATATGAGCAGGTTTGTAAAGCTACAAAGCTAATTCCTCAAAGAGCAATAATGGGAGCTAATTTCTTAAATTTTAGAGCACATGAGCTTTATACAATTAATGGAAATAAAATTGATGAAACTTTTGTAGAGTGGGATCAAGAAAAAGGTAAATGTTTTGCAGGTTTTACGGTTAGTGGAAATAATGTAGGTGTTGATGAAAGTATTACTATAAGTGGAGAGGCTTTAAGTTTTTTAAGCACAGGAATTGATACAAGAGTTTATTTTATTAAAAATTTTTAATGAGGAAAGGCAACAATTATTAACATTTTAATTTTATAGAATTTAATATAACTTTAAAACAATTTATGTCTGAGACTGTAATCAAATGCGAGTCGGTTTATAAAATTTTTGGAGAAAATGCCAAAAAGATGCTTGAAGAATCTAATGGCAACGTAGATGCAAAAACCTTTCAAGAAAAAGGATGTATAGTTGGAGTTAATAACGCTTCTTTTGAAGTTGCCAAAGGAGAAATGTTAGTAGTGATGGGATTATCTGGTTCGGGTAAATCAACTTTGCTTCGATGTATATCAAGACTAACAGATGCAACAGGTGGAAAAATTTTCATAGAAGGTCAAGATTTACTTGAATTAAACAATAAAGAATTAATTGAACTTAGAAGAAGTAAAATGGGAATGGTATTTCAAAGTTTTGCTCTACTACCTCATAAAACTGTTGTGGAAAATATTGCTTTTCCTCTACAGATTAAAGGTACCAAGACTGAAGAAAGTATTAATAGAGCAATGGAGATGGTAAAATTAGTTGGGCTTGATGGAAGAGAAAACTATTTTCCTAGAGAACTTTCTGGCGGACAGCAACAAAGAGTAGGAATTGCAAGATCATTAGCAGTGGAACCAGATATATGGTTTTTAGACGAGCCATTTTCTGCATTAGATCCATTGATTAGAAAAGAAATGCAAGATGAGTTTCTAAGACTTCAAGAGAAATTACAAAAAACAATAATGTTCATTACTCATGATTTTGATGAGGCGTTAAAGTTAGCTGATCGTATAGCAATTATGAAAGATGGTATAATTGAGCAATTAGATACACCCGCAAATATTGTACTAAATCCAGCAACTGAGTATGTAAGAAAGTTTACCGAAGAAGTGCCAAGAGAGAAAGTTTTGGTAATCGAGGATGTAATGGATGCGTCGAGCAATGATAATTTGGGGGATTTAAAAGTTTCAAAAGATGAGATTATAGAAAATGTAGCAGAAAAAATTCTTACTCAAGAAAAAATAGTAGCAGTAGTTGATTCTGAAAATAATATTGTTGGATCAATTAAACCTTCAAAAATAATCGATACAGTTTTTGGAGGAAGAAAAAACGGGAGTTAAAATATGGAGTATCTAAAAAAATATCCAAAATTATTCCAATGGTTATTTTTATTAGTTGTATTTTTTGCTTTATGTTTTGCTATTGATGTTCCCGAAACTTATAAATTTATAAGAGGACAAGCAGAATTTGTAAAAGATCCAAACCAAAGTGTTTACTTTTTTCTAGGCAAAGAAGTTAGGTATTATGCTTTTGATGTATTTTGGAGATTGCCCCCGTTACTCGGTTGGCTGCCTATTTGGATAAACGATTCTTTATTTTTCTTAATGAATGAGTGGATGCCAATGGAGTTTTGGAATGAAGATACTCAAGAGTTTAAAACTCGACCAATACTTTTACAGATAAGTAGAAATTTAACTGCATTCATGACTTTTTTAATTGAATTAATTAGAGAAATTTTATTGGGGGGCTTAGAAACCATTGTTGCATTCACTAGTTGGGATTTTATTGATGCTTATCCTTGGTTAGAGTTACCAGGTTTACCTTGGACCATTGTTGCAGCTGGTGCAGCGATACTTTCTTATAAATTAAGTGGAAAAGGATTAGCTTTGTTTGCAGGGTTAACAATGATCTATATTTCTATATTTGGTCAGTGGAAACCTTCAATGCAAACTCTTTCTTTTATACTTGTTGCAGCTCCGCTATCGTTTATTTTTGGTTTAGGTCTAGGAATTGCTGCTTATAAAAGTAAACGCGTTGAGAAAGCTTTGTATCCAATTCTTTTAGTGATGCAAACTATGCCACAATACGCTGTATTAGTTCCAGCACTTGTTCTTTTTGGAGTTGGAGATCATGCTGCTGTAATTATTACTATGGTTGTTGCAGTTCCACCAATGATATTACTTACAATATTGGGTTTAAGAGCTATACCTCCAGAAGTTATTGAAGCAGGACGAATGAGTGGGTGTACAAATAGGCAACTAATGCTCAAGGTATTAATTCCTACAGCAAGACGAGATATTTTAATTGGAGTTAACCAAGTTATTATGGTTTGTTTTTCAATGGCAGTCATATCTGCTTTCATTGGTGCCAAAGGTTTAGGATTTAACTTATTATTAGCTTTGAACCAACTTAATATTGGATTAGCATTGGAAGCAGGATTATGCATTAGTTTAATTGCAATTCTTCTTGATAAAATGTCTTTAGCTTGGGCAAATAAACAAACAGATTATTTTGGTAATCTGACATTTTTCCAAAGAAATAAAAACGTAATATTTTTTGCAGCTTCATTCGTAATTGGAATAATTCTTGCATATGTTGGTACTTTTATTTTCAAAGGTAGTTTTAATTACTTGTTTGAAATTCCACATAATAAAGGAATATCAACAGCAGATTTTTGGAATAAAGGAGTTGATTGGATTTTTGATACTTTCTTCGTGTATATTAAAGCATTCAATACATGGTTAATTCAAGATGTGCTTCAGCCGATGAGAGCTTTATATTTAAGAATGCCTGCAGTAGCTACATTAGTGTTAGCAGTTGGAGCGGGTTATTTAATTGGAGGAATTCGTTCAGCACTAGTTGTTGCTGCTTTGACTTTATTTATAGCACTAAGTCCATGGTGGGATAGAGCGCTAGTTACATTATATATGGCAACTTTTGGAGTAGTTATTTCTTGTTTAATAGGATTTACAGTTGGAACATTATGTTTTCAAAATAAAAAATCAGCTGCGTTTATGCTAGGTGTTTGTGATATATTTCAAACATTCCCATCATTTGTATATCTAATTCCAGTAATGATGCTTTTCGGAATTACAGATACTTCTGTATTAATTGCAGTAATTGTTTATGCCACAATTCCTGCAACAAGATACACAATTGAAGGTTTAAGAAGTGTTCCAGTTGGTTTGCATGAAGCCGCAACAATGTCTGGTGTAAATAAATTTCAAAGATTAACAAAAATTGAATTTCCATTAGCATTTCCACACATGATGCTTGGTTTGAATCAAACAATAGTTTTTGCTTTATTTATGGTGATAATTGGTGCCTTCATTGGAACAGAAGATCTTGGTCAATACATTTTAAAAGCACTTTCAGATAAAAATGGAGCAGGAATTGGTTTAACTCTCGGTATCTGTGTTGCGTTTATAGGATTGATTTTTGACAATTTGATTAGAACTTGGGTTGAAAAAAGAAAAAAACATCTTGGCATAGCTTAGTATTTTGAAAAAATTTATTGTCTCCATTGATCAAGGAACAACCTCATCAAGAGTTGTTTTGTTTGATACTAAAGGGAATATTAAATTTATTTCACAATATGAATTTAAACAATACTTTCCTAGAAATGGCTGGGTAGAGCATAATCCAAATGAAATTTGGTCGACAACAATTAAAGCACTAAAACAAGTAATTAAAAAAGCTAAAAGTTTAAAAGGTCATATACTTACTATTGGAATTACAAATCAAAGAGAAACTACAATTTTGTGGAATAAAAAAAATGGAAAACCTATTTATAATGCGATCGTTTGGCAAGATAGAAGAACCCAGGAATATTGCAAATCTCTAAAGAATAAAAATTATGAAAATACTTTTAGAAAAAAAACAGGGTTATTTATAGATCCTTATTTTTCTGCCACTAAAATAAAATGGATTTTAGATAATGTAAAAGTTTCAAAAAAGTTACTAAAAACTAATAATTTATTATTTGGTACAGTAGATACTTTCTTAATCTGGAAATTAACTAAAGGTAAACAGCATTTAACTGAAGCTACCAACGCAAGTAGAACCATGTTGTTTAATATCAATAACAATAAATGGGATAATGAAATTTTACAGAAATTAAAAATTCCAAGGAGTATCTTGCCAGAGGTAAAAAATTCTGCAGATAATTTTGGAAAAACAGACAAGAGAGTTACAGGAAAAGAAATACCCATTTCAGCTGTTTTAGGGGATCAACAAGCAGCTGCTGTAGGACAAGCTTGTTTTGAAAAAGGATCTATAAAAAGCACTTATGGCACTGGTGCTTTTATAATAATGAACACTGGATCAAAAAAAATAAATTCAAAAAATAAGTTATTAACTACAATTTGTTATCGATTGAATAATAAGACCACGTATGCTCTTGAAGGATCTATTTTCATAGCAGGAGCAGGCGTACAATGGTTAAGGGATAAAATTAAATTAATTAACAATGCTTATGAAACTGAAAAAATAGCTAAATCAACAATAAGCAATAATGAGGTTTATGTTGTACCAGCTTTTAGTGGAATAGGCGCACCTTATTGGAGACCTGATGCAAGAGGTTTAATAACAGGACTTACAAGAGATAGTGATTGGAAAACTTTAGTGAGAGCAACCGTCGAGTCTGTTGCTTATCAAAGTTATGATTTATTTTATTCAATGAATAAAGATGGTTTAAAGCCTAGAATAGTTAAAATTGATGGGGGTATGGTAGCTAATAATTGGTTTTCACAATTTTTGGCTGATGTAATTAATTTAAAAGTAATTCGACCGAAAGTCTTAGAAACCACTGCTCTCGGAGCAGCTTTGTTTGCAGGTTATCAAGTAGGAGAATTCAAATCATTAAATCAAATTAAAAATACATGGAAAAAAGATAAAGCTTTTAAGCCAAAAATTGATAAAAAACTTAGAAATCATATATTGCATGGTTGGAAGCAAGCAATTAAAAAAACCTTAGCATAAAGATAAAAATGAAAAAAATTTTAATTGTTGGCGCTGGAGCTATGGGAGCTGCTTTCTCAATACCATTATTAGATAATGGTCACTCGGTTACATTAACAGAGCCATATAACTTTAAATTATTACAAAAATTAAACTCAAAAAAAAAATTTCACCCATCAATAAATATAAATTTACCAAAAAAATTAAAAATAAATAAATTTTCAAGCGACATTTTAAATCGCAAATGGGACTTAATAGTAATTGCTGTGAGTTCTATTGGAATAGACTTAATTGGAAAAAATCTATCAAAAATTAAAAATAAATCACCTATTTTGGTATTAACAAAAGGTCTTAAATTAGATGGTAGAAATTTAATTTCAATGTCTAGCTTATTAAGAACGTATAATAAAAATTTAAATATTTCAGTTTTGAAAGGCCCATGTTTAGCAAAAGAATTAGCTAGAAAAGTTAAAAGCTTCACTGTTGTTGCAAATAAAAATATTAATACTGCAAAAAAAATTGGGAAATTAATTTCAACAAATTATTATCAAACTGAATTTAGTAGAGATGTTAATGGAGTTGAGTTTTTATCTGCTATAAAAAATATTTATTCAATGATAATTGGATCTGGACAATGGCATAATACATCATCGGCTTTATTCAGAAAATCAATTGATGAAATGAAATATCTTGCAAATTATTTTAAAGGAAAAAAGGAAACTGTTTATGGTCTGGCAGGTTTAGGAGATTTATACGTAAGTGCAATGGGAGGAAGGAATAGTAAAATGGGAGAATATCTAGGTAAAGGCTATACCTTTACCCAAGCAAAGAAAAAGTTTATGAAAAATGATACAGTAGAGGGTGCTGATTTAGCAATAGAAATTGCTCCTTTTGTATTTAAAAAAATTAATAAAAGAAAAGTCCCTTTAATGATCTCTTTATTAGAGGCAATTGTTAAAAATAAAAAATTAAAAATTAAATATTAATTTTTTATTTATTTAAAAAAGTTTCCATAGAGTCATCCATCGCTTTTTCCCAAGGTGTGTGATGAATTGGTGCAACTGATCCGGTCACGGGAGATGAAAATGATTTATTTCTATAAGTTAGAATATCCTCTACTTTATGATGTTCCCATTCTTTGAAATGTTTTCTAATTAATTCAAAATCAATTTTAGGATAATCGGACATATCATGAAGTTCTTTGGTATACTCTGTTTGAAAATCAATCATTTGATCAGGATTTTCCAATTTTTCTTCCATTGAAACCCATTTATTAATGTCTTTATCTATTTCGTCATCACTAGGCATTTTGATTTTCCCCATGATTACATCTCTTGCATACCATCCTTGACAATCAAACATATTAAATGTGTGAAACTGATCCTGCATACCTAAATATAAAAGTTTATGATTATCTTGCCACACAACTCCTTTGTAAAGTTTTGGTGGATATAATCTGTTATGAGTTTTTAATTTTAAACTTTCATCTAAAAACGGGAAATGATGGAGATATCCAGTACACAAGATCACTACATCAGCATCTTGTTCTGTTCCGTCTTTAAATATAGCTTTTTTTCCCTCTAACCTATCTAAGTAATGAACTTCTTTCATGCCTTTTGGCCATTTAAATCCCATTGGGTTATGCCTATAACCAATAGTTACACTTTTAGCTCCATACTTGTTGCATTGTAGAGCAACATCCTCAGCAGAATAACTGCTTCCCAAAACAATCACATCTTTTTCTCTGAACTCTTCTGCATCTCTAAAATCATGTGAGTGCATTATTCTTCCTGGGAAAGAATTCATTCCTTCATATTCAGGAATAAAAGGCACTGAAAAATGACCTGTAGAGACTACCACATAATCAAATGTATCATTTAGAATTTTATTATTTACTTTGTCTTGGTAAGTAATTTCAAACTTATCATTTTTATAAACAGTATTTGTAACTCTTGTATTAAATTTAATCTTACTTTTTACATTACCTTTGCTTACTCTTCCCAAAATATAATCTTGCAAAACTTCTCTTGGAGGAAAAGAAGGAATTGGTTTACCAAAATGTTCATCAAAAGAATAATCAGCAAATTCCAAACACTCTTTGGGTCCATTAGACCATAAGTATCTGTACATGCTGTTAGGAACAGGATCTCCATATTGATCTGAACCAGTTCTCCAGTTGTAGTTCCATAAACCACCCCAACTTTCTTGTTTTTCAAAGCAAACTATTTCAGGAATTTTTTCTCCTCTATTTTCCAAATGCTCAAATGCTCTTAAAATTGAAAGCCCACATGGACCAGCACCAATGATTGCCACTTTTGACATAGAATTTTTCCTATCATTAATAAATTTATAAATATATCTTACTAACAATTTTTAAAAAAATAAAATTATATTTTTTATGGGTATTAATTGGAATTATCCAACCACTATGTGGATAGGAGAAAATAGAATTGAAGATTTATCCTTAGCCTGTAAAGAGTTAAATATTTCAAATCCATTATTTGTAACAGACAAGGATTTAATTAACTTAGATTTAATAAAAAAGATAATAATAAGATTAAAAAAAAGTTTTGAAAATTTAGCTACCTTTTCTAATTTTACGGGAAATCCAATTGGAGAAAATGTAGAAGAAGGTGTTAAAGTTTATAATACCTCAGACTGTGACGGCGTAATAGCTTTAGGGGGCGGAAGTGGTTTAGATGTTGGAAAAGCTATAGCATTTATGTGTAATCAATCTCGACCGATATGGGATTTCGAAGATATTGGTGATTACTGGACAAGAGCTGATAGTTCTAAAATTTCAAAAATTATTGCAGTTCCAACCACTGCTGGAACAGGATCTGAAACAGGTAGAGCATCTGCCATTATAAATAAAGAAACAGGTACAAAAAAAATTATTTTTCACCCAAAATTGTTACCTTCGATTGTTATTTTAGATCCTTTACTTACATTAGATTTATCTCCAAGATTAACAGCAGCAACAGGAATGGATGCTCTTGCACATAATCTAGAAGCGTTTTGTGCACCAGGATATCATCCAATGGCTGATGGTATGGCAATAGAAGGAATGAAACTAATTAAAAATTCATTAATTAAAGCATTCACAAATGGAAAAGATGTTAAGGCTAGAATGGATTTGCTTTCAGCTGCTTCAATGGGCTCGACTGCATTTCAGAAGGGACTGGGTGCAATTCACTCATTGAGCCACCCTGTAAACGGTAAATTTAATGTTCACCATGGTTTATCCAATGCAATATTTATGCCTTATGTTTTAACATTTAATAAACCTTCAATTGAAAATAAAATAATATCGATTTGTGATTATCTTAATTTAAATAAAAAATTTGATAGTTTTTTAAATTGGATTTTAGAATTAAGAAATAATTTAAATATTCCACATAAATTATCAGAAGTAATAGATTGTAATAATATTGATTTAGATGAACTTTCCTTAATGGCATTTAAAGACCCATCAACAGGAGGAAATCCCAAAAAACTAAGTCAAAATGATCTAAAAGAAATGTATATAAAAAGCATTTCTGGAGAATTATTTTAATGAAAAAAATATTAATTGTAGAAGGAAACTTACGAGAAGAAAATAAAAGTTTTTCTGCAGCTGGTATTCAAACACATACGGAAAGCCTTAAAGATAGTTTGGCGTATTTTACAGATAAATTAGAAACCCACGTGGTTAATCCTTCCTCAGATGAAAATATTGATAAAAATATTGATGCACTTGAAAGCTACGATGGCCTTATTTGGGGCGGAAGTAGTTTAAATATTTATAACAATACCCCAGAAATAAAAAGGCAAATTGAATTTATGAAAGAGTGTCAGAAAAAAATTAAAAAAATTCTAGCAATTTGCTGGGGAATGCAAGTTGCAGTAACTGCAGCAGGAGGAGAGGTAAAAAAAAGTAATAAAGGATCTCATAGAGGAATTGCTCTAAATATAGAAATTAATGAAAATGGTTTAAATCATCCACTTTATAAAAATAAGAATAAAACTTTTAATACGCCAGCATTTAATTTTGATGAAGTTGTAACGATGCCAGAAAATTCAACTTTATTGGCCTCAAACTCAATAAACAATGTTCAAGGGATAAATTTTAAAGTTGGAGATAGTAATATTTGGGGACTTCAATATCACCCTGAAATTACTTACAATAAAATGATTAATTTAATTATTTTTAGAAAAGAAAAATTACTAGCAAGAGGTGCTTTTAAAGATCAAGAGGAGATTGATAACCATATTGAACATATTGAAATAGAAAATCAAAAACTAGATAAAATTTCAAGAATGAGAGAATTAGAAAATTGGTTAGATTATCTTAATTTAGAATAAACCTTCAATTTCGCCTTTGTCATTCAACTTAATGGAGTCAGCAGCAGGAACTCTAGGTAACCCTGGCATTGTCATGATTTCACCGCACACAACAACTATAAATTCAGCACCAGAAGAAAGTCTTACCTCTCTAACTGGTAAAACATGACCCGTGGGTGCACCCTTTAAATTTGGATCTGTTGAAAAACTATATTGAGTTTTTGCAATACAAACAGGCAACTTACCATAACCTTTTTCCTCAAAATCTTTTAATTGTTGTCTAACTTTTGTATCGGCTACCACTTCAGATGCGCTATAAATTTCTTGTGCAATTTTTTCTATTTTTTTGAACAGCGGAAGATCGTCTTCATATAAAAATTTAAATGTATCTTTTTTATCCTCACAAATTTCAGTAACATTTTTAGCTAATTCAATAGTTCCTTCACTTCCATTAGACCAATGAGAGCATTTAGAGGCTTTTACACCTTGCGTTTCACAAAAATCTAACAAGGTTTTCATTTCATCTTCTGTATCAGTAATAAAATGATTAACCGCAACAGTAACAGGTAATCCAAATTTTCTAATATTATTTATATGTCTACGTAAATTTACCATTCCCTCTTTTAGTGCTGACACATTTTCTTTTTTTAAATCTTCTTTAGCAACACCTCCATGCATTTTCAGTGCTCTTATTGTTGCTACAATAACTACGCAATCTGGTTTTAGATTAGATTTTCTGCACTTAATATCCAAAAATTTTTCAGCTCCTAAATCAGCTCCAAATCCTGCCTCTGTTACAACATAGTCAGCTAATTTAAGTCCTGCTTTAGTTGCAATAACTGAATTACATCCATGAGCAATATTTGCAAAAGGGCCACCATGAATTATTGCAGGATTGTTTTCTAAAGTTTGAGTTACATTAGGTCTTATTGCTTCTTTAAGCAAAACTGTCATTGGACCTTGTGCATTTAAATCTTTTGCACAAATTGCTTGCTTATCTCTAGTATAACCAATTGTAATATTTCCAATTCTATTTTCTAAATCTTTTAAGTCTGTTGCTAAACAAAAAATAGCCATAAGCTCAGATGCAACTGTAATATCGAAACTATCTTGCCTTGGGTAACCATTAGCTACCCCTCCTAGATCAACAATAATAGATCTTAAGGATCTATCATTCATATCCATTACTCTTCTCCAAACAATTCTTCTAACATCAATGTTAAGTTTGTTACCCCAATAAATATGATTATCAATTAACGCAGATAGTAAATTATGTGCAGATGTAATAGCATGAAAGTCACCTGTAAAATGAAGATTAATTTGTTCCATTGGTACTACCTGGGCATAACCACCACCAGCAGCTCCACCCTTCATTCCAAATGATGGACCAAGACTTGGTTCTCTTAAACAAACTATAGATTTTTTTCCGATTTTATTTAAACCGTCATTTAACCCAACTGAAGTTGTAGTTTTACCCTCACCAGCTGGAGTAGGAGTGATTGCAGTAACTAATATTAATTTACCATTTTCTTTTTTAAGGGTATTCAAATATTCCAGATTTATTTTGGCAATGTGTCTGCCCATTGGACTGAAAGCAAAATTTTCATCTGGTACACCAATCTTTGAAAGAATATCTTTTATTGGTTGCATTTTAGCTTCTCTAGCTATTTGAATGTCTGATTTTACATCACTCATGAATAATCCTTTAAATTAAAAACATTTCCTGTGACTTCTTATCCTTTTTTGAGATATTTGGAAACTTCTAAAAAATATATATAAAAAAAATAAGCACTATTTATATTCTTTGTTATAAAATTATTCTATGCAGAAGTATTCAATATTTAACCTGGTTAAAAACGCTTTTTCAAACCATGAAAATTGGGATTTAGCTTGGAAAGATCCAACACCTAAAGAGGAATATGATGTTGTAATTATAGGTGGTGGAGGCCATGGTTTAGCTACAGCTTATTATCTTGCGAAAGAGCATAACATTACAAAAGTTGCAATTATCGAGAAAGGTTGGATTGGAGGAGGAAATGTAGGACGTAACACTACAATTATTAGATCCAATTATATGCACGATGAAAATGGTTTGTTCAGTGAGTTTGGAATGGATTTATGGAGAAAGATGAGTCAGGATCTGAACTATAATGTAATGTTTTCTCCAAGAGGTATTATTAATCTTGCTCATTCAGATGCTCAAATGAATGCTTATGCAAGAAGAGGAAATTCAATGAGATTAAATGGAATAGATGCAGTTCTTTTAAACAGAGAACAAGTTAGAGAAATTATTCCAATGGCTGATTTTTCAGACGACGTAAGATTTCCAATTTTTGGTGGTTTGATGCAACCAAGTGCAGGCACAGCAAGACATGATGCTGTTGCATGGGGTTATGCACGTCAGGCAGACTCAATGGGGGTAGATATTATTCAGAATTGTGAAGTAATTGGATTTGATGTTTCCGCGGGAAAAATAAACGGCATTAGAACTTCACGTGGAAATATTAAGGCAAAAAAAGTTGGTTTATGTGTTGCTGGTAGCACAAATATTTTAGCAGAAAAATTAAACATGACTTTACCAATAGAAACTCATTTACTTCAAGCTTGTGTTTCTGAACCAATTAAACCAGTGCTGGATAATGTAGTTACATTTGGTGCAGGACATTTTTATGTAAGTCAGTCTGATAAAGGTGAGATGGTAATGGGTGGTGATCTTGATGGATACAATAGTTATGCTCAGAGAGGAAATTTACCAACATTACAACACGTTTTAACTGAGGGAATAGCGATGATGCCGTTTTTAAGTAAATTAAAAATGTTGAGAACTTGGGGTGGTATAATGGATATGTCAATGGACGGTTCACCCATTATTGATAAAACTCATATTGAAGGTTTGTATTTAAATTGCGGATGGTGTTACGGAGGATTTAAAGCCACACCTGCATCAGGATGGACATTTGCACACACAATTGCACAAGACAGAGTTCACGAATTAAACGCTGGTTATAGTTTAAATAGATTTAGTACTGGCCATCTTATTGATGAAAAGGGACTTGGAACAAAAACCTGGATATCATAAATGCTTTACATAAATTGCCCACACTGTGGAATGAGATCTCAAAATGAATTTTCATATGGTGGCGATGCAAGTGTTAAAAGACCGGAACTTAATAAAGAAGTTTCTGATCAAGAATGGGATAATTTTGTTTACAATAGAAAAAGTTTAAGAGGAAAGCATTTAGAGCTATGGCAACATATTTCTGGATGTAGACAATGGATAAAGGTTGAGAGAGATACTGTAACCCATGAAATTTTTAGAACTTTTAAAGCTGATGAGGAAGTTGCTTAATGACTCAAGCTTTTAGAATTGAAAATGAGGGATTAATAAATAGAGATAAAAAATTATCTTTTAAATTTAATGGTAAAACTTACTTAGGTTATGAGGGTGACACATTAGCCTCAGCTTTACTAGCAAATGGAGTTCATTTAGTAGGCAGAAGTTTTAAATATCACAGACCTAGAGGTTTCTTTGGAGCAGGTGTAGATGAACCTTATGCAGTTGTTCAACTTTATAGAAATGGTGAAACAGAACCTAATATTAAAGCAACAGAGCAGGAACTATTTGAAGGTTTAGAAGCAAAAAGTGTTAATTGTTGGCCAAGTGTTAATTTTGACATAGGTGCAATCAATAATTTTTTGAAAATTTTTTTACCAGCAGGTTTTTATTACAAAACTTTTATGTGGCCAAAAAGTTTTTGGTATCGAATTTATGAGCCTTTCATTAGAAAAGCAGCTGGTTTAGGTGTAGCTTCAACTAAACATGATAATGAAAGATATGAACATAAATACGAACATTGTGATTTATTAATTGCAGGCTCAGGACCTTCAGGATTAGCTGGTGCATATGCAGCAGCAAAAAATGGAGCTAAAGTAATTTTAGCTGAAGATAAACCAAGATTTGGTGGATCTTTATTAACTAGTGATGTCAATATTGGCAACCAATCAGGAAAAGATTGGGCTGAAGGAATAATTGCAGAACTTAAAACAATGCCAAATGTTGTTGTAAAAAATAGATCTCAAATTTTTGGATACTATGATCACAACATGCTTGTAATGTCGGAAAAAGTTAGTGATCATTTACCATCAACTAAAAAATACCATCCTAATAAAAGGTTGTGGTATATTAGAGCAAAAGAAGTTTTGATTTCCTCAGGATCAATTGAAAGACCAATAGTTTTTGGAAATAATGATACACCAGGGGTAATGCTTTCTTCAGCTGCTAAAGAATATTTAAAAGTATATGGTGTTTTAGTTGGAAGAAAACCATTGGTATTTACAAATAACGATAGTGGATACGAAACAGCAATTGAATTTAAAAAACATGGAGTAGATCCAGTTGTTTTAGACACAAGAAAAAATCCTGAGTCAGAAATAATTGATGAGGCAAAAAATTTAGGAATTAATATTAAAAATTCATACGTTGTTGTTGCAGCACAAGGATACAAAAAAGTAAAATCGGCAGATATTGCAAGTATTTCTGAAGACAAAAAGCAACTTGGTAAAATAGAAAATATACAATGTGATTGTATTTGCGTTTCAGGTTTTTGGACACCAACTATTCATTTAGCCTCACAATCAGGAAATAAAACAAAGTTTAAAGAAGGAATTGATGCATTTGTTCCAGGACAATCAAAACAAAATGAAATTACTTTAGGTGCAGCTAATGGAGTATTTTCGCTTGATGAAACATTAAAAACTTCATTTAAAGCAGGAAGTGAATTATCAAAGAAAATTACCGAAAATGATAATGAGATAGCTATTCCAAATGTTGTTGAAAAGAAATCTTCTCAGTATGATAAGTTTTGGTGTGTTCCATTGCCAAAAGGTAAAAATTATAAAAGATTTTTAGATTTTCAAAACGATGTAGCGGTATCTGATGTAGAAATAGCTTTAAGAGAAGGGTATCGATCAATTGAACACGTTAAAAGATATACCACTCTAGGAATGGCAACAGACCAAGGAAAAACAAGTAATTTAAATGGATTACAATTAGTATCTGAAATTGAAAATAAAGTTGTTCCTGCAGTAGGTCATACGACTTTTAGGCCTCCATATACTCCTGTTTCTATTGGAGCAATAGTAGGAAGAGAGGTTGGAAAACATTCAAAACCAACAAGAAAATCTCCAATGCATTCATGGCATGAAAAAAATAATGCAGTCTTTGTTGATGCGGGTATTTGGTTAAGACCCAGGTATTATAAAAGAGGAAATGAAAATTTATTTGAGGGATCAAAAAGAGAAGCAAAAAATGTAAGAACAAATGTAGGTGTTTGTGATGTAACTACATTAGGTAAAATAGATATTAAAGGACCAGATGCAGCGGAGCTATTAAATAGAGTCTATACAAATGCATGGTTGAAGCTACCAGTCGGTAAAGCTAGATATGGTGTAATGTTAAGAGAAGATGGAATTGTAATGGATGACGGAACAACTACAAGAATTTCTGAAAATCATTATCATATGACGACGACAACAGCTCAAGCAGCAAACGTACTTTCGCATTTAGAATATTATTTGCAACTCGTTTGGCCTGAATTAAATGTGAATGTAGTTTCAACTACAGAACAGTGGGCTGGAGCGGCTATCGCTGGACCTAAATCTCGAGATTTATTAAAAAAATTATTTCCAAACTCTGATGTATCAAATGAAGGCTTACCATTTATGGGCTATATAGAGGGAGATTTATTTGGTGTTAAAGCAAGAATATATAGAATTTCGTTTTCTGGCGAGCTTGCTTATGAGGTAAATGTAGAGTCTGATTATGGAAATTTTATGTGGGAAAAAATTATGGAAGTTGGTGAGGAATTTAACATTCAACCATATGGAACTGAAGCATTATCAACTCTTAGAATTGAAATGGGACATGTTGCTGGATCAGAACTTGATGGAAGAACAATTCCATTCGATAACGCTTTAGAAGGTCTTGTTAGTAAAAAGAAAGATTTTATTGGAAAAAGATCATTACAACGATCAGCATTTATAGCTGAAGATAGACAAAGAATAGTGGGGGTAGTTCCATTAGATAAACAAACAAGTATACCAGAAGGCTCTCATTTAGTTAAAGATGATAAAGCACCGTTACCAAATCCAAAATTAGGTCATATCTCTGCATCTTGTTGGAGTGTTGAATATGATAATCCTTTTTCTTTGGCAATTTTGAAAGATGGAAAAAATATGATTGGTCAAAAGCTTTTTGCGATGTCACCACTTAAAAACAAAGTAATACCAGTTGAAATAGTTTCATCACATTATGTAGACCCGAAAGGTGAAAGAGTTAGATCATGATATTAATTTCAGCTTTATCAAATGTTCACACAAAAGGTCAATTTGGAGATTATGAAGGTAAAAATAAAAATGATATACTTAAAATATCTGAAATCAAAAATTTATTAATTGTTCAAATAGTTCAGTACAAAAATTCTTCAGTTTCATTTGAGGGTATTGATATTGATGGTTTAAAATTAAAAAATGAACCTTTGGCCGTAGTATTTAATGAAAATACAAGGATTATGTGGAATGGACCAAAAAACTGGCTTTTAGTTTCAACAAAAAAAAATTTAATAAAAAATGTAGTAGATAAATTTAAAGATACAGATTTTGCTGTAACAGATTTATCTCATTCTAGAGCTATTATTGAAATCGAAGGAAATGATACGATAGAAGTTTTGAAAAAAGGATGTCCTTTTAATTTTAATAAATTAGATAAAAATAATTCAATTAACTCAACTTATAATGGAATAGCTTTTACAGTAGATAGGTTGAGTGATGATCCAAATAAAGTAAGGATATTTGCGCTAAGAAGCTTTGGAGAGTCTTTATATCACTCTATAACAGATGCATCTCTAGAGTTTGGTTTTGAAACTATATAAACTTAAGTTTTCAATCTCTTGTTGCAATATAAACACCTATAGAAGTAATTAGAAATCCAATTAAATCTAAGGTGGTTAAACTTTCATTTAAGAAAAGCCATGCCATAAAAGCAGATGTTGCTGGAATTAAAAAAAATATAGAAACAGTTTTGCTAGCTGAATTATTTTTTATTAAAAACATCAATATTGTAAATGCACCAAATGATACTAAAAATATTTGATGGCTCATTGCAATGACAAATATTTGTGAGAAATTTATATATGGATCAACAAATAAAATAATTATTAATAAATGAAATAAACACCCACCAAGTGCTTGATTCATATTACTCACAGGCAACGGTAAGTTGTTGCTTAATTTTTTTTGCCATAAAGTTGAAAATGTAATAGCTAATAAAGCAATTATTGTTGCGATCAATCCTGCTGTCGGTATTTTTGAACCAATATCAAAACCCAATACAAGTCCTGCGCCAGTAAATCCTAATAAAACACCAATCCATTGTTTTGTAGATACTTTTTCATTTAAGATAGGGCCACTTAATGCATTTGTGAGAATTGGTTGAAGGGTTACAATTAACGCTGCAATTGCCGTAGGCATGCCTATTGAAATTGAGTAAAAGACACCCCCAAGATAAAAACCATGAAATAATACACCACTAAAAAAAGATTCAAAAAAGTTTCTTTTGCTTACTAAAATTTTTTGTTTTGAATAAATAGAAAATAAAAAAAAACCAAAAGCAACTATAGCAAATCTAAAAGCTAGAGCAGCAAATGGATCACTGTTGTCTATGATAGGTTTGGTTGTTATGAAAGCAGAAGACCATAAAAGTATAAATATGAAAGGAAATATTTTAATCATCATGTTTAATAAACAAATAAATTAAATAAAATCAAACAAATCAGTACCTATTATGAGCAAATTTGATGTGGCAATGAAATACCAAATCACCTAAAGTTCGGTTATGAAGTTTAGGTTATTTAAAATTTTAACAATAATATTGTCCTTTTTCTTTTTGACGGGTTTTGTACCCATTCTTTCATTTGTTGGGCCTGGCGTAACAGCCCTTACTTCAGGAAATATCTATAAAGCAAGTGTTCAATATATAATTAATCAAAGAATAGAAAAAGAAACTGGGAAAAATTCTTTAACTTTAATTAAAGAAACGTTGACCGAAGAAACAGATAAAAAAATTAAAAAAAATTCGTTTGATGAAGATTTAAGACAATTAGTTGAAACAAGAATTAAAATGACAAGACAAGTACTAGATAATCAAAATTTACAAAAACTACTTAAAAAACGAATTGAGGTTACTAGATCAATACTTGATTTAAATAATATTACTCAATAATATTTAGATATATCAAGTTTTCTTGTTTAGTTTCTTTACACCACATTTCATAGCTTTCACAAACCCTCCACAAGTGATCAAAGGCTCTCTGAGAAATTTCTAGTGGAAAATGACTTTTAGTATAATAAAGTTTTGGTATTTTCATTAAAAATTTTACCATTGAATCTTTTTGTAACTCCAAAAGTCTTAAAGTTTCTTCATTAATTTTTTTGTTAGTTATTTGGTCAATAAATTTATTATTCTTAAGTTCTAAAAACCATTTATCATGAAATTCTCCAGAACTTAAAATGTCATATTCCTTAGTGGTCATGAAAATTTCAAAAGCCTGTATATTATTGATTTCAGGATTTTGTTTTTTAATTTCAATTATATTTGAATAAACAAATTCAGCAGCTCTCAACACATATGGCTTTTCAGTTTTGTTAGACATAAATTAATTTTTATGCTTAACCATAGCTGAATGAGCCAAAATTAAGTTAGGATCTAAGAAAACTTTTGAGGATTTAACATTTTTAAATGATTTAAATGCAAAAATCGCAATAGGGAGCTCCGTACAACCTAAAATAATTTTTTTACATTTCATTTTGATTAAGGAATCAATTGCAGGTTTAATTGCTTTTGCTGCAGCCTTTACATTGCCCATTTTAACTAATTTAATTGCTTTATTAACTGACAATTTTTGTATTTTTTGAGATGGTTCTATTAATTGATAATCTTTTTCAAAAAATTTTTTATAAACTCCAGTTTTAAGAGTACCCTCAGTTGCTAAGAGCCCAACTTTAGAGTTTTTCTTACATTTTTTTTTTGTAAATTTGAAAACTTCTTTTGGCATGTTGATTATTGGAATATTAATTTTATTCTGCAAATCATCGAACCAATAATGAGCTGTATTACAAGGTATAACTATAAATTTACATTTATTCTTTTCCAAAAGTTTACAACCTTTAAGCAAACTCCTTAAAACTTTGTTATATTTAGCTCTACTTGTTTTATTTGTAGATTTGTTTGAAAGATTTTTAGTTTGAGAGCCAATAGATTCAGGTCTGCCAGGAATATTTGATTTGTTATAAAGTATAAATAATGGATACTCTTGATCAATTTTTCCTCTATTTAAAACTGCTAGTTTGTTGCAAAAATCAAGACCTGCTTGAGTTCCCATTCCACCTAAAATTCCAATCATAATTTTGATTAATTTATTAATTTTTTATTTTAAATCTATAATTAATAATTGTGTTTAAAGATTGTTATTAAATAAGGTATTGGCTGAATAATAAATTTTTTAAAGTTAAATAAATTTTTCAGCCAATAGGAAGTGTGAAATTATGCAGTTTTTAAGTTAACTGCTGAAGGACCTTTAGGACCATCTTCAACATCGAAAGTCAAAGCTTGACCCTCATCTAAACCGTTCATACCAGCATCTCTTACTGCTGAAACATGTACAAACACATCTTTTTCTTTATCTTCTCTTTCAATAAAACCAAAACCTTTGGTTGGATTGAACCACTTTACTTTACCTTGTAGACTCATATTTATCTTCTTACTTTTTGTTATGTTTAATTATTACTTATAATTAAGTAATATTGGCTTTCTTTAGATTTTATTGGGTTTTGTCAACAAAATAGAGCAATAATTAAAAATAATTTTTTAAATATCGTCAATAAACATACTTAAATATACAGAATTGATGTCTTCTTTGTAGTGTGCAAAAGGTTCGCATACCGTGAAACCAGTTTTTTTGAAAAGTTTTCTTGCGGGTATAAAAAAATCACCTGCTCCTGTTTCGATACTTAATCTTTTTATTTTAAGCTTTTTAGCTTCAT
>CACNFL010000002.1 GCA_902619745.1 uncultured Pelagibacteraceae bacterium
TTAAAAATTTTTTATCTCTTACAAATATAACTTCTTGTAAAATGCCACTAATTTTTTTTTTATCAATTAATAAGTCGTTCGGTTTTTTAAATAAAATTTTTTTACTTGTAAATGACGAGAGTAATTTTTTTACTAATAGACAATTGATTTTTGTTATAGCATTAATCGATAGTTTCGTTTTATTTAGTTGATTAAAAAAAGAGATAAATAAATTTCCTTTTGACGATATCCATTTTCTTCCATACTGTCCTCTACCATTTGCTTGTGTTTCAGCAACAACCATACCTAAGTTGTATTTAGTTTCTTTGATAATTCTTATTGCAGTATTATTTGTGCTTTTAACTTTTTTAAATTTAAATTTTTTTAATTTCATCAAATAATATTAATTCTTGAAACAACTTCTATTAACTGACTTGGAAATATGAAGTATAAAAGAATTAATATCGTTGAAACTGTAAGTGAAAATTTTAGCCATAAGCTATGGTCAGTGTCATATTTATCTTTTTCCTTATCAAAATACATAATTTTTATAATCCTTAGATAATAAAAAGCTGCAACCACAGTTGATAACAAACCTACTATAGCTAAGAAATACATTGATTGTTCTAATACAGCTTTAAAAACATAAAACTTAGCAAAGAAACCAGCTAGAGGTGGTATTCCAGCTAAAGAAAACAGTATTACAAGCAAACATAGAGATAATAGCGGATGGTTTTTTGATAATCCTGAGAGATCCTCAATATCCTCATAATATTGATCCTTTCTTCTTAACATCAATAGACATGAGAAAAGAGCTAAATTCATAACTACATATATTGAAATATAGATTATTGAACTTTGAATTCCATCATTCGAAGCTGTGACCAGTCCTGCTAATGTATAACCAATATGTCCAATAGAGCTATAAGCAATTAGTCTTTTAATATTAGTTTGCCCAATTGCAGCAACAGCTCCAAAAACCATGGAAGCAATTGATAAGAAAATTATTATCATTTGCCATTGATCAATTAAATTTAGAAAAGGAACATATAGAAATCTTATAAATACAGTTAAAGCAGCTATCTTTGGTACTATTGCGAAAAACAAAGTTACAGTTGTTGGAGATCCTTCATAAACATCAGGTGCCCACATATGGAATGGAACTGCAGAAATTTTAAATGCTAAACCAACTAATATGAAGACAATCCCAAAAGTTAAAAAATATTCCTCAGAATTAAGTTGATTTGATATTATATCAAAATTGGTAGAACCAGAAAAACCATAAACTAAAGAACATCCATATAATAACAATCCTGAAGATAGTGCACTCAAAACAAAATATTTCAAACCAGCTTCTGATGATTTTAATTGATCTCTGTTATATGTTGCTAAAACATATAGAGCTAATGACTGTAATTCTAAGCCCATATAAAAAACAATTAAATCATTTGAACTGATCATCACCATCATTCCAAGAATTGAACTCAAAATAAGAACCGGGTATTCTATATTATATATTTTAAATGTTTTTAAATAAGTTGATGAAATAACTAAAACTAAAAAACCTCCAATTAAAGTTATAATTTTCATTAGCGAGGACATACTGTCAATCACAACGCTTTCATTAAACAAAGTTTCTTTAGTTACAGAGAAAGTTTCATTGAATGTTATTATTGTTGTAATTAAAATTGCAAACAAAGATAAATTAAAAGTAATTTTAGAACTGTCATTTTTATACACACCTAAAATAAGTAAAAACATAATTGATAAAGAAATAAAAATTTCAGGTAATATTAAATTTAAATTTTCCATATTATTTACTAGCAATATTTGAGTTATGCATATTAATTAAATCAGTAACAGAAACTTCAATAGTGTTGATTAATGGATCGGGGTAAAAACCAAAAAATAAGATTGGTGCAGCTAAACAAGATAAAATAAAATATTCAGATCTATTTAAATCTAAAATTTTTTTAAGATCTTCGTTTATTAATTTTCCAAATACTACTCTTTTATAAAGCCACAACATGTATGCAGCTCCTAAAATCACCCCAATACTTGCTATAACTGCCACTAAAAAATTATCTTTAAAAGCTCCCATTAATATTAAAAACTCACCAATAAAACCACTGGTTCCAGGTAAACCTAGAGATGCTAAAGCAAATAACATAAACAATATTGAATATTTTGGAATAACAGAAACTAGTCCTCCATATGTACTTATCAATCTAGAATGCATTCTGTCATAAACTACACCAACAGTTAAAAATAATGCTGCTGAAACTAATCCGTGGCTAATCATTTGAATTATACTTCCTTCAATACCCTGCTGTTGCAAAGTGAATATACCCAAAGTTACAAAACCCATATGCGCAACTGATGAATAAGCAATTAATTTTTTCATATCTTCCTGCATTAAAGCTATCAGTGAGGTAAATATGATTGCTATAACACTCAAGGTGTAAATTAATGGTGTAAATACTTCAGATGCAATTGGGAAAAGGCCTAAAGAAAATCTTATAAAACCATATCCAGCCATTTTTAATAATATAGCAGCTAACAAAACAGATCCAGCAGTAGGAGCCTCAACATGTGCATCGGGTAACCATGTATGAACTGGCCACATAGGTGTTTTAACAGCAAATGAGCTAAAAAATGCTAACCACAAAAGATTTTGATATTTAACATCAATACCAATTTCATAAAGTTGAACTACGTCAGTTGTTCCTGTAATCCAATAAATTGAAATTATTGCAACTAACATCAAAACAGAACCTAACAATGTGTATAAAAAGAATTTGAATGCAGAATAAACTCTTCTTGAACCTCCCCAAATACCGATAATTAAAAACATTGGTATTAATCCAGCTTCAAAAAATAAATAGAATACAACTAAATCAAGTGCACAGAAAACACCAATCATGAAACTTTCCATGATTAGAATTGCAATTAAAAAATCTCTTAATCTATTTTTAACAGAATTATTTACAGATATTATACAAAGGGGAGTTATAAATGTTGTTAATATTATAAATAAAATTGAAATACCATCAACTCCAACTTTATAATTAATAAATCCTTCAATCCATGTTCTATCTTCTACAAATTGAAAACTAGACGTTGATTGGTCAAAAGATATCCAAAGATAAATCGAAATTAAAAAATTTACTACAGTTGTAAATAAAGCAACATATTTAGCAGTTAAATTATTTCCTTCTTTATCTTTGGTAAAAAATAAAAATAAAGCACCGACTATTGGTAATAATATTAAAGATGAAAGAATAGGAAAATTCATTATTTAACTATTAAAAAAGTTAGTAAAGCAGAGAAACCTAACAACATTACAAATGCATATTGATAGATAAAACCACTTTGAAATTTAGTTGCTTTAATTGAACATTTTTTTATAAAAGAAGAAATTCCATCAGGACCAAAACCATCGATTATAGTTCCATCACAAAATTTCCACAAAAATAGACCTAGTTTTTTTGAGGATTTAATAAACAACACATCGTACAGCTCGTCGAAATACCATTTATTAACTAAAAAATTATACAAAGGTTTGTTCATAGAAACTATTGAATTAGGTAACTCTTTGTTTTTAACAAAAAAGTAATAAGCAATTGGAATAGATGCTAAAACTAAACAAGGTGTTAAAAGTAAAAACCATAAAGGTGGATGTTCTGTGCTTAAAGGCTCTAAAAACATAATAGACTCTGCCCAGAATAAATTATCACCATGACCAATAAATAATCCTTTAAATACAAAACCAGCAAATACTGCTCCAATTGAAAGAATAAATAAAGGAACAAGCATTACTAAAGGAGACTCGTGTGTTTCCTCTATCTTGATCTCTTTATTATTGTACTCTCCATGGAAAGTTTTAAATATCAATCTCCATGAATAAATAGATGTTAAAAATGCTGTAATTATTCCAATCCCAGCTGCATAATAACCAGTTGTATTACCTTTTAAATACGCAAATTCTATAATTGCGTCCTTAGAATAAAATCCAGATAAAAATGGAAAACCTGTTAAAGCAAGTGTTCCTATTATCATTAAAGCATAGGTATATGGTAACTTTTTCCATACACCTCCCATGTTATTTATATTTTGCTCATCTTTAAATGCATGGATTACCGAACCAGATCCTAAAAATAATAGAGCTTTGAAAAATGCGTGAGTAAATAAATGAAACATAGCAACATTGTATGCACCTACACCAGCAGCAAAAAACATATAACCAAGTTGACTACATGTAGAGTAAGCAATTATCTTTTTTATATCTGTTTGAACTAGAGCAACAGTTGCTGCAAAGAATGCTGTAGTCATTCCAACAATAGTTATAAAATTCAATATTGACGGTGAATACTCATATATAGGAGAACATCTTACAACTAAGAAAACACCAGCTGTTACCATCGTTGCTGCATGAATTAATGCAGAAACTGGTGTTGGACCTTCCATAGCATCAGGCAGCCATGTATGAAGTAATATTTGTGCAGATTTACCCATTGCTCCAATAAATAAAAGCAAACAAATTAAATCTATTGCTTTAACTTCAAAACCTAAAAAGGATAAATTTTTATCTACAACTGTTGGAATTTGTTGAAAAACTTCTGAGTAATTAACAGTTCCAAATAAATAAAATATTAAGAAAATTCCCAAAGCAAAACCAAAATCACCTACTCTGTTTACAACAAATGCTTTTATTGCAGCAGCATTTGCACTTTCCTTTTTAAACCAAAAACCAATTAAGAAGTAAGAACATAAGCCAACACCTTCCCAACCAAAAAATAATTGTATGAAATTGTCTGAAGTCACAAGCATCAACATCGCAAATGTGAACAATGATAAATAAGCCATAAATCTTGGTTTATGAGGATCATGTGACATGTAACCAATTGAATAGATATGTACTAAAGCAGATACAGAAGTTACAACTACGAGCATCACAGCTGATAATGGATCAATTAACATCGACCAATTTACATCAAGTGACCCGGAGCTTATCCAGGTAGCTATAACAATATTTTCTTCATACTGATTTACGATTACTTGATAAAGAACAAAAATTGATAAGAGAGCAGAGATCGAAACAAGCACGCTAGTTACTATTTCAGAATTTCTATCACCGATGTATTTTCCAAAAAAACCTGAAATAATTGATGCAATAAGTGGAAGAAATATAATTGATAGTTCCATGATTATCCTTTCAACTTATCAATTTCTTCAACTCGTATAGTTCCTGAATTTCTAAAATACACAACTATAATTGCTAACCCTATAGCTGCTTCTGCTGCCGCAACTGTAAGAATAAATAAAGTAAAGACTTGTCCAGCTAAATCTCCTAAATAAATAGAAAAAGCAACTAAATTAATATTCACTGCAAGTAATATCAATTCAATACTCATTAATATTACAATGATGTTCTTTCTATTAAGAAAAATACCAATTACTCCAATTGAGAATATCACTGCTCCTAAAGTTAAATAATGTCCTAAACCTATATCAATCATCTAATTTAACTCCTTTATTACTCTGAACTTCTAGCACCTCTACACCTTCAGCTCTTTCTCTAGATATTTGCTTGATATAACTTTGTCTTTTAACACCTAATCTTTGTCTAAATGTTAATACAATAGCCCCAACCATAGCTACTAATAAGATCATTCCACTTATTTGAAACACATGAATATAATCAGTATATAAAATCTGTCCCAGTGAATGAGTGTTGCTAATGCTTGCTTGACTAACTGAATTATTAATATCAAAAATTTCTGGTTTATATTTCCAGCCTCCAATTACAATTATTATTTCAAAAAATATAAGCGTACTTATAATTAATCCTACAGGGATATGTCTGGAACTTTGTTGACCTGAAAACCATTGGTTTTTTTGTTGGGCTACGTTTAACATCATAACAACAAATAAGAATAAAACAGCTACAGCTCCAACATAAACAATTAGCATGATCATACCCAAAAATTCAGCACCTATCATAATAAAAAGACAAGATATACTTATGAAATCAAGAATTAAGAAAAATACTGAGTGAACAGTATTTTTCGAAGCGGTAACCATTATCGCTGAAACAACTGCAATTATAGAAAATGTATAAAAGAAAATAGCGTGTGCAATCATTTTTATCTATGGATATTGTCAGCTTTAATATTAGCCTCCAAAACGTTCTCCCATCTATCTCCATTATCTAATAATTTTTCTTTTGTATAATAAAGCTCTTCTCTTGTTTCGGTTGAAAATTCAAAATTTGGACCTTGTACTATTGCATCTACTGGACAAGATTCTTCACACAAACCACAATAAATACATTTCATCATATCAATATCATAACGTGTAGTTTTTCTACTTCCGTCTTCTCTTTCTGCTGACTCGATTGTTATTGCTTGAGCTGGGCATACTGCTTCACATAATTTACACGCTATACATCTTTCTTCTCCGTTTGGATACCTTCTCAAAGCATGCTCACCTCTAAAACGTGGACTAATTTTACCTTTTTCAAAAGGATAATTGATTGTTTTTTTTGACTTAAATAATTCTTTAATGGCAATTAACAAACCACCAATAAAGTCTGTCATTAATATTGTTTTAAAAAATCTAGAAATTTTCATTATTAGTTTACTGGTAAAAGATTAAAATAAAACAAATAGCTAGCAGTTAATACAACCCAAATTAATGAAAGAGGAAGAAAAACCTTCCATCCAAGTCTCATTAATTGATCGTATCTATATCTTGGAACTATGGCTTTAACTAAAGCAAATAAAATAAACAAAAGAAGTATTTTTAATATTAACCAAATTGCACCCGGTACTAATGTAAATGGATAAACATCAATTGGGGACATCCAACCACCTAAAAATAATATAGCTCCCATTGCACACATCAATAAAATATTTGCATACTCTCCTAACCAAAACATTGCATACATCATTCCTGAATATTCTGTTTGATAACCAGCAACTAACTCTGCTTCTGCCTCTGGTAAGTCAAAAGGTGGTCTATTCGTTTCAGCTAAAGCGGAAATAAAAAATATTACAAACATTGGAAATAATGGAATAACAAACCACATATTTTGTTGAGCAATAACGATGTCGTTTAAATTCAGTGAACCAACACAAAGTAAAACATTAATTATTATTACACCAATTGAAACTTCATAAGATACCATTTGAGCAGCAGAACGAATTGCACCAAGAAAAGGATACTTAGAATTAGATGCCCACCCTCCCATAATTATTCCGTAAACACCTAGTGATGAGACGGCAAATAAGTAAAGAATTCCAACATTAATATCAGCCAAAACCTGAGTTGCACTAAATGGAATTACAGCCCATGCGATCAAAGCTAAAGTCATAGTCACTATAGGAGCCAATATAAAAATTACTTTATTTGAGCTAGATGGAATAATGATCTCTTTGAATATATATTTTAAAGCATCAGCTAAAGATTGTAGTAAACCAAAAGGACCAACAACGTTTGGTCCTTGTCTTTTTTGAACAAAAGCCCAAACTCTTCTATCTAGCCAAACAATCATTGCTACAGAAACAAGGACAGGAACTAGTAAGAATAAAATTTTATAAACTTCTTGAAAAACTATGCTCAAGTATTCCATATTAACCTTCTGTACCTGTTAATTTAAAATTTAGTTTAGAATTATTACATTCAACCATCGTTTTTGAGGATCTAGCAATAACATTTGAAAAATAATAATCTTTTACTTTTATTGTTAAAGTTTCATTTTGAAACTCATTAGTAGAATTATTAATTTCATTTACTTGTTTTTCCTTTTGTAAATTTAAATAATTAAACATGCTGCTTTCTAATTCATCTTTGTCATTAAATAATTTTCTATTATTCATAAATTCAGCTAGTTCATTAATTATTTGCCAATCTTCTTTTGCTTGACCTGGTGGGTAAGATGCTTTGAAAGCTTTTTGAATTTTTCCTTCTAAATTAGTAAAGTATCCGTCTTGTTCAGTATAAGCAGCGCCTGGTAAAATAATATCAGCAGACTCAGCACCTTTATCACCATGGCTTCCTTGGTAAATTATGAATTCATCTTTTTTATCCAATTCTAAATTGTCTTGACCTACAAGATAAACAATATCAAATTTGTGTTCTTTTAAATCACTTATTAAATTATTTTCATTATTAATAATTCCAAGATCAATATTTCCTACTGTTGCTGCATCAGTTGACAAAATATTTAAAGAGTTCCATTCATCTGAAATTTTATTATTTTTTGACAAAAATTCTTTTGTTTTATTAAACAAAAATTCTGATGACTTTAATCTAAGTAGAGACTCACCAATAATGATTATTGGTTTTTTTGAATTTATAATTTCTTTAGATACGTCATGATTTCCTTCAAGAATATTATTTAAAGTATGTGTTTGACCATCTAAACTTTGATAAGGATAAGTTAAATCACCAACATTATTAAGTGAAATAATTTTTGTATTATTTTTTAAGTAAGCTTTTCTAATTCTAGCATTTAAAATAGTTGCTTCATATCTTGGATTTGCACCTACTATCAAAATTAAATCTGCTTCTTCAATACCATTTATAGAAGAATTGAATAAATAGTTTTCTCTTTTTGATGTATTTATAAATCTGTTATCAGATCTTGACTCATAATTTTTATTATCAATTGTTCGATCAAAAAATTCTTTAAAAATATAACTAGTCTCCATATTGGTTAAATCGCCAATAAAACCACATATTTTTTCTTTTGATGTGTTTTCAAATTTAGATTTAATTATTTTATACACTTCATCCCATGAGGCCTTTTCAAACTTACCGTTGTATTTAATAAATGGGGTATCTAATCTTTGATGTAGAAGACCATCACAAGCATATCTTGTTTTGTCAGAGATCCATTCCTCATTAATATCTTCATTTATAATTGGAAGTACTCTTTTGACTTCCCAATCATATGTATCTACTCTTATATTCGATCCAATTGCATCCATTACATCAATTGTTTCGGTTTTCTTTAGTTCCCATGGCCTAGCTTCAAATACATAAGGTTTAGATGTTAGGGCTCCTACTGGACATAAATCTACAACGTTAGCAGACAATTCAGATTGCATTGATTGCTCTAGATAAGTTGTAATTTGCATATCTTCACCTCTTCCAATAGCACCAAGCTCTGGAACGCCCGCAACTTCAGTTGCAAATCTTACACATCTCGTACAGTGAATACATCTTGTCATTTGAGTTTTAATCAATGGTCCCATATTTTTTTCAGGAACAGATCTTTTGTTTTCTTTAAATCTTGATTTGTCTACTCCGTAGTACATTGATTGATCTTGAAGATCGCATTCTCCACCTTGATCACACACTGGACAATCTAAAGGATGGTTAGCTAATAAAAATTCCATAACTCCCTTACGAGCTTTTTCTACTAAAGCAGTATTTGTTTTAATATTCATACCCTCGGCAGCTGGCATAGCACATGAGGCAATTGGTTTAGGAGATTTTTCCATTTCAACTAAACACATTCTGCAGTTACCTGCTATAGATAATTTTTCATGGTAACAAAATCTTGGTATTTCAACTCCAGCTTTTTCACAGGCTTGAAGAACAGTTAAACCCTCTTCAACTTCAACTTCGATTTCGTTTACTTTTAATTTAAGCATTTTTTTTATCCAACAAATGTTGATCTACTAAATATGGAATATTGTTTTTCTTTTGAACAATAGGATCCAAATTGTTTCTTTTCTCAATTTCTTTTTTAAAGTGTCTAAGCAATCCTTGAACTGGCCATGATGAGCCTTCTCCAAAAGCACAAATAGTATGTCCTGCAATTTGATTTGTAACATCACCCAACATATCTACTTCATCCTTCGTTGCGTCTCCTTTTGCCATTCTTTCAAGCATTCTCCACATCCAACCAGAGCCTTCTCTACAAGGTGTACATTGACCACAACTCTCATGTTTGTAAAATCTTGCAATCCTTGCCATACATTTAATTATGTCCTGATCCTTGTTAATAACCACAATACCTGCTGTACCAAGTCCACTTTTTTCTTCAACACAAGCGTCAAAGTCCATTTTTAAAGTTTCACATCTTTCTTTCGGTATTAATGGCATTGAAGAACCGCCAGGTATTACAGCCTGTAAATTTTCCCACCCACCAATTACACCACCAGCATGAACTTCTATCAATTCTTTTAAAGGAATGCTCATTTCTTCTTCAACATTACAAGGATTGTTTACATTTCCAGAAATACAAAAAATTTTGGTTCCAGTATTTTTTTCTCTTCCTAAAGAAGCAAACCATTTGGCTCCTCTTCTTAAAATAGTAGGAACTACTGCTATTGTTTCAACGTTATTTATTATTGTAGGACATCCATATAGGCCAATCAAAGCTGGGAAAGGTGGTTTTAATCTAGGTTGACCTTTTTTGCCTTCTAAACTTTCAAGTAGTGCAGTCTCTTCACCACAAATATATGCACCAGCTCCGTAATGAATATAAATATCTAAATCCCATCCTGTACCAGCTGCATTTTTACCTAACAATTTTTTTTCATAAGCTTCATCTATTGCTGCTTGAAGTTTTTGACCATCAACAAAATATTCACCTCTTATATAAATATAACAAACATGTGCTTGCACTGCATAAGATGCAATTAAACAACCTTCTATTAACTTATGAGGTTCAAATCTTAGAATATCTCTATCTTTGCAAGTTCCTGGTTCAGACTCATCACCATTAATAACTAAGTAATGTGGTCTAGATCCAACTTCTTTTGGTGCAAATGACCATTTTAAACCTGTAGGAAAACCTGCTCCACCTCGACCTCTTAATTGAGATTCTTTAATTTCATTAATTATCCAGTCTCTTCCTTTGTCAGTAATTTCTTTTGTATTTACCCAATCACCTCTCTGTTGTGATGAAGATACATCTGAACCTTTATCATTATATAAATTTTGAAAAATTCTATCTTGATCTTTAAGCATTTTTTAAATCCATTAAGGTTTTTCTATTATTTTCTGGTTCATTATTTACTCTTCCTCTATATGAACCAGGTTTTGGAGTTTCTCCATTTAAAATTTTATCTAAAATATCTAAAGTTTTTTGTTTATCTAAATCTTCATAATAATCATCATTAATTTGCATCATTGGTGCATTGACACATGCTCCCAAACACTCAACTTCCATCCAAGAACAGCTTTTATCATATGATAATTCACATTCGTTTTCAGAAATTTTTTCCTTACAAGCCTCGACTAATTGATTTGCACCTCTTATCATACAAGGTGTTGTAGTGCATACTTGAACAAAGTATTTGCCTACAGGAGATAAATTATACATTGTATAAAAGGTAGCTACCTCATAAACTTTAATATAAGGCATATCTAAAAACTTAGCGATGTACTTCATTGCAGCTAATGGTATCCAATTATTATTTTGTCTTTGAGCAATATAAAGTAAAGCCATTACTGCACTGTGTTGTTTTCCTTCGGGATATTTTGCAACAATATTATTTGCTGCCTCTAAAGATGAAGCATTAAACTCAAAACTTTCCGGTTGATCTTTAGCAGGTCTTCTTAAACTCATCTGTCTACCTCACCGAAAACAATATCTAAAGAACCTAATACTGCTGGAACATCAGCTAACATATGGCCTTTAATTAGATAATCCATTGACTGTAAATGTGAAAACCCTGGTGCTCTTATTTTACATTTATAAGGTTTACTTGATCCATCAGATATTAAGTAAACACCAAATTCTCCTTTTGGGGCCTCAACAGCTGTATAAATTTCATCTTTTGGAACTCTGTATCCCTCTGTGAAAAGTTTAAAATGATGTATTAAAGCCTCCATTGATTGTTTAATTTCTGCCTTAGGTGGTGGACTAATTTTTCCATCTAATGATTTGATTGGACCTTTTTCCATTTTAGCTAGACATTGTTTGATAATTGAAACACTTTCTTTCATTTCTTCAATTCTGCATAAATATCTATCGTAACAATCTCCGTTTTTTCCAACCGGAATTTTAAATTCTAAACTTTCATAGCAATCATAAGGTTGGGATTTTCTTAGATCCCACGGAACACCTGAGCCTCTAATCATGACTCCAGAAAAAGAGTAATCTAAAGCGTCTTCCTTTGTGACTACTCCAATATCAACATTTCTTTGTTTAAAAATTCTATTATCAGTTAATAGACTTTCTAAATCGTTAATTATTTTTGGAAACGTTTCACAAAATTTTGCAATATCTTCTTCTAAACCTTTTGGCAAATCTTGATGAACACCTCCTGCTCTAAAATAATTTGCATGAAGTCTTGATCCTGAAGCTCTTTCATAAAATGTCATTAGAGTTTCCCGTTCCTCAAAACCCCAAAGAGAAGGTGTTAATGCTCCTACATCAAGAGCTTGAGTTGTAACATTTAAAATATGACTTAATATTCTGCCAATCTCACAAAAGATAACTCTTATATATTGTGCTCTGATAGGTACGTCTATTTTAAGTATTTTTTCTATAGCTAGTGCAAAAGCATGTTCCTGATTCATTGGAGCGACATAATCTAAACGATCAAAATAAGGAACTGCCTGCATATAAGTTTTATTTTCGATAAGTTTTTCTGTTCCTCTATGAAGTAAACCGATATGAGGATCTGCTTTTTCAACTACTTCACCATCTAACTCTAAGATTAATCTAAGAACACCATGAGCTGCAGGATGCTGAGGGCCAAAATTTAAATTTAAATTTTTAATTTTTTTTGTCATTATTCTCTATTTCTTCTTTAATATATTTTGTTCCTTCCCAGGGACTTTCGTAATCGAAATTTCTATAATTTTGTTCAAGCTTTACTGGTTCGCTAATGACTTTTTTTTGATCTTCGCTATATCTGACTTCTGAATGACCAGTTAACGGAAAATCTTTTCTTAATGGGTGACCTTCAAATCCATAATCAGTTAGTATTCTTCTTAAATCTGGATGATCTTTGAAAGATATTCCGTACATATCAAACACTTCTCTCTCCATCCAATTTGCTGACGGAAATATGCTAGTTAATGATGGAATAACTTCATTTTCAGCAATTAAATATTTTACAATCAATCTTTGATTAAATTCATGGCTCAAAAACAAATAAACTACTTCAAACCTTTGATTTTGTTCAGGGTAATCAACAACTGTTATATCTATTAGTTGTCTAAATTTAGTATATTGATTTGTTTTTAAAAATATAACAACATCAATAATGTCTTCTTTGTCTGTTTCAATATAAATTTGATTATGTTTTATTTCTGTATTGTTAATTTTGGTAGTTAACTCAGAATTAATTTTTTTTTCTAGATCTTCCAAATTTTTCATAACTATCTAATAAAAGATCCTTTTTTTCTAATTTTCTTTTGTAATTGAAGTATTCCATACAATAATGCCTCTGCTGATGGAGGGCAACCTGGTACGTAAACATCTACAGGAACAATTCGATCACAACCTCTAACAACTGAATATGAATAATGATAATAACCACCTCCATTTGCGCAACTACCCATTGAAATCACATATCTTGGTTCTGGCATCTGGTCATAAACTTTTCTTAAAGCTGGTGCCATTTTATTTGTCAAAGTTCCTGCAACTATCATAACATCTGATTGTCTTGGAGAACCTCGTGGAGCTGCTCCAAATCTTTCTAAATCATATCTCGGCATAGCTGTTTGCATCATTTCAACAGCACAACAAGCTAAACCAAAAGTCATCCAATGAAGTGATCCTGATCTTGACCAGTTAATTAAATTATCAAAAGAAGTTGTTATAAAACCATTCTTGCTAAAATCTTCAGCAAGTTTTTTAAATTCCTCAGGAACTTGATCTATTTTATTATTCATTGTGGTTTATAATTTTTATTCCCAGTCTAAAGCGCCTTTTTTCCATTCATAAATAAAACCTATTGTAAGTATGAACAAAAAAATCATCATTGATGAAAAACCTAATAATCCAATATTTCCGAGAGATATTGCCCATGGAAATAAAAATGCTATCTCTAAATCAAAAATAATAAATAGAATTGCGACTAAATAAAACCTCACATCAAATTCCATTCTTGAATCCTCGAAAGGTTCAAAACCACACTCATAAGCTGAAAGTTTTTCGGGATCAGGTTTTTTTGGTGAAAGAATAAAGTTTACAACCACAAAAGCACAACTTAACCCGAGAGCTATTACTAAAAATATTATTATTGGTAGGTAATCTTTTAAAAAATCAGATAACATGGAAATCTATATATCAGTTTTTATCTGTTGTTGAAGGGCTGATACGTCACATTTTTATTAATATTAACATCAAAAAGTGGGAAAAAGTGGCGGGAGTGAAGGGACTCGAACCCTCGACCTATCGCGTGACAGGCGATCGCTCTAACCAACTGAGCTACACCCCCACTTTAAAGTTTTGGTGGGCAGTAAAGGACTCGAACCTTTGACCCCCTCGGTGTAAACGAGATGCTCTACCAACTGAGCTAACCGCCCCTATCCAAAAACATTGTGTTATATATCTTTTAGTACAATAACGTCAAGATCAATTACTCTCTAAAAATGGCTAAAAAAACTATTTAAAACTTTAATCTTTTAAATATTTTTAAAGGTATGATTTTTATTAAAAACATCAAATAAAACCAAAAAGATGGTAAATATGTAACTTCCTTTCCTTGATCAATAATTTTAACAATTTTTTTTCCAATAATTTTTGGATCTGACCACAAAATATTTTTTTTGAAATTTTTTGTCATCTTTGTGCTAACTAATCCTGGTTTAATATCAATAACTTTAATGTTATATTTAAAAAGTCTTTGCCTTAAACCTGATAAAAAAGTTGAAATCATTGCTTTTGAGCAGCCGTATAAATAGTTACTAGATCGACCTCTATCACCAGCAACTGAGGTTATTACTGCAATTTTTCCTGATCTTTGTTTCTCAAAAAAATTTGCCATTATTGTTAAAAACGATATGACTGATAATGAATTTATATTTATGTCTTTTAATGCTAATTGTACATCAGTTTCACATTTTTTTTGTTCTGAAAGCACTCCATAAGAAATTAATACAAAATCCAATCCATTCATCGCGGATATAGCTTTGTTAAAAATTTCTTCATGATTGGTAATTTCGCTTAAATCAGCCTGGAGAATAAATTTATTCTCTATCTTCAAGTCAATTGCAATTTTTTTTAAATTATCTTCGTTACGACCAACCAAGAATAATTGCTCGTTTCTTAATTTCCAAATATTTGCACATTCTTTGGCAATATCAGAATTAGCACCTAGTATTAATATTTTTTTCATTTTAAACCTAGTCTAATTGATTGATTAGAAAAAAATTTTCCTTTTGCGCCATATTTTTCTCTTACTTTTTCAAATTTATCCCAATTCTCATAATATTTTGTAAAAACTTCTTTTTTCATCAATGTATCTTTTGTCAAATATACCCGGCCCTTGTTATTTACTACTATCTCATCTAAAGACTCTATCAAATTTTTTATTTTATTTGTTGCTTTGAAATCAAATGCTACAGTTATACCTTCCATTGGAAATGATAAATAGTTATCATTTTTAGCTCCAAATTTTTTAATAGTTGTTAAATATGGAACTTGATTAAATGAATAAATTTTATAAAAAATCTCTTTTATTACATTTATTGAAAACTCTAAAGGTATTACAAATTGGTATTGAATAAATCCTTTTGCCCCATAAAGTAAATACCAATTATCTATACTATCTAACGGATAAAAATAATCATTTATATGTAAAATATTTGTTTTCTTTTTTTTAAAATTTTTATGATAGTATATATAATTGAAAAGTTTAATTGAATAAGAGTTTAAAAACTTCGAAAAGATATTAAGAGGATAATTAACAACTTTCTTTTTTTTGTATGTTAAGGTATTATCTTTTTGATGTTGTCCTAAAAATAATAATCCTCTTCCACATTTTTCAATTGATGTAGCACAATCTAGCCATGCAACAGAATATTCACTTTTTTTATTAATTTTAAATTGCTCTATTGTTTCTTCTAAGTTTTTAGTTTTAATTGTTGTTTGAATTATATTGCTAGAAGAGATTGATTTTAATTTAAACTTAATTGAGTAAATTATACCAGTAAGACCCATCCCTCCGCAAGTTGCATTAAAAAGATCACTATTTTTGCTATGAGAAATTTTAACAATTTCACCATTAGCCAACATTAATTGAGCATATAAAACATGTTTAGAGAATGATCCCTCAAGATGATGATTTTTTCCATGTATATCACTGGCTAATGCTCCTCCTAAAGTTACATAGCTACTTCCTGGTGTTACTGGAACAAACCAGCCTTCTTTAATTGTTAACTCATTAAGTTCGTAAATAGTAACTCCTGACTCGCACTCTATACATCCATTTTGTTTATCAAAGTTAATTATTTTTTTAAGTTTTGAAGTTTGAATTATATGTTTATTATTTGCACTATCTCCATAACTTCTTCCAAGACCTCTGCCTATCAATGATTTTGTCATTAAAAGGTTTAGTTTTAATTTTTCAAGAGTATCTGGAAAAAAAACTTCAGAGTCTAATTTTGAATAGTTTCCCCAACCATGGACAATCATAAAATCTATACTGATAAAAAATAAACTATTATAATTAGTATTAAAACAAAATAACTTAATTTATTTGTTAAAACATATGTTACAGGATCATTTTTAATTTTTTTTCTAAATACTTGAAAAATAATTTGATTTAACCAATAGAACAACAAAACAATAATTAACCATAGGTATTCTGGGTTGTTATAATACTTAACTACCTCTGGTGAATTCATATATAGGGATAGTAATAGAATTGAAATATAAGATGTAATAACCATTATAATTTCAATCAAAAATTTATCGGACTGTAAATAGCCTCTATATTTTAAATGTTTCAAATTTTTTACAGCATTCATTTCCGTTAATCTTTTTAAAAAGGCTAAAGAAAGAAAAAAGAAAAAAGAAAAAGATATTAACCAAAAAGATATCTCAGCATAGATAACTTTAGCACCACAAACAATTCTAATTATGTATAATAAGCTTAAAATTATACAATCTAGGAAATAAATTTTTTTTAAAATATAAGAATAAAAAAAAGAAATTGATAAATATAATATTAAATAAAATAAGAATTGATCTGATTTTATAAAATAATAATTTATAGACAAACCAACTATTAATAAAAAAGTTGAAAGAATAATGCTTGTTGAAATCTGAATTTTTCCTGACGCTAAAAGTCTATTTTTCTTAAAAGAATGTTTTTTATCATTTTTTAAATCAAATATATCATTAACTATATAAAGAGCAGATGCACAAACACCAAAAGATAAAAAACATAGTGAAAGCTCAATTAAATATAAGTTGTTAGTGTACTGGTGTGATAAAATTAAAGGAAGAAATAAAAGAAAATTTTTTGACCAATAATTTATTCTTAAAAATTTTATATATTCTAAAATCAATTTATCTTAATTTTATTGAATACTCGCTTGTGATTTGTCATCTTTTTTGGATATATCTACTTCTACCCACTCAGTCGGTTTAAGTTCTTTTGTTAAAGATGTTTTTATCACTTGGTCAGCGTATTCAACTGGTGTAATCTTTATATCATCGATAATTTTCTTTGGCATATCAACTAAATCTTTTTCATTTTCTTTGGGAATTAAAACTTCTTTTATACCAGCTCTGTGCGCGGCTAATAATTTTTCTTTCAAGCCACCAATTGGCAAAACTTGACCTGTTAAAGTTACTTCACCAGTCATAGCAACATCTCTTCGTACAGGAATGTTGGTAATTGAAGAAACAATAGATGTTACCATTCCAATACCAGCAGATGGACCATCCTTTGGTGTTGCTCCCTCCGGGACATGTATATGAAAATCTTTTTTTTCAAAAATAGGAGGTATAATTCCATATTCTAAACATTTTGACCTTACAAAAGATTTTGCAGCTTTAACTGACTCTTGCATCACGTCACCTAATTTACCAGTAATTTGCATTCTTCCTTTTCCTGGCATTGTAACAGTTTCAATTTTTAAAATTTCTCCTCCATACTCAGTCCAAGCAAGTCCTGTTACTATACCCACCCTATTCTCGGCTTCTAATTCTCCAAACTTAAATTTGGGAACACCTAAAAAATCAGGCAAATTTTTGTTGTTTATTCCAACTTCTTTTTCTTCACCAGAAACTATTTTTTTAACAACTTTTCTTGCTAGTTTAGAAATTTCTCTTTCAAGATTTCTAACACCTGACTCTTTTGTGTAACCTCTAATAACTTCTTTTATAATGTCATCATCCAACTTCATTTCTTTTTCTTTAACACCATTGTCTTTGATTTGTTTTGGTAATAAATACTTATTTGCAATACTTATTTTTTCATCCTCTGTGTAACCTGCTAATCTAATTACTTCCATTCTATCTAATAAAGGAGGTAAAATATTTAAAGTGTTAGCAGTAGTTACAAACATTACGTCTGATAAATCATAATCAACTTCTAGATAATGATCATTAAATGTAGTGTTCTGTTCGGGATCTAAAGCCTCTAATAAAGCTGATGATGGATCTCCTCTATAATCATTTCCTATTTTATCTATTTCATCTAATAAAATTAACGGGTTTTTTGTACCAGCTTTTTTCATCATCTGAATAATTTTTCCTGGCAAAGATCCAATATAAGTTCTTCTATGACCTCTTATTTCTGCCTCATCTCTCATTCCGCCAACAGACATTCTTACAAATTCTCTGTTGGTAGCTTTAGCAATTGATTTTCCTAATGAGGTTTTTCCAACACCTGGGGGTCCAACTAAACACAAAATCGGACCCTTAATTTTATCCATTCTTTTTTGAACAGCTAAAAATTCTATTATTCTTTCTTTAACTTTTTCTAATCCAAAGTGATCTTTATCAAGAATATCTAGAGCTTTCTTTAAGTCTATATCAACCTCACTTTTTTTGTGCCATGGAAGTTCTGTCATCCAATCTAAATAGTTTCTCACAACTGTTGCCTCTGCTGACATAGGACTCATATTTTTTAATTTTTTTAACTCTTGTAGACACTTCTTCTCTACTTCTTTAGGCATCTTGGATTTTGTAATTGCTTTACTCAGACTGGTTGTTTCATCTTTACCGTCTTCAATTTCACCAAGTTCTTTTTGGATCGCTTTAAGTTGTTCATTTAAATAATACTCTCTTTGTGTTTTTTCCATCTGGGTTTTAACTCTACCTCTAATTCTTTTTTCAACACCAATAATACTTGTTTCATTTTCCATAATTTTAATAATGGCATTTAATCTTTTCTTTACATCTACAGTTTCAAATATTTGTTGTTTTTCAGAAATAGTAGCAGTTATATGAGATGCAATATTGTCAGCAATTTGAGATGGGTCTTTTAACTGTTTAATATTATTTATAGTTTCATTGGAAATTTTTTTATTAATAGATGTTAATTTTTCCAATCTTCTTAAGGCTGTAGCAGCTAAAGGAAATAAATCCTCTTCCTTAGGCAAAACATCAATATAGTGAGTGTAATCGCAAGTTATAAATTTTTCATTATCTTTGAAATCTAAAATTTTTACTCTTTTTGTACCCTCAACTAAAACTTTTACAGTTCCGTCAGGAAGCTTTAATAGTTGCAAAATACTTCCTTCACAACCATACATGAAAACATCAGTTTTCTTAGGGTCATCAATTTCTGAATTTTTTTGCGTAACCAAAATAATTTTTTTATCTTTTTTCATCACTTCATTAAGTGCTGAAATAGATTTATCTCTTCCTACAAACAGAGGAATTACCATACTTGGGAAGACTACAATGTCTCTCAGTGGTAGTAAGGGAAGTGAAATTTTGACGTCCATGCGAATAATATGGATATTATATATTATAATGCAATAGGTATTTTCTACTTATTAAGGATATTAAGCCGCTGTGGTCTTATTTGACTTAGATTTATTGTCACCTTTAGCATGAACCAAGATTGGTTGTGACTGTCCTTTTGCTGCGCCAGCATCAACAATAACCTCTTCAATATTATCTTGACTCGGAAGATCATACATTGTTCTTAATAAAATATTCTCTAAGATTGATCTTAAACCTCTTGCTCCAGTTTTTTTGCTTATTGCTTTTTGCGCTATTTCTTTTAAAGCATTTTCTTTAAAAGTTAGTTTAGCGCCATCTAATTTAAATAATTCTTGATATTGTTTTGTCAAAGAATTTTTTGGTTCTTGTAATATTTTGATTAAAGATTTTTCATCCAAATCTTCAAGTGTTGCTATCATTGGAAGTCTTCCAATAAATTCTGGAATCAATCCAAATTTTAATAAATCCTCAGGTTCTAATCCTTTCATCCATTCACCAGTTTTCTTATCTTGTGTATTTTTTACATCTGCACCAAAACCAATTGAAGTGCCTTTGTCTCTTTGAGAGATTATCTTATCAAGTCCTGCAAAAGCACCTCCACAAATAAACAAAATATTTGTAGTATCTACTTGTAAAAATTCTTGCTGAGGATGTTTTCTGCCACCTTGAGGTGGAACACTTGCAACTGTTCCTTCCATTATTTTAAGAAGAGCTTGCTGAACTCCTTCTCCAGACACATCTCTTGTGATTGATGGGTTTTCAGATTTTCTACTAATTTTATCAACCTCATCAATATAAACTATTCCTCTTTGAGCTTTTTCAACATTGTAATCTGAAGCTTGCAGTAATTTTAAAATAATATTTTCAACATCTTCTCCAACATAACCTGCTTCGGTTAGAGTGGTTGCATCAGCCATTGTAAATGGAACATCTAAAATTCTAGCTAGAGTTTGTGCAAGTAATGTTTTTCCACAACCTGTAGGACCCACTAAAAGTATATTAGACTTTGATAGCTCAACATTTTTACTTGTTTTGCTTTCATAATTTAATCTTTTGTAATGATTGTGAACTGCAACAGATAATACTTTCTTCGCATGAGCTTGACCAATAACATAGTCATCTAATACTGAACAAATTTCTTTTGGAGATGGAAGACCATCTTGATGTTTTACAAAAGTATCTTTGCTTTCTTCTTTTATAATATCCATACATAGTTCAACGCATTCATCACAGATGAAAACGGTTGGACCAGCAATTAACTTTCTTACTTCGTGTTGGCTTTTGCCACAAAAAGAACAGTAAAGAATATTTTTATTATTTGTTGTCATTTTAATTTTTATAACGAATCAGTTTACATACTTTATTATAGAAGACTCACACTAATCAAGTTTCGATTAATAATGACTCAATATATTGTGTATTAAGATCTTTTTTCTACTACTTCGTCAATAAGACCAAAAGATTGTGCGACATCTGCGGTCATAAAATTATCTCTTTCAAGAGCAGATTTTATTTCGTCAACACTTTTTCCAGTATGCTTTGAATAAATTTCATTGAGCCTTTTCTTTAAGGACAAAACTTCGTTAGCATGAATTTCAATATCAGTTGCCTGACCCTGAAAACCTGCAGATGGTTGATGAACCATTATTCTTGAATTTGGTAATGAAAATCTTTTTCCTTTTGTACCAGCTGCAAGCAAAAAAGAACCCATGGAAGCTGCTTGACCCATGCATAAAGTGGAGATATCTGGCTTCACATATTGCATTGTATCATAGATACCAAGTCCTGCTGTAACCAAACCTCCTGGACTATTGATGTATAAATAAATTTCTTTTTTTGGATCTTCAGCCTCTAAAAATAATAATTGAGCAGTAACTAATGATGCAACGTTGTCATTAATTTGACCTGTTAAAAAAATAATTCTTTCTTTTAATAGTCTTGAATAAATATCGTAAGCTCTTTCACCTTTGCTAGATTGCTCAACAACCATTGGTACAAGATTGCTCATATGTTCTGATAATTTTGATGTCATAAGTTGATTCGTTCTACTTATACAACTTGAGATTACTTTTTGCTAACTTTTTTTGCTTTTTTAGCTGCTGGCTTTGATTTTGCCTTTTTAGTTGCAGGTTTTTTTTCTTTCGCAGATGTTGTGGAAGATTTTTTCTTAGTTTCTTTTTTTTCTTCACCATGGTTATGGTCATGATCATGGTCGTGTTTATGAGCTTCTTTTAAAATCTTTTCAGCCTCTTCTTTTGAAATTTCTTTCTTATTTGCTTTACCTTTTTCTTTAATTAAATTTAAAATTTTTTCTTCATATACGGTTCCTCTTAAACTCGCTAATGCAGATGGATTTTTTTGATAAAAATCCATAACCATTTTTTCTTGACCCGGCATCATTCTTAGTTGTTTTTGCACTTCTGCTTGAACTTCTTGTTCTGTTACTTTAATTTGATTTTTTTCACCAAACTCATTTAGAATTAATCCAGTTTTAATTCTTGTTTTCGCTTTTTCTTCAAAATCTTTTTTATTTTTCTTAGTTTCTTCCTCAGACATACCTTGTGAAAGAACTTTAACTTCTTCCTCAATTAAGTTTTCTGGAACTTCATCTATTTTAATTTTTTCTATTTCTTTTAAAATTTGGTTTTTAGATAATTGATCTAGAGAATTTTTATATTCATCATTAATTTGTTTTGAAATTAATGTTTTTAAATCTTTTAAATCTTTTGCTCCTAAATTTTTTGCAAAATCATCATCAATTTTTACTTCTTCTGATTGCTTAACACTTAAAATTTTACAATTAAATTTAGCTTTTTTGCTTACTAATTCTTTTTCTGGAAAATTTTCTGGCAAAGTTGCTTCTACAACTTTTTGATCATCTTTCTTAACTCCAATTAATTGCTCATCAAAGCCTTTTAAAAATAAATCTTTACCTAAAGTTAATTGAGTATTTTTTCCTTCACTTCCTTTAAAATCCTTACCATCAACTGTTGCTTTGTAATCTAAAGTAACTAAATCACCTTTTTTAGCTTTTGTATCAGGACTTACTTCCTTAAAATTTGGTTGGTTTTTTGCTATTTCTTTTATTCTTTTATCAGTTTCACTCTCATCAATTTTAACGGTGTATTCGTCAAATTTAATATTTTCTAAAGATTTAATTTCTACTTTTGGTAGCTCTGTTACTGATAAAACATATTCTAAATCTTTGTCTTCACCGTAAGTCTTTAAATCAAGTTTTGGTTGACCAGCTGGTTTTATCTTTTTTTCCTCTAATGCTTTAGTTGATGTTTCTTTTAAAACTTTATCTAAGACCTCTCCAAAAACTGCTTTACCAAATTGTCTTTTTAAAATTTCTTTTGGAACTTTACCTGGTCTAAATCCTTTAAGGTTTACACTACCTTTAATCTCTTCATATTTTTCATCCATGTAAGAGTTCATTGTCTCTTTATCGATAAAAATTTTAAGATCTTTATTTAAACCTTTTTTATTTTCTACTGTAATTTTCATAATATCTTAATGGTAGGGCGAAAAGGACTCGAACCTTCACATGTTGCCATATTGGTTCCTAAGACCAACGCGTCTACCAATTCCGCCATCGCCCCACAAATTACGAGGTTTTATATATTATTGAAACTATTTGTCCAATGACAATTGTTAAAAAATTATCTATTTATCTAATAAAATTTATACTAATTTATAAAAAATGATTATTTCACCTTGTATAAGTATTTGTAAAACTGATCCATCAACAGGCTATTGTTATGGTTGCGGAAGAAGTAATGATGAAAAACGACTTTGGAAGCTTGAAGAAACAACTGATGATTGGAAAAAAGAAAATATAATTAAAATTGAAAAAAGGCTTACTGGTTGGCAGCTTGAGAGCTTTAAGGAATCTTATTCTTATAAAATCAAGAATGGTATGTCTCTTTTCAAGAAAAATTTAATCAAAGAGTAATATAAACTATGAGTAAAGTTAAAATTGTAAGTATTATCTATGCTATAGGTATAATTATCGGTGCTTTATTCTTTGATGTTTGGGGGGCAGATACCACTCCTTTAAAAACATTGTCTGTATTTGCTTGGACTGTAATATTTATTATAGCTTTATTTTTTGTAGATAAGAATGAGAGAAAATAAGTTTTTAATATTTTTTTTATCATTTTTTTTTATATCCTTTAATTCTCAATCAGAAATTATTGTATTGAGCAAATGTGATCATAAAGAGGATGATTTTTTAAAAAATGAATACATTTTAAATCTTAATGAACTAATTATGACACGTAATTACGTTTATAATGAAAAAACTTATCAAAAATATAAGATCACAGATTTAAGCGTTAAAAAGAAAAACTCCTATGTGAGAAATATTTATGAAGAAGATGGAAAAATACTTACATTAAAACATGGATATCCTCAGTTTTATACTCAAATTTTATTTGAAAAAGATAAACCAGAAATATTTGTTAAGGCTGTTTTAAATGATGTCGAAAGTTTATCTAAAATCTCTACTTGTAAAAAAATAGAGAAATTTGATCAAGAAAGTTAGCTTTTATTTTTTTTTTCCTCTTTGTTTTTGGTAATAAATTTTTTCTTAAGTTCAAATCTGCTATGTGTAATATTTGAACGATGCTTTGCGTATGCTTGCTTTTGCGCTTGTCTCATGGCTCTTTTAGATGACATAATAATTTAATTTAATATTCAATTTCTAAAGTATCAATAACTTTTAAACTTTTATCCGAAACAACAATCTCTCCAGATGATGGTGCATAATTTAAAATTTCAGAAATCACTACATAATGTGTAACAAAAACTAAATTTTGATCTTTGTCCCAAGCACTAATAAATTTATCAAAATCAATAATTTGCTTTTTTCTATTATTTGCAAATTTTGTGCTAAAAAATGAGTTTAGAAAATTTTTAGTTTCATATTCTTTAAAGGCAATAGATGCTGTTTCTTTACATCGACACCATTCACTAGAATAAACTTTTCCAATTGAAATTTTATTTTTCTTAAAAAAATTGCCAATTTTTTGTGATTGAACTCTACCACTATCACTTAAATTTCTTTGAGTTGTACAATCATTAATATCGAAATTATCTGGATCGCCGCCACCAGGGGCATAAGCATGTCTTATGAAAATTAATTTTCCACCCTTTTGCAATTCATCAATAAAAGTTTTTTTTGAATCTGCTTTAACTGAGGGATTAATGCATATAAATATTATGACTAAATAATTTAAAATTTTCATTTATGAATATTAAAATAGATAGTTTAAATAAAACAATTCTTAAATGTAAAAAATGTCCAAGGCTTGTTAATTTTGTAAAAAAAATTTCAACAGAAAAAAGAAAACAAAACATAAATGAAACTTACTGGGGAAAACCAGTTACAGGTTTTGGCGAAATTGATGCAAAAATTTTAATAATTGGATTGGCCCCAGCAGCACACGGAGGCACACGAACAGGAAGAGCATTCACAGGTGATAAATCTGGAGATTTTTTATTTAAATGTTTATTTAAAGCTAAAATTTCAAACCAACCAAATTCAGAAAATCTAAATGATGGTCTCAAATTAAAATCGACATATATAACTAATATATTAAAATGTGTTCCTCCTGGAGACAAACCTAAAATAGAAGAGCTTAATAATTGTTCAAAATACTTTGATAGCGAGATTTATAATTTAAAAAAATTAAAAACTATTATTTCATTAGGAAAAGTGGCATTTGATAATTGTGTTAAATTTTATAAAAAAAAATACAACTTAAAAGAAAATATAAAATTTATTCATGGAAAATCCTATTTACTTCCAGGAAATATTAAATTAATTGCCTGCTACCACCCTAGCCCCAGAAATGTAAATACCAAGCTTGTATCTGAAAGAATGATTGTAGATTTATTTAAAAAAGCTAGAAAAATAACTATGAACTAGAAGTATAAGGTTTAAATTCTGATAAAATTTTTTCTGGAATTTTAACTGGTTTGAATTTTTCGTTTATAAATACTAGATGAATTTTAGCTTCTACAATCAATTCCTCATCTTTAAATATTGATTGATTCATTAAAAAAGAAGTTTTTGAAATAGATTCAATAAAAGATTTAATTTGTAAATCATCTTCTAGATATGCAGATTTTTTATATTCAATATTGCACGATTTAACAATTATTAGAGCACCAAAATCATTTTTTATTTTTGTATTGCTTAATCCAATAGTTGATAACGCTTCAGATCTAGCTCTTTCTAAATATTTTAAATAATTAGCATAGTACACGACTCCACCAGCGTCTGTATCCTCATAATACACTTTAACATTATGAGTAAAGTTTTTATGCATAAGTTAATAATATCAAATAAATAAAAATTTAATATAAACTAAGATATAATATCTTTAATGAAAATTTATTTAATTTGGTTAATTGGTGTAATTTTATGGAACTTTGGATTTCCAAATGCAATTCCAATCGCTGATGTTATTGCAGCTATTTTATTATCGTTTTTAAGTATTGGATTAAAAAAGTATTTAAAATGGTAATTAATCTGCTGAAAAATAAATATTCTGAAAATAAGATATTGATTTCATTTTAGAATTATCAGTATCAGCCATTATAGCCAAACCATCTAGTTCATTCACATCTAGATCATGAAATTTTTTAAAATCTTCCTTAACATTGGCTTTTACCGTTACCCAAACATTCAAATTATCTTTTGTGGTTGCTAATACATTATCTATTGATTTTTTTGTATATGGGCTTGGCCAACTCTGGCCAACTGTACTATTGCTTGAAAAAACGTAATTAATTGCTCTATTTGAAAGTGGTGTTGCTCCTGTTTTTTTTACTGCAAAAACTCTAGCTGCAAAGTCATGGCCTTTTTTTGAATTCTCATTAATACCTTGCAAATCTTTCTCAATTTTCCAGGTAATATTAATAAAAGGTGTTTTATTTAGATCGATTTTAACCTCTTTTCCAAGGCCAGAAGCAGCGTTATCAGCTACTGCTTTTAAAAAATTACCATTCTCATTTGATCCAACAGTATAAACTGTTTTGTTATCTGCTCCTCTCACCTTACGAACATCGAGTTCTGAAAGCTCTTGCTCTGTAAATTTAAAAATATTTATATTTTCAGCGAGTGCAGAGTTAAGAAAAATTAATGATGTAACAAAAATATAAAAAAATTTAAACATGATATTCTTATAAATAAATTATTTATAAATTCAATATTCAGTCACAATTTAAACATTCTAAATTCAAGATTGATTGCTAAATGAATAATATGAAAATTATATTTGTTTTTTTGCTTTTGATTTATTGGTCGTTTATGATATCTGCACCGGTAGTATCTAAGGAGCTTAAAACAGGTGGATCTAGAGTTATTAACTCTAAAATTGACTTATTTTCTAAGGTAAAAGGATAATTTTAGGGGCAACACATGTGCCGTCATGAATTTGCTTAAAAGCATCTCCCCCACTTTTTAATTCTCTAAATTCTATCCAATCTAATGACCCAATATCCTTGTTAGCTAAAATATTTAAAGTTTGCTCAAAATCTTTATTTGTATAACAATAGGTGCCAATAACTGTAACTTCTTGTAAAGTCATTTTTCTAAAATTAAAGGTACCTTCAGGCTGAGTTAAACCTATATGAATAATGGTTCCACCTGGTTTTACTACTTCGATTGCTTGTTGTCTTGAGATTTCTAGTCCAACAGTATCAAAAACTATATCAAAGTTATTACTATTTATTTCTTTGTCGTTTGGAGCTACATATTTGGCTTCCAAATATTTAGAGCATTCCTCTAGTCTCAATTTATTTGGATCAGATAGAATTATATTCTTGTTGCCTTTAATTTTAGATAATATTAGACCACATAATAGACCAATCGCACCACCACCTTGAATTAAGGTTTTGCATTCAGATAAAGGTTTGCTTAATGCTTGTTCACCCATTAATACTGCATGCAAAGAAACAGCGGTTGGCTCTGCTACTGGAGCCTCATTTTTATCTAGACCATCTGGAATTTCATAAATGTTTTGATCGGGTGTTGACACAAATTCTGCAAAAACTCCTTGCCTTTCAATAGGTTTATTCATACCCAAAATAATTCTTTTTGGACAAAGATGCTCTCTTCCACTTGTACAATATTCACATTTACCACAAGTGATTAAAGGATTTAAAACAACATCTTTTCCTTTGAATTTCCCATTTTGAACTTCTCCACTTACCTCATGTCCCAATATTAATGGAGGCACTCTTCTTTCATCATGTCCATGATAAGCATGCATATCCGAACCACAAATTCCTGAAGCATGTATCTTTAAAATACTTTCTCCTGAAACCTCAATTGGATTTGGTTCGTCTCTATAAATTAATTCTTGGGTACCTGTGTATACTAGAGCTTTCATATTACTTTTTTGCTAATAAGTAATATGTTATCCAAGCAACAAATGCACCTATTATCCAAGCGTAGGATTGTAAAAACATTAAATTAGTGTTCCAAATTGTAGAAGCTGAAAAAATAAAACCTAATATTAAAGAATAAACACCTTTTATATGCCAACCGCCTGAATAATAATAAGCGCTCTCTTTATCTATAGAATATAAATCTTTATTACTTAATTCTTGATTTTTAATTAAATAATAGTCAGCTGCCATCACTCCAAATAAAGGACCAAAAAAAGCACCAAATGTATCAACAAACGATAAAATTCCTATTTGGCTCAATATAGTTAGCCAGAATATTGCAATCAACAAACCAAAAAAAGCAATTAAATAACTAGCGCTTTTTAAGCTTAATATTGAAGGAGCAAAATTTATTAGAGAGTATTGAGATGGAATGAAATTGGCAACTAAATTTGTAGAAGCTGAAGCAATTATAATAAAAAATAGAACGACAATTGTTATTTGTATATTGTCAAATTTCCCTACTATATCAGTTGGATTAGTAAAAATTCTGTCTATATCTGAAAATTTTTGATTAAGAAAAACATCGGAACCTGTCACTATAAAAACAGATAAAAAAGAAAAAATAATTAAATTCAAAATTAAGCTTAAGTTTCCTTTTTTTAATTCTTGCTCATTTTTTACATATCTAGAAAAATCACCAAAACTAATTATTAAAATTGAAAAATAGGCAAATATTGTTCCAGCAACTGTAATCAAAGGAGCTAAATTATTAACATCTAAAAAGTTATTAAGATTAAATATACTTGAAAAAGCTTCGGTAGTTATTTTTACATCACTTAATAAAACAACAAAGAAAAAAATAAGCATACCGGCATAGACTGTCACCGCAGAGAAATTAATTATTTTCTTATTGTACTGCATTCCAACAGTAAAAAACAATGTCTGTAGAATAATTGTTATTACTATTGCAGACCAATCAATAATATTCATGCCAAAATAATAAAAAATAAATATTTCCTGCTGCAATAAAGAATTGTCTATAGAAAAAATTACTATTCTAATTAAGTAAACTAAAATTTTAGACAGAAAATAAGTTTGAATTCCAAATAAAAATATTCCAACTAAACTTCTGATTAACCCAAAAAATTTAGCTCCATTAAATCCAAGTGAGGATCTAAGCAATACTGCAAATGGTAAGCCAAATTTTTGGGAAGGTTTTCCAATAATATTTGAAAATAAATAAACAAAAAAAGATCCCAATATTATTCCAAAAAAAACTACAAATATATTTAAGCTATACATTAAATATAAAGAAGATATTAATGAAAAACCAATTACACTCTGTACATTTGCTCCCCAAAAACAAAATAGGTCTCTCCAATTCCAAGTTTTATAATTTGGATTAACTGTAACTAAATCCCAATTAGAAAGAGAGTATTTTACTTTTGGCTGATTCACTAAATTTATTTTAAACTAATAAATTCTACTGTCCATATAAGAGAGTTGGTAACCATAGGGCAATCTGAGGAAATATAATTATTAAAATTAAACCTATTACTTGTAGAACCATAAATTGCATCATTCCGTAATAAATATCTTTTAAATCCCACTCTGGAACTACACCTTTTAAAAAATATGCCGATAATGCTACGGGTGGAGATAGCCAGGCGGTCTGGAGATTGACTGCAACTAGAATTGCAAACCAAGTTAAATTGAAACCTAATGCTTCAACCAAAGGTAAAATTATTGGCACAATGATCATCACAATTGGAACCCACTCTAATGGCCAGCCTAACAAAAATATTGCTACCATTACAATTGCTAGAATGAAATATTTGTTCATCTCTAATCCTAATAAAAATTCTGTTAACAAAGTAGGTGTTCCTAATCTCGCAAAGACAGCACCAAAAAAGTTTGAAGCAGCAACTAAAACCATAATTAAAGCTGTAATTTCTAAAGTTTTAACAAGTGCTTCTTGAAGTTTTGATAAAGTTAATTTTTTATATGCTAATGAAAGTAATAATGCTCCCATTGCACCACAACCAGCTGCTTCTGTTGGGGTTGCAAAACCAAATAAAATACTCCCTAATGCAGCAAAAACTAGAGCTGCAGGAGGAACTAAACCTAAAAAGAACTCAATCCAAACCTCTTTCATGCTTGCTGATCTCATTTTTTCAGGAATTACAGGTCCTAACTTAGGATTAATCATACATCTAATCGTTGTGTAACCCGCGTATAAACCTGCTAAAAGAATTCCTGGAATAATAGCAGCAGCAAATAAGTCAATCACAGGTATCTCCATTATTGGACCCATTACAACAAGCATAATACTTGGTGGTATTAAAATTCCTAAAGTTCCTCCGGCAGTAATTGTACCAGCTGCAAGTCTTACATCGTAGCCCGACCTATTCATTGATTTTGCAGCCATAATTCCAAGTATAGTAACTGATGCACCAACAATTCCCGTTGCTGCAGCAAAAATAACTGAAACAAATAAAACTGCATAATACAAAGAACCTCTTACTTTAGCTAACATCATTTGGAATGAAGAAAACAATCTTTCCATTAATCCTGCTTGTTCCATCATAATTCCCATAAAGACAAAGAGCGGGACAGCGGCGAGAGTTTGTTCGGTCATAACCATCGAGAACTGGAGGGTCATTAAATAAAAGACTAATTTTCCAAATCCCAAGTATCCAAAAACAAAGCCTAAGAATATCAAAGTAAATGAAATAGGAAATCCTACAAATATTGCAAAAAGCATAACACCAACTAAAATAAATCCTAAAATGGCTGGATCAATTAATTCTGCTATCATTTATCTTCTCCTGGCCATTTTCCTCTTGTTGCAGCCCAATAACTTTTAAATAATTCTGAAATCCCTTGAATAAGTAAAAACACTATTCCTATCAATAAACAGGTTTTAATTGGCCACATATATGGCATCCAAGTTGTATCCATTCCTCTTTCGCCTCTTTGAATTGACTCACCTACATAACCAATCGTCATATAAAGAAAAACAAGTAGGCCTGGAAAATAAAATAAAATATATAACCAAAAATCAATAGTACCTTGATTCTTAGTTTTAAAATTTCTGTATAAAAAATCTGCTCTAATGTGAACTCCTTTTGAAAGTGCATACCCAGCACCTAGCATAAAAAGTGCACCATATAAAAATCTACTTATATCGTAAGCCCAAATTGTTGGGGAATGAAATAATTTTCTAGCAAAGACCTCGTAAGTCATTGCAAGAATTAATGGCATTAATATCCAACAAACAACATTACCAACCCATTTGCTAAATTTATCGATATTTACAATTGAACTTGCCATCCATGACGGCATATCACTTGGCATTTTTCCAGAACCACCTCGCCTTTCGGCAATCATTTCATCTGAAATATCTAGTTTACCTGGTTCTTCTGCCATAAAATTTTATATAAAAAAATTAGAGCGGACTATTAAGTCCGCTCTAACGTAAAAATTATTTAATGATTACTTTAATGTTGCTGCGTGAGCCATTCCTAGCTTCGCATTAGACATTTGAGCACCACTCCAGAAAGGAACTGCGATATCAGCAAATTCTTTCATAGAGTCCCAAACTTCAGCAAAGAATGCATTTTTAGCTGCGTTTGTTTCCAAACTTTTCTTAGCAGCTGCCATGTATTCTGTGAAGTAATCAGAAGGAGTATCTTCTAATTTTACACCATGAACTTCTGTAAGCTCTTTTAAAGCTTTTCCGTTTTCATAGATTCTGTAACTTAGAGATTTCGCTAGAGATGCATTTGCTGCAACTTCTAGAGACTTCTTCTCATGAGCACTCATAGCTTCATATGTTTTTCCAGTAATATAAAAGTCAGCATTTACGACTACTTGGTGTAAACCTTGTAGGTAGTAGTGCTTTAATACTTTTTGGAAACCAAACGTTAAGTCTGGTTTTGGACAACACCATTCAGCAGCATCAATAGTTCCTGCTTCTAAAGCTGGTAGAATATCTCCACCACCCATAGCAACAGATGCTATACCGATGTCTTTATAAGTTTGTCCTGGAATTCCTGGAGGAGTTCTGAATTTATATTTTCTAAAATCAGCCATATCTTTAATTGGTTTTGGAAACCATCCTAAAGCTTCAGGACCAACTGGTTGAATCATAAATCCTTTAATATCTCTTCCCATTTCTTTCCATAGTCTGTCGTATAGCTCTTTTCCTCCACCATACTGAAACCATGATAAGAATGCGATGTTGTCAATACCAACACCACCACCTGCTACTGGCGAACCAAATAACATAGCGGCAGGGTGATCACCTGACCAATAGTGTGTCCAAGCAAATCCACAGTCGATAAGTCCTTTATCAACAGCATCTAAAGTTTCTTTTACACCAACAACTGCTCCTGCAGGCATAATTTCAAACTTAAGAGATCCACCTGTCAAAGTTGTAACAGTGTCAGTAAAGTCTTTTAACATTTTAACTTCATCAGCCTTAGTGTTAAGAACTGTCTGACATTTTAGTGTTTTCGCAGCATTAGCATTCGAAATAAATCCAAATACCATTGCAACTGCAAATAACATTGAAATGATTTTTTTCATTTGTTTCCCTCTCTTTATTTTTAAAAATGAAACCTTGTCAAAGAATGAATTCTAAAACAAGTGCTAATATTGGATTATTTGGATATTTTTGTGTACAGAAATATAACAAATAAAAAAAATTTAATTTATAAGAGTTCTAATATGGATAATTTTGATTTTATAATTTTAGGTGCTGGATCAGCAGGATGTGTACTTGCTAACAGGTTATCTGAAAATCCTTCAAATAAAGTGTTATTAATTGAAGCTGGAGGCAAGGATAATTATCCTTGGATACATATTCCTGTTGGTTATTTCAAAACAATGCACAACCCAAAGACTGATTGGTGCTACAAAACAGAGCCTGATGAGAGCATGAACAACATTTCTATTAGGTATCCTAGAGGAAAAACATTAGGAGGCAGTTCTTCTATCAATGGTCTGCTTTATATTAGAGGTCAACACAGAGATTATGATATTTGGAGACAATTAGGTAATACTGGTTGGGGATGGGATGATGTTTTGCCATATTTTATCAAAGCAGAAAACCAAGAAAGAGGAAAAGATAAGTTCCATGGAGTTGGAGGTCCTTTATCTGTTTCAGATCAAAGAATACATCTGCCTCTTTTAGATGAATTTCAAAATGCTGCTGAGGAATATGGTATTCCAAAAACAAAAGATTTTAATACTGGTGATAATCATGGCTGTGGTTATTTCCAAGTAACTGAAAAAGATGGCTTTAGATGTAGTACAGCTGTCGGATATCTAAACCCAATCAAGATCAGAAAAAATTTAAAAATTTTAACCAATTCACATGTCAAAAAAATAAATTTTGAAAATAAAACTGCTAAAGAAGTTGAGTATTGGGAGGGAAATGAATTAAAAAAAGTACAAGCAAATAAAGAAATTATAATTTCATCAGGAGCTATTGGCTCTCCTCAAATTTTACAAGTTTCTGGAATAGGAAATCCTGAAAAATTAAAAAATCTTGGGATTGATATGGTGCAAAATTTAAATGGGGTTGGAGAAAACTTACATGATCATTTAATGCTTAGACCAATTTATAAAATTAATGGATTAAAATCCTTAAATAAAAAAATAAATAGTTTATTTGGAAATTTAATGATTGGCTTAGAATACGTTTTTAAAAGAAGCGGCCCAATGACTATGGGTGCTAGTCAACTTTGTATGTTTGCCAAAAGCGATCCATCTTTAGAACTACCAGACTTACAATGGCATGTTCAACCTATGAGTATGGATACTTTGGGAGCAACAAAAAATCACGATTTTCATGCATTCACCCCTACTGTTTCAAATATCAGACCAACAAGTAGAGGGCATGTTAGTATTGTTGATAAAGACTCAAGAACTTATGCAAAAATAAAACAAAACTATCTATCAACTGATCACGATAGAATGATTGCAGCTAAAGGACTTAAATTAACTAGAAAAATTATAATGGAGTCGAAAACTTTCAAAAAATACACTCCAGAAGAATACAGACCTGGCATTCATTTAAATGATGATGAGGAGTTAGTTAAAGAAGCTTCTAATTATGCACAAACTATTTTTCATCCAGTGGGAACCTGTAAAATGGGTCAAGATGAAATGTCTGTAGTAGATGAAAAACTTAAGGTTAGGGGTATTAATAATTTGAGAGTTATAGATGCATCAATAATGCCAAACATCACTTCAGGTAATACAAATGCCCCAACAATAATGATTGCAGAAAAAGGTGCAGACATGATACTACAACAATAATGTTTGCAGAATTTTTTACACCTGAGCAAATAGCAATATTAACTCAAATTATTCTTATTGATTTAGTTTTAGCTGGAGACAATGCAATTATAATTGGAATGGTTGCATCTAAATTTCCACCAGAACAAAGAAAAAAAGTTATTTTCTGGGGAATTGGTGGTGCAGTTATTTTAAGAATTATTTTAACATTGCTTACCGCATATCTTTTACAAATTACAGGGTTGAGGTTAATAGGAGGATTGCTGCTCCTTTATATTGTTTACAAACTTTATGTAGATGTAATAAAAGGCTCGGAGAACGAAGAAGACATTAAAGTAGATAGCTCTAGTTTTTTAAAGGCTATTTGGACTGTTCTATTAGCTGATTTTACAATGAGTTTAGATAATGTTTTAGGTGTTGCTGGAGCAGCTGGTGAACATTATGGACTTCTTGTTTTTGGGTTAGTTTTATCAATTGTTTTAATGGCAACCGCAGCAACTTTAATTTCTGGATGGATTAAAAAATATAGATGGATAGCTTGGCTTGGATTATTAGCCATTTTAGTTGTAGCAGTTGAGTTGATTTACACAGATATTAAAATATTATTCTTTTAATGTATCTTCAAAAAATAAATCTTAAAAACAAATATGCTTTAGTTACTGGTGCAGGAAAAGGACTTGGAAGAGCGTGTTCAATTGCATTAGCTGAAGCAGGTGCAACAGTTATAGCTCTAAGTAGAACTCCTTCAGATTTAAATAAATTAGAAAAGGATATCAAAAAAGTTAAAGGTAAAATTATTAAAGTTTCGTGCGATGTAATGAATTATGAAGATTTAAAACAAAAATTAGAAAAAATTAAAATTATTGATGTGCTAGTAAACAATGCAGGGACTAATATTCCAGAGCCCTTTGAAAAAATTAAACAAAAAAGTATGAATTACCTTGTAGATTTAAATTTAAAAGCAGCATTTAACGTGGCACAACTTGTCGTAAAAAAGATGCTAAAAAATAAAAAAAGATCTGGTTCAATTATAAATATGTCATCACAGCTCGGTCATGTGGGTATGGGTGGTAGAAACGTATACAATATGACAAAATTTGGAATTGAAGGATTAACAAAAGGAATGGGTGTAGAATTAGCAAAAAAAAATATCCGAGTTAATACGGTAGCACCTACTTTTGTTGAAACACCTATGGTTAAAAACTTTTTTAAAAACAAAAAATTTAAAAAATTAGCTCTTGGAAATATTCCGATGGGAAAAGCGGCCACTGAAAGTGATGTTGCGACAACAGTATGTTTTTTGGCATCATCAGCATCTTCAATGATAACTGGAACATCAATAATTATAGATGGTGGATGGACAGCTCAATAATTTATAGAATTTTTTTTGTTTTTTTAATTTTTATATCACCAGCAAAAGCTATTGAATTCCAAGGTAAATTTCTACAAGGTCATTTTATATTAGGTAAAACTAACCCTAATGCTAAAATTTTGGTTGGAAAAAAAGAAGTTAAAGTCTCAAAAGATGGTTTTTTTGTCTTTGGTATAGATCGAGATCAAAAATATGACCTAACATTTACAAAAATTATTAATGGAAAAAAATCAATAACTACAAAAAAAGTTTTAAAGAGAAAATATAATATACAAAGAATAGATGGTTTGGCAGAAAGTAAAGTTACTCCACCTGAGTCTGTATATAAAAGAATTAAAAAAGAAAATAATGCAATTGGAGAAGCAAGAGCAATTAATTCAGATCTACAATTTTTTAAAGAAAAATTTATCATGCCAGTTGAAGGAATAATCAGTGGTGTTTATGGTAGTCAAAGAATTTTAAATGGTAAACCAAGATGGCCTCACTATGGTATAGATATTGCTGCTAAACAAGGAACGATGATTAAATCTTCTGGCTCAGGTGTCGTTACGATGGCTGAAGATGATTTATACTATACTGGTGGCACAGTTATAATGGATCATGGTCATGGGATATCAACAATATATTCTCATTTAGAAAATGTATTAGTCTCAGTTGGTGATCAGATAAATCAAGGAGACATGATAGGAACTGTAGGATCTACTGGAAGATCAACTGGACCCCATTTAGATTTTAGGATTAATTGGTTTCAAACAAGATTAGATCCAATGTCTGTATTAAAATAAAAAATTATTTTTTAAATTTACTTAATTAACTTTAATAAAACTAAAGTTTATTTTGCTATCATCGACTGGATAATCTACACTTTCTGTTTGAATAATTGTGAAAGTTGAGTCAGGCAAAGCTTTCTTAAAATGACCTAAATCCATGTATGTTCTTGTTTTATCTCCATAATTGAAAGTTAATAAATAAGTAAAACCCTCAGTGTTTACAAGTTCATAGACACTTTTTAAATTATTTCTATCTAATGCAGAATATCTTGCTGTACCAAGACCATAAACGTCAATTATCTTTCCATTTGTAAATAAAGATAGATATCCAGCGGCTGTGGTTGCTACGACATCTGAATTTTTAGTAATTAAATTTACTTTTGATGCTAAATCAAAATGTAATTTTTTAATTATATAAGTAGAATTTAGATGACTAATTAAATAAAATGGGAACATAATTAAATTTAATAATAATAAAAATTTTAAAATTAATTTATTTGGATTAAATAATTTTAAACAGAGCATGAAAAATATTGGAAATATTGGCACTATATATCTAGCCCACTCTCCTGTAAAACTCAGTGTAAGTGGTGTGATTGAATAAAAAATAATAAATACTGTTGCTAAAAATTCAAATCTATATTTCTTTTTAATTACTGATATCAAATATAAAAAATTATCTTTATTAATTTTAAAGGAAATTTTGTTATATGAATTTAACATAATTTTAAACACACCATAATAAAGAAGAAAATTTAACATTAGTTTAAGTGAATCAAAAAAAATATTGAATTTTTTTGGTATGAAGTCAGGATTTTGATAAATTGAACCTATAAAATCATAAATATTTCCAGGTAATCTTAAAATATTTCCAAGACCCCATCCCACTCTAGCAGCACTGTTTGTTTTAATTTCTGAATATGCCCAATAATTCATTGATGGAATAGTAAACAACGAAATAAATAATAATAACAATAATAAAATTTCAACTTTTTTTATTTTTGGATTTATAATTAAAAAAACTAATATAAGTACAAAATTTAAAACTAAATTTTCTGGCCTATTTAATGAAGCAATTATTGAGGTTATTAAAAAATAATTATTTTTACCTTTGTATATAAATAAAAATTGCAACAAAACTAACAGTGTTGTCAATCCAGTTTCTAATCCAATAAAGAATACATAATATACAGGTACTACAGAAACTAGTACTGAAAATGATAAATAATTTTTATTAAATTGTGAAAAAAATATTTTTTGTAGTGATATTAGGTAAAAATAAAATAATAATAAATTTAAAATTAAATTAAATACAGTTACTAACTGAATCTGGTTTTTTAAATCAATATCAATCAAACCAGTAACTAGCCAAAAAATTGTATAAATTATATAATAAATAAACGATGTACACGCGTTAGCATGAAGATCATAATTACTGAATTGCAAAAAATTTCCTTTAGAAAATAGATACGCTTGTTGAAAATAAATATAAGCATCATCTATTGGTAAAATAATCTGATCATTCTTAAATGCTGAGAATAAAATTAAATAAACTGATAAAAAAAAAGGCAAAAGTTTTATGTAATTAGATGTATTCATATTTAATAAATTAATAAGTATTTTTAGGTACCTATTTATATTTCTGATTTAGCTTTGAAACGTTCATAAATCAATCTAGTTTTGATTGCTATGCTTAAAATTGGGTCTGGTGGAAGCCAAGTAGGCTTGCTTCTTGCTTCAATAGTTTCTATCTCTTTTGTGTTTTCATTGCTTGCTTTGATTGCTATTTGTTCTCCAAATAAAGTACCAACTCCAATACCAGAGCCATTATAACAACCTGCAACAAATATATTGTTATCTATTTTTTCAAAAATTTGAGAACTATTTCTTGTCCTTGAAACAATGCCTGACCAGGAAGATTGAATAATATCATTTGGTAATTCAGGAAATCTTTTTTTTATTCCAATCTTTTGTTTTAATGATCTTTTATTTAATTCAGTTTTAGACATTTGATAAGGATTGTAAACTTCTGCAGTATTTCTAATTAAAATTCTTCTATCTTTAGTCATTCTTATAGTGGCTCCCATCGGTCTAACTGGTAAGACACCCCATTCTTTAGGTTCACCAAGAGATATAAACTCTTCATCCGATAAAGATCTAGTCATACTAGCTGTCAAAGTAATAGGAAAATTATAATTTGATTTTATTCCCAAAGACTTCAGAAATCCATTTGTAGCAAAAATAATCTTTTTAGTTTTAATTGAACCATTTTTAAATTTACAAATGACTGTATCATTTTTCTTTTTCCAGTCTAATAATGAGGAATTTTCATAAAGAATTACGTTCTCTGGCAATGTATCAATCATAGCTCTAACCAATTTACCTGGATGTAATAAAATCCCTCCCTTTGTATGAAGAGCAATATTGTAAAAATTAGTACCCAATCTTTTTTTAAGTTCTTCGTTAGATAATAAATTATGTTCAAAACCTAATTTAGATAGAGTGTTAGAAAAATTTTCTAATATTTTCCTATCTTCTTGCTTTGAAGATGCAAAATATTTTCCACATTCGTTCCAATCACAATCTACTTGATATTCTTTTATAAATTTTTGAACTGTCTCTATTCCTAATTTATAAATGTCTGCTTTTTTTTTATAATTATCTAATTCTTTATTAGTGGTAAAACCATCATTTAGTGTTGTATCGACTAGATAACCAGAGTTTCTAGAACTTGCTCCCTCTCCTGCCAGCTGAGCATCAACTAAAAATATTTTTTGATTTGAATAAAGTTGACCTAATTTTCTTGCCGCAGATAATCCAGTATAACCAGCCCCAACAATAAGCCATTCACATTCTTCATTATTTTTTTCAAAAACTTTAATATTTGATCTTGGATCTAAATCATTTATCCAGCTACAACTATTATCGTTAAAAATTTTCATGTGTATAGTGGTATTGTATATGTTTATATTAATATTTTATGAAAAAAAATTTATTATTATTATTCATTTCTATATTTTTTATAGTCATTATTTTAGAAGCATTTTTAAGAATATTTTATCCAATAAATTTACAAAGTTATTATGCTGAAATAATTGATAAAAATAAAAATTTTGTTGCATTAAAGAAAAATCATTATCATAAAATGGATAGATGGAACAAAAAATATTTTGCTAGTTATTCTTTAGGTAATTATAGAAATAGAATTACTCAATTAGTTAAAAATGAAAATGAAAAAATCCTTATACTGGGAGACTCTTTTACATTTGGAAAATATCTGAAAGATAAAGATACTTATATAAATAAATTACAAAATATATTTAGCGATTTTAATTTCATTAATAGCAGTACCCCAGGATGGGGTTTAGAGGATTACTATTTGTATAATGAAAAATTTTGCAAAATAATAAATCCAAAAAAAATTATTATTATTTTAAATGATGGTGATTTAGGAAGAATTAAAGAAAAAGTAATCATAACTAATAATAACGCTCTTTCTTTTAAAGAAAAATATAAATTGTATAAATTTTTTATTGAAAACTTTATGATTGCAGCTTTATTACGAGATAATTTAAAAAAAATTTTAAGCAAAAATAATAATAAAAATGCAGCCGAAAATAATTTTGATGGTACTAATATTTTATTTAGACCTGAAGTTGCTAGACAAATTGTAAATGATTCAAAAAAACTATTTATAAAGCTAAAAAAATCATCAATTGACTGTAACGCTTCTCTTCATATTATAAATTTAGGTTGGAACAATGGTGATGGAAAATCAAACGATGATCCAAAAAAAATATTTCTTAGAGAATATCCAAATTTCTTTAAAGAAAATTCAATTGGATTTTATGACAATTCTTCATATTTACTTGATGTAAATAATAATAAACAAAATTATATTATTAAAAATGAGGGTCATCCTAATGAATTTGGTGCTGATAAGATATTTAACAGTTTGCTTATACATTTTAATAAAATTTTAATCTAGATAAACATTTTTTATAAAAAACTAATCTAGTTCAAATTTCATTATATAGTTCTTTTTTAAACTTTGATCTTGTTTTTTTTTGTCTAATATAGAATTTCCAATTACTAGATAATCTAATTCTGTCCCCATAAAACAATTAAAAGCATCTGTTGGTGTGTTTACAATTGGTTCACCTCTTACATTAAAAGAAGTGTTTACTATAATTGGACAACCTGTTTTTTTTTTAAATTTAGAAATTAGATCATAATAACGACGATTTATTTCTTTTGTAACAGTTTGGACTCTAGCAGAATAATCAACATGAGTTACAGCAGGAACTTCTGACCTCTTTACATTTAATTTATCAATACCAAAAAGATTGTTTTGTTTGTCATTCATTTCAATTTTTTTATTAGGATTTATATTTGCAACTAATAACATATAGGGACTATCAACATTCATCTCAAACCATTCTGATAAATCTTCTCTCAGAACTGAAGGAGCAAAAGGTCTAAAGCTTTCTCTATATTTTACCTTAAGATTTAAATTTTTTTGCATTTTATCAGATCTAGGGTCAGCTAAAATAGATCTTCCTCCTAATGCTCTTGGGCCAAATTCCATTCTACCTTGAAACCATCCAATAGCTTTTTCATTTGATAAAAGCTCTGCAGTTTTATCAATTAATTCCTCATACTTTAAAGTTTCAAAATTGGCTCCTGCAGTTTTCAACTCTATTTCAATTTCTTCTTGATTATATTCGGTTCCTAAATATGAACCTTTCATATCATCATTTAAATTTACTGATCTTTTATTGCCTTGATCAATATGCCATAGTGCTAGAGCTGCGCCTAAAGAACCCCCTGCATCACCAGCTGCAGGCTGGATCCAAATATTGTCAAAGATTTTTTCTTTAAGAATTTTTCCATTTGCAACACAATTTAAAGCTACACCACCAGCTAAGCATAAATTTTTTATTCCATATTCTTCTCGAATAGATTTTGCTAATTTAATCATGATTTCTTCAGTAACTTTCTGAATTGAAGCTGCTATATCCATATGAAATTGAGTTATCTTTTCATTTTGAGGATTACGAGGTTTTTGACCAAATAAATTATGAAATTTTTCATTTGTCATAGTGAGACCAGTTGCATAATTAAAATATTTTTGATCAAGTCTAAAAGTTCCGTCATCTTTTAGGTCTAGTAATTGTCTTATTTTATCCTTATAAATAGGATTTCCATAAGGAGCTAAACCCATCAATTTATATTCACCACTATTTACTTTAAAGCCTGTGTAATAAGTAAATGCTGAATAAAGTAATCCAAGTGAATGAGGAAAATGAATTTCTTTTTTGATTTCTAAGGTTTCATTTTTTCCAACAGCAACTGTCGTTGTTGCCCACTCACCTACGCCATCAGCTGTTAATACAACAGCTTCTTCAAATGGTGATGGAAAAAAAGCACTCGCTGCATGACTTAGATGGTGATCTGAAAAAAAAATATTTTTATCAGAATTATAATTTTCATCGTGATTTTTAAGTTTATCAAATAAAAGATTTTTTTGAAAAAGCTTTTCTTTAATCCACAAAGGCATAGCCTTTGCAAAAGAAACAAAACCTTTGGGCGCAAAAGCTACATATGTTTCTAACAATCTTTCAAATTTTAAAAATGGTTTCTCAAAAAAAACTATTTGATCAACTTCACCTAATTTTAATTTCGAATATTTTAATACAAACTCAATTGCATTGTGGGGATAATTAGGATCGTGTTTTATTCTGGTGAATCTTTCTTCTTGGGCAGCAGCAATGATTTTTCCATCTATTAAAATACAAGCAGCACTATCATGATAAAATGCAGATATACCTAAAATACTAGTCATATTTTACTTTAATTAAATTAATAAAAATTAATTTATATTTTTTAATACTTCATTTTTTAAAACTTCAAGTATCCCTCTCGCAATTTTTTTATTACCTTCTTTTTTTAAATGATATCCATCATAAGTCATAGTTTTACTATCATAGGTATAAAATTCGTCTAAAATATCTACAACTAAAATATCTTTATGTTTATCTTTTATCTTATCTAGTTGTTGATTTAGTATTGTATTTGTGAGCATAAAATAGTTATTAAATTTTTCTAACTCACTTAATTTTTTAGTTGTATTTTTTTCAATATCAAAATTATGATAATTTTTAAGTTTTAATAAATTTTCTTCAAGGGTGTTTTGTTCTAATTTTTTTTGAATTGGAGGATTTATATAGTAAATTTGTTTTATAAGTATTAATCTTGTATTATTAATTTTTGAAAAACTGTTGATTTGTTCTAATAAATTTAAATATTCTTCCTCAAAATATTTCATATTTATTGATCGTGTAGGGTCTGTTGGGTGAGGTGTTCCAAAGTCTGCCTCAGTCATTCTTAAAAAGATTTTTTTCAAAAACTTATATGTCATAATATTATTTTCCAAATAAAACCTTATTTTAAATAAACTTAAATTTAATTTTGTATTAACGATATCCGTTTTTAGTTCACTAGTGGTTGCATCGTACATTGCTGAATTTCTATTATTATAAATTGTAATAAATTTAGGTTTATATGTACTTAACTCATTTAATGATCTTGAAAAAATATACTTTAAACTCTTTGAACTAACACCTGCATTTAAAACTCTACAATTTTTACCATGAAAATTTAGTTCATCCTCTAAAATTTTCGGATAAGTATCTTTATACTTGCTTTCTAAGCCTATAGTTGTTGAGCCGCCATAGGTAATACCAATACAACTCTCTTTTTGTTCTTTTGTTAACTCTGGACCTCTAAAACCATCCTGATTTATTTGATACTCTATTTTTTCAGTTTTATATTTTCCAGGTTTATATTTATTTTTTTCATAATCAAATTTTTCAATTCTTGATAACATTTTTACTTCATCATAAGAAACGAATGGTTTAAAAATTATGCTAATTGTAGGGTTTGGTCTTAATAAAAAAAAAATTGAAAAAAAAAATTCTACAAATAATAGACTAAAAAAAACTAAAAAAAAATTTATTGAAATTTTTTTCAACATTAAAATTAAAATATTGTATAAATAAAAGGTGCTACAGCTGATCCTTGACTTAATATAATAAGTCCTCCAAACAATAATAAAACAATTATTATCGGCATTAACCAATATTTTTTTCTAACTTTTAAAAATTCCCAAAATTCTTTTACAAAACTCATGTTAAAATTGATTCTTCATTTTACTTTTTGTATCACTTTTTTCAATCCAATACGTTTTATTATTATTATATTTTAAATTTAATAGATCTTTTCTCAATATTCTCATAAGTAAACCTATGGGTGTCACTACTAAAAAAAATATTAATCCCATAATTAATGGTGAAATTATTTTTCCCAAAAATAATCCAAACTTAAACCAAATTTTATTTAGAGGTGTTAAAATTTTAGAATATACCAATCCAAAAAATAAAAAAAATAAAGATACTATTATAGACCAAAACCTAGGTTCTTCATTATTGATTAATGGATACAGACCTATTAGCAAGAAAACTACAAAAAAAACTATTCCAAAACTTCTGTTGGAGCTTATTTTAATATCATCCATTCAATGATTTTTGTGGTCTCATATCTTTTTTGTCAATGCCAGCAACTCTTACTGGTTTTTTCATAGCATCTCTTCTAAAAGGTTCACCAAGTTCTTGATTAAGAATTACCTCAATAAATGTTGTAATTCCTTTCTTTTGATCCTCACATGATTGTTTGATTGCATTTGTTGTTTCTTCCATCGTTTTGACTGTTACACCTTTTAATCCACATGCGTCAGCAACTTTAGCATAACTTAATTCTGGATCTAACTCTGTACCAATAAAGTTATTATCAAACCAGAGTGTTGTATTTCTTTTTTCTGCTCCCCATTGATAATTTCTGAAAATAACCATAGTTATTGCTGGCCACTCTTCTCTCGCACATGAACTCATTTCATTCATGCTTATTCCGAAGGCACCGTCTCCAGCAAAACCAATAACAGGGGTATCCGGACAACCAATTTTTGCTCCCAATATTGACGGAAAACCATAACCGCATGGTCCAAATAAACCAGGGGCTAAATATTTTCTTGGTTTTTCAAATGTTGGATAAGCATTACCAATTGCACAGTTATTTCCTATGTCACTTGATATAATTACATCCTCAGGCATTCCTGCTTGAATAGCTCTCCAAGCTTGCCTTGGCGACATTCTATCTGCATCTCTTTTTCTGGCCTCTTCATTCCAGACTGTTCCTTCGTCATCATCCTCATGGTCTAAGCTTGAGAGTTTTTGTAACCAAGCTGATTTAGTTTGATGAATTAAATCTTTTCTAGCTTGTCTATCAATGTCTCCAGCATTTGATGATAATTGTGTTAAAATTTGTTCTGCAACTAATTTCGCATCTCCGCTTATTCCTACAGTAACTTTTTTAGTCAAACCTATTCTATCAGGATTAATATCTACTTGAATTATATTTGCATTCTTTGGCCAATAATCAATTCCATAACCAGGTAAAGTAGAAAATGGATTTAATCTTGTTCCTAATGCTAACACTACGTCAGCTTTAGAAATTAATTCCATTGCAGCTTTCGATCCATTGTATCCTAAAGGTCCAACTGCTAAAGGGTGGCTTCCTGGAAAACTATCATTATGTTGGTAACCAGAGCATACAGGTGAGTCTAATTTTTCTGCAAGTTTCACTGTAGCTTCAATAGCTCCACCAATTACAACTCCAGCACCAGATAATATAACTGGAAATTTTGCTTTAGATAATAATTCTGCAGCTTTTTTGATTGCATCTACTCCACCTCCCTGCCTCTCTAATCTTACAATTGGTGGAAGATCTATATCAATTACTTGTGTCCAATAATCTCTTGGAACATTAATTTGTGCTGGTGCTGATCCTCTTATAGCTTTTTCTATAACTCTATTTAGTACTTCAGCCATTCTTGATGGATCTCTTACTTCTTCTTGATAACAAACCATGTCTTTGAATAAATTCATTTGCTCTACTTCTTGAAATCCACCTTGCCCCATTGTTTTGTTTGCTGCTTGCGGTGTAACTAATAAAAGCGGAGTATGATTCCAGTAAGCTGTTTTGATTGGTGTAACTAATCCAGTTATACCAGGTCCGTTCTGAGCAATAACCATTGACATTTTACCTGTAGCCCTTGTGTAACCATCGGCAATTAAACCACCATTTGTTTCATGAGCAACATCCCAGAAAGTAATACCTGCATCTGGAAAAATATCTGAAATTGGCATAAAGGCTGAACCGATAATTCCGAATGCATGTTCAATACCGTGCATTTGTAAAACTTTTACAAAAGCTTCTTCTGTTGTCATTTTTGTCATAAATCTAGAACCTCTCTAAAGTATAATTATACTATTTATAAAATTCGTTTGTTAATTTGTGCGATTAATATATAAGTTTTTACGAATTTCAAACAAACAAATCGACACGATATGGCAACAGATATAATCATACATGATAAAAAAGATAACGTGGGAGTAGTTGTTATTGAAAAAATCATCCCTAAACAAGACTGTGCTTGCTGGATAATGGAAGACGACAGTTCAACAAATATTCAATCCGTAGATGAAATACCTTTAGGTCATAAAATTGCAATGGTTGACCTTAAAGAAGGTGATACTATTTTAAAATATGGTCACGATATTGGTAAAGTTGTTAAATCAATCAAAAAAGGTGAGCATGTCCATGTTCACAATGTAAAAACAAAGAAGTGGTAATAGTATGGAAATCCCAAAGAGCTTTTTAGGATATAAAAGAGAAAACGGCAGAGCCGGAACAAGAAATCATGTAATTATTTTGCCAGTTGATGATATTTCGAACGCATGTGCAGAGGCAGTTGCTAACAATATTAAAGGCACAATCGCTCTTCCACATTCTTACGGAAGACTTCAGTTTGGCGCAGATTTAGAACTTCATTTTAGAACAATGATAGGAACTGGATGTAATCCGAACGTTGCTGCAGTAATTGTCATTGGTATTGAGCCGAAATGGACAAAAAAAATTGTAGATGGAATTGCTAAAACTGGAAAACCAGTCGAAGGATTTCATATTGAACGTACAGGAGATATTGGTACGACAATGAAAGCATCAAAAAAAGCTCAAGAATTTGTGATGTGGGCATCAGAAAAACAAAGAGAAGAATGTCCTTTAAGTGATTTATGGATCTCTGTTAAATGTGGAGAATCTGATACTACTTCGGGACTAGCTGCAAACCCAACTGTTGGAAACTTAATGGATAAACTTGAGCCATTAGGTGTTCATTTATGTTTTGGTGAAACATCTGAATTAACTGGTGCAGAACAAGTTTGTGCAACTAGGGGAGCTACAAAAGAAGCTTCTGAAAAATTTATGAAAACTTGGAGCTCTTATAATGATTTTATTTTAAAAGAAGCGACAGATGACCTTTCTGAAAGTCAGCCAACAGCTGGGAATATAGCTGGAGGTCTTACAACAATTGAAGAAAAAGCTTTTGGTAATTTTCAAAAAATCGGAAATTGTAAATTTATTGATGTTCTTGAACCAGCTGAAGAACCAACTAAAGGAAAAGGTTTATATTTTATGGACACATCATCTGCTGCTGCAGAATGTGTGACACTTCAAGCTGCTGCTGGTTTTAATATTCATTTATTTCCAACTGGACAAGGTAATATAGTTGGAAACCCAATTGAACCTGTTGTTAAATTAACAGCTAATCCATTAACTGTAAAAGGTATGGGTGAGCATATTGATTGTGATGTATCAAAAATTCTTTCAAGAGAAATGAATTTGTCTGAAGCAGGTGATGAATTAATTAAAACTACACTTAGAGTAGCAAACGGTAGATTAACTTGTGCTGAAGCCTTAGGTCATAGAGAATTTGTTATGACTAAACTTTACAGAAGTGCTTAATTAACTTTAGTCTTTCATGAAATTAAAAAAATACCTGGTTGTATTACCAGGTATTATATTAGCATTCGTTCTTTACACATTATCTCAAGGTTTCAATAACATTCTTGGTATTGAATTATTAGGCTATGAAAAAAGTCCAATATCTACTGCAATGATTGCTATTTTATTAGGAATGTTTTTCGGTAATGTTTTTCAAATTAGAGAAAGTTTTTTAAGAGGATTAGATTTTACTCAAAAATATATTCTAAAACTAGGTATAATTTGTCTAGGTATTCAATTGAAGCCATTTGAATTTTTAGAATTCGGAAAAATAGCAATTCCATTAATTATAATCTGTATAATCAGTGTGTTAATAGTAATTAAACTTCTTATTAAAAAATTAAAAATACCAACAAGAATGGCTTACTTAATATCAATAGGCAGTACTGTTTGTGGCACTACAGCAATTATGGCCACTGCTCCTGTTATTGGTGCAAAAAAAAACGAGGTGTCGTATGCAATTGCTAATATTACATTGTTTGGAATACTTTCGATGCTTATTTATCCTTATTTTGCTAACTTTTATTTTGAAAGTGAGCCATTATTAATAGGATTATTTCTGGGAACATCTATACATGAAACCTCTCAAGTTGCAGCCGCAGGATTAATTTATGACCAGCAGTTTAATAGTCCTGAAACTTTAAATATTGCAACAGTAACGAAATTAATAAGGAATACCTTTTTGATTATCATGATCCCTTTATTTGCATTTCTTTATAATCGGGGAAAAACTACAAAAAAGAAATACTCAATAATAGATATTTTTCCTTACTTTGTATTAGGTTTTGTTGCCATGATAATAATTAGAAATTTAGGTGATCTAATGTACTTAAATAACTACAAATGGTTGTTTACAATTGAGAGTATTCAATTGTCCTCAAAAATATTTTTAACAATGGCGATGGCAGCAATAGGTCTTTCCACTAACTTAAAAGAAATTAAAAATATGGGTTATAAACCATTTGTTGTTGGTTTTATAGGTATGGCAACTGTTGGAGTAGTTTGTATTACAACTATCGAATTATATCTAAATTATTTTAATTAAGATTTAACTAATAATTTTTTTCTAAAATTAGAAATAAATCGTCTTATAAAAGCAGCTCCAACACCTAAAATAATTGCAAACATAATTGTAAATAGTCCGTAAAAGAAAGGCATCTCTTTAGAAAAATCAATTATAAATTCAGAAAAGAAGTTTAAATCTGAACCAGTAGCTTTAGCAGTTTCATTTATAATTTTTTCTGCAAAAAATGTATCGTATGCTATTGCTATACCCACTATCAGTAGTAAAATTGCTAATAAAGCTCTCAAACCAGAACTATCAATTCTTTCTCCTAATTTTTGCCCAACTTGAACTCCTATTATAGATCCTACAACCAACATAAGAACTAAAAATAAATCTATAGATCCATAATTAAATGAATGAAGAAAAGTAACAACCACACTTACAAAAATTGTTACAAATAAAGATGTACCAGGAACTAATTTAGTAGGCATTTTAATTATATAAATCATTGCAGGAACTAAAATAAAAGCACCTCCGATTCCCATAATGGCTGCAATAAATCCCACTAATAAACCAATTATAATTGGTGTAAAAATACTCTCATATAATTTTGACTTTGGAAATCTCATTCTTAATGGAAGACCATGTATCCAATAATGAACATGTAATTTTTTTTTTACTACAACGTTTCTTTTTGCTTTATCTATTTCACCTAAACTTTCCACAAGCATTAAAGTTCCGATTATTGCTAATATATACATATAAGCCAAGGAAATAACTGTATCAATTTTTCCAATGCCTTTAAAATAAGTAAAAGTGTAAATTCCTAAAGAGGTTCCAATTACACCTCCAATGACAATCATTGAGCCCATTTTATAATCTAAAGTATTTTTTAAATAATGCGTGGTAGATCCAGAAACTGAAGTAGCTAAAATATTATTTGCTTCATTAGCAACAGCGTATGCAGGGGGTATTCCTAAAAAAATTAAAAAAGGTGTCATCAAAAAACCACCACCAACACCAAATAAACCTGAAAGTACTCCAACAATTGCGCTTAATAAAAGTATCTCGATAGGGTTAACAAAAACTTGAGCTATCGGTAAAAATACTTCCATAAAAAATTTAAAAGTTGTTAAAAAACAACTTAGTTAAATGTAATAAAAGTTCCAACCAAAATCACTCCCCAGTAAGCTGTTAAGCTTGCTATAATTCCTGCTTTAATAAATGTAGTTTTAAAATTTGAGAGTTTGTTTATAATTTTTACGTTAGAAAGTAACATTAAATTCGTCAATACACCCACAACGAGATTTGTCAAACAATTATTTATTATTAAGCAATATTTTTTGCCTAGTAGATGGTGGCCCCAAAAACTTTAATTGTATCATCCTCAACTCCTAAAACCAATCTTCCAAGGAACTCTCCTGGGATCTCTTTATTTGTTTGTTTAATTAAAACAGTTATATGGTCTCCTCTTCTAAGACATCCAAACGGTTCAAAAGTCTCTTTAAGATTAGTAATTAGCTTGTTATTAGCCCACTGCTTACCAAGCTCTACTTCGTTAGCACCAAAAAGCATTTGAGTGGAGAAATCTTTAGTGAAACCACCATAATCCTTGAGATTAGATGATTTAACCAAATTATCCCAAATAGGTTTGGCTAATTCAAATATCTCATCATCTGTTTTAGATAAAATATCCATACAATTTATTTGAAAAGTTTATTAAGAAGCTTTTTTCTTCTCGTTCTCATCCACTATATGGTAGACAGGAACTTTCTCCATACTAAACTTACCAGTCTTAGGGTCTCTTCTAGAAACTGTCAAACAATGCCAATTATCATCATCAAGTTTCATATGATCGCCTCTATAATAATATCCAGGCCATCTAGTTTCTTCTCTAAACATAGTATGTTCTGTTACACACTGAGATGTCAAAGCTCTGTGTTTAAGTTCCCATGCCCTCATAAGCTGGTGATAATCCTCAGCTCCCACGTTTTCAAGATCTTCCTCAAGCCAAGCTAACAACTCTAATCCTCTTTTTAGCATATTAGCATTAGTCATATAGTTTGTAGCTATTCCACCTACATATTCATCCATTATTCTTTGTAAACGTTGTAAGCCTTGAATAGGTGAGATATAGCTTGGAGATACAGTTCCTCCTGTAATCTCATTTTGAGCAACTGTGTAATTTTCTAAAGGTTTGTAAACTTTAACTTTGAAATCTTCACATTGTTTATCCGATACTTTTAAACCCTCAGCTTTTTTGTCTTCAATATATTTTACAGCTGCTTTTGCTGCTAATCTACCTTCAGTAAATGAGCCTGACGAAAATTTGTGAGCACTTCCACCTACTGTATCACCTGCTCCAAATAATCCATCAATTGTTAACATTCTATTATAACCCCAGAAATACTCCGGTGGAGACAAGTCTTCTGGTCCACTTACCCAAGCTCCAGAACAAGTAGCATGTGAACCCATTACGTATGGTTCGGACGTCGTTAATTCAGGATTTGTATATTTCGGATCAATATTTTGAGATGCCCAAACAACAGCTTGACCTACTGTCATTCCTAAGAAATTCTCCCAACCAACAGTTTCTAAATGTGGGTCTTGAAAAGCCTCAGTGGTAACCATATGTATTGGTCCACCACCTGCCATTGTTTCTTGAATAAAAGCATGATTTCTTAAACACGTAGGTGTTGGATGGTGATCTATATATTCACCTACTAATTCTTTAGTTTGGTCGTACCATTTCTTCTCATAGTTTTCACCATTTGCATTTTGTGTATATGTTTTTAAATGAAGAAAATATGCTCCAACCGGACCATATCCATCTTTAAATCTACATAATACAATTCTATTTTCCATCTGAGTCATTTTAGCACCAGCTGCAATGGGTAATGCATATGCTGAACCATTACTCCAAGGAGCATACCAAGTTCTTCCCATACCTTCTCCAACAGCTCTAGGCTTAAATATGTGTGAAGCTCCTCCTGCTGCAACAATTACAGCCTTTGCTCTAAATACATGGAAATCACCTGTTCTCATATTAAATCCAACGGCTCCACCCACTCTATTCTCTTGAGCCTCATCCATTAGAAGATGAGTAATCATAATTCTATTATAAATTTTGTCTGCAGATTTTTTTGCTGCTTCTGCAACAATTGGCTTATAACTTTCACCATGGATCATTATCTGCCACTTACCTTCTCTTAAATATCTTCCAGTCTCTTCGTTTTTCATCATAGGAAGACCCCACTCATCAAACATATGAACAGTTGAGTCTACGTGACGTGCCATGTCATACCCTAAATCTTCTCTAACCATTCCCATCAAATCATTTCTTGCATATCTGACATGATCTTCAGGTTGATTTTCGCCCCACTGCATACCCATGTAGCAATTAATTGCATAAAGTCCTTGAGCAACAGCTCCACTTCTATCTATGTTTGCTTTTTCAACACAAACAATTTTCATATCTCTGCCCCAGTGTCTTGCTTCGAAAGTTGCACCAGTGCCGGCCATTCCTCCACCAACAACTAATATATCACAATCTTCGTAATGAGTTTTGTGCTTAGCCATTAGTAATAAACTCCTTTTTTAAAGGACTCTTTTGGAACTGCAGGCAGCTCACCATCGATATTTAGTCCTTCAGGTTCAGTATAAAGTCTTTGCGAATTTAATTCTCCTTGTTTTACTTTTTCACCATCTGCAAGTTTAGGAATAAATTTTCCCCATGGTTTCGTTGTGATTGGTGAAACAAAGTCTTTTGTTGTTCCATTTCTAAATTTTATTTTCCAGGAAATAGTTCCTTTTTCTTCTTCACGTCTTACTCTTACGCTATGTCCCATCGGAGCAAAATCTGCATAACCTCTTACGTCAATCGCGTGATTTGGGCATGCTTTTACACATGAATAACATTCCCAACAAAAATTTGGTTCTATATTTTTTGCACGTCTAATGTTTTCATCAATGTGCATTATATCTGATGGGCAAATGTCTACGCAATGACCACAGCCATCACATCTTGTCATATATACAAAAGTTGACATAATTTATTTTCTTTCCTTTTTTGTTATCATATTAATAATGTTTTGGCTCTTCTCTTTTTATTCCTAGGCCAAATTGCTCAGGCGCATCCGCAGGAGGTGGTAAATTATCTCTAGAACCGTCTGCTTCAGCCAAATTTTTTTGTATTGCTGCACCAGGCTTATAGAACATGTGAGCAAATTTAGACCAATAAACTCCACCAAATAAAACTAAATTTGATACTACAAACAATGCAAAAAATAAGAATGACAAACCTTCTTGACCATTAAATTGAGTGTAAGACCAAGCTAGCCCAAAAGTTGAACATGCTAATAATGCTAGGACAAACAAATCAGCTTTAATAATTCTATACCAAGGGTGCGCTTCTGCAGAAACATCTACTCTTAAAAAAAACCAAAACCAAAATCCACCAACACATGTAAGTATTGCACCTACATGCCATAGCATTGACCAAAATGTAGAAGAGGTTTTATCTGCACCTGTATAACAAAACACTAACATTGCTGAAGCAATCCAAAAGATTATAGTTCCATACATACCAAGAACATGTGCCAATCTTCTTTTTCCAAAACCTAATTCTGATGTTGTTCCAATGTCATAAACAGTAGTCTTAGCAATAATTTTTGCCTTCTCAGCGGCTCCAACCTCTCTTGTTGCCTGCAATTTTGCTTTTTTTGCATTGTTAAAGAAATAAGTTAAATTTTTATGGTGTATCATCTGAATAATTGTTCCAATAGCAATTAAAAGAACCATTGCAATGATAAAACCCTGCATAACAACAGTAGGAACTACTTCTGATAATATCGAAAATGGATTTGTTTCAAGCATTTTACCCTTATGTATAATTATTTTAAATAATTTTAAAGTTTTCTAGTCTAGATAACTCATCATATCAACAAAAACTATTGATAAATTTGTCTTTAATAACAATTAAAAAATATTTACTTTCTTTTGTAATGTTGTTTTTTTGGGATCACAGACCTGACTCCTCCTTGCGGATTCTCTACATCCCCTACTCTTCTAGGAATTAGATGAATGTGACAATGCATTATTGATTGGCCTGCAGATTTTCCTGCATTTGTGCCTATATTAAAACCTTTAACACTAGAATCTTGTTTTAAAATTTTTTCTTTAGTTTTTAAAATTAACTCGTTACATGCCTGAATTTCTTCTTTAGTAAGCTCAAAGTATGTCTCTACATGTCTTTTAGGAACGATAAGACTATGTAATTCTGAGACTGGATAGCTATCTATGGATGAATAAGCCAATTGATTTTCAAACTGCAGCTCTTCTTTTCTGATTTTGCAAAATATACAAGGGTTGTTTGGATCTTTCATGTTTAAACAAGAGAATTATATATTTTATTTAACTTAGTGTAGCAACCAGTCTTTCTTCTCTTCCACTTAAGATCATTTATTTTTGAAACTGATGTTACTCCTTTACCAGATCCAATAAGAATTATTTCATCATAATCATCAATTGATTTAATAGAAATATCTTTAAAATTAATTTTAATTTTCTTGCTTATAAATTTAAGTGTATTTCCAAAATAACAATTTTTTTTAGGTGAAAAAATCTTTCCATTTTTTACAAAAACTAAATTTGAAGTACCAGTTTCTAAAATTTTATCATTAGCGACTAAGGCAATATCAAATTTAGTTGAGTCAACTTTGCTTAATTTTGCTAATATTTTTTTATAATAAAGATTTTTATAATTTGGCTCTACTCTTTTATATTTAAATAATAATAGATTAAAATTACTTTTTGGTTTCGGTCTTTTTCTAATTGATACTGATATCAGTTTTTTATTTAATGCTATTCGAAATAAATTATCAGCACCTTTGTATAGAGTGTTTTTGTCAATTAAATCTTTAATAATATTTTTTAAATTTTTTTTTCTTATTCCATATTTTTTTGTAGATTTTATTAAGTTTTCTATGTGTGGTTTTAAAAGAATTAACTTAGGAGGTTTTCCAACCATTCGCATTGTAGTGAATACACCTCTAGATCCCCAAAGATCATTGAAATTAACTTCTTTAAGATTACTAAGCTGATAAGATTTTTTTAATAAGAGTGTTGCCATTTTCTGTTAAAAAAGATTCTGGATGAAATTGAAATCCATATATTTTGTTTTGATTATCCTCAAGGCCCATAGGTATTTTTGTTTTACTACATCTCATAGTTATTTTAATTGAAGTCGATTTGAATGGCTCCATTAATTTTAATGAATGATATCTACCAACTTTAAATTGTTGATTGTTTTTAAAGATTTGACTTTGATTATTTATTTTTATTTTGGATTGAAATCCATGATATATTCTTTTTTGCTGTATGATTTTACCTCCTTCATTATACAAAATCATTTGATAACCAAGACAAATACCAATAATTTTTTTTTTTCCTTTATATTTTTTGTAAATTTTTGAAGTTGTAGGATAATCCTTTGGTGATCCAGGTCCTGGTGATAAAACGATCACATCACTTTTATCAAGTAATTTATTATTTACCTCGAAAAAATTTGAACAGTTAACTTTATCAAATTTTGCAAATTGATGAGCAACATTCCAGGTAAATGAGTCTTGATGATCTATAATGTAAATCATTTAAATAACTCCAATAAAGATTTTGCTTTAATATAATTTTCATTAAATTCTTTTTTAGGTGAGCTGTCTAATACAACACCAGATGCGGCAGAGATTTCAGATTGATTTTTATAATTTAATATAGATCTAATTATAATATTAAACTTCATATCTTGATTAAATTTAATAAATCCAAAACTTCCAGTAAAAATGTTTCTACTTTCTTTTTCTTGATTATTTAATAATTCTAAAGTTCTTATTTTAGGGCAACCAATGACAGATCCACCAGGCATCATTGCTTTAATGATATCAATCAATTTTGTATTTTTATTTAATATCCCGCCAATTGAAGTAACGTAATGAAAAAGATGCTTGTATTCCTCAACATATTTTTTTTTAAGTATTTTAACACTTCCAGGTTTGCAAATCTTAGATAAATCATTTCTTTCCATATCAACTATCATGTTATGTTCTTTGGTTTCTTTCTCATTATTTTTAAAATATTTTAAAGCTATATTTTTATTGGATAGTAATTTTTTCTTAAATGTGCCCGCTATTGGTTTTGTTATAATTTTATTATTTTTCTTATCAATTAATGTTTCTGGAGAACAACTTACTATCGAGTAATCCTTATCTTTTATCATAAATGACTCCGGAGAAGCATTAACACGCATTAATTTCCAAAAGAAATTAACAGGATTAATTAATGATTTATTCTTATATTTTGTGCAAATTTTAATTTGATAAGTCTCACCTTGTCTTATTTTTTTTGAAAATAATTCAAAAATTTTTTTATATTTTGCATAAGAAATATTTATCTTAAAAGGACTTAGTATTTGAGTTTTGTTGAATTGATAATTGAATTTATGTTTTTTAATATTAGATATAACTTTAATATCTTTTCTTATTTTAATTATAGTCTCAGGTTTGTAAAAAATCCCTTTATAAAAATTTATTCTTTTTTTATTTTTTAAATTAATACCAATTAAATTACATAAAATCTCATAACCAAAGAAACCAAGATATAAATCAGTTTCTTTTTTGTACTTTTTTTTTTCTAACGAATTAAGAAATTTATGTACGTTTTTTTTTGTTAAAATAATTTTTTTTGAAAAATCTGTATAAATATTATAGCCATCTTCTACTTTATAAATAATTAAAGGTTTATCTGATTGATACAGATCCTCTAAATAAGGGTTGAATTTAAACTTATGCTGGTTGAGTTCTTTCAATTGCTTTCTCTACTATAGGTAAATGTATCAGACCTGCAAAAATTGATAATGCGATAGATCCGTACCATGCATAATCAAAATTTCCATTTAATTCATAAAATACACCCCCTAGATATGCTCCTAGGAAAGAACCAATTTGATGGCTTACGAAAACTATTCCATATAAAAGACCAACATATTTTGTTCCAAAAATATGAGCAACAATTCCATTTGTTGGAGGAACGGTAGATAGCCACAAAAAACCAAAAGTAACTCCAAAAACTACAGAGTTAAAAATACTTGGTGGTAAGAAAATAAAATAAATTATGGAAACACCTCTTAAAAGATAAATAGCACTTAAAATTTTTTTCTTACTATACCTTGTTGCTAAATAACCGCTGGTAATCGTACCAGCCATATTAAATACACCAATCAAAGCTAAAACCATTGCAGGCGTCCAGTCAGGTAAACCTTTGTCTGCCATATAAGTAGGAATGTGTGTTGCTACTAAAGCAATATGCCAACCACAAACAAAAAAACCTAAAGTGAGATAAATAAAACTTTTGTTTGCAAATGCCTCTTTAAGAGCATCTCTTGCTGTTTGATTGTTATCTTGATTAACTCCTACAGGTACTTTTGGAGTACTAACAAACAAAGCTACCACTAATCCTAATCCTAAAAGAAGAGAAAAATATAAAAGAGTATTTTCCCAGCCTGTTTCAACTAAGGAATATCTTACAAGTAAAGGTGATACAAAATATCCAAATGAACCTGCACATGTAACAATTCCAGTTGCAATAGTTCTATTAGATGCTGGAAAATGTTTAGCTACTACTGATACCGGAATACCTATTGCAGTGGAGCCTAAGCCTATTCCAATCATCACTCCTATGGTTAAAGTAAAATAACCTCCAGTATTATAGCCAGAATAAAAAAGCAAAACCCCAATTAAATAAAAAACAAAACCAATAAAGATTGCAACCGCTCCTCCGTATTTATCAGTAATTACACCAAACAATGGACTGAATACTCCCCAAAGTAATAACTGCAATCCCATAACAAAACCAAAATGAGAAATGGAAATATCTAAGTCAGTATTAAAATCAAAATAAAACAATCCAAAAGTCTGTCTTATTCCTAAAGAAATAATTACAACAATAGAAGCAGCAATTAAGGTGATTAGTGCTTTTTTGCTAATAGTAAAACTTTCTGAACTCATTTAATAAATTTTAATGCTTGTTTTATATCATTTATAATATCTTTAGGATCTTCAAGTCCAATATGCATCCTTATTATATGTTCATCTTTATTTATATGTGTAAATTGTCTCTTACCTAGTGCTTGGTGTGTTTGATAAAGTGCTAAGCTTTCGAAACCTCCCCAACTAAATCCATACCCAAAAAGTTTTAAAGAATTAACAAATTTTAACACTGAGTTTTTATTTTTTGATTTTATTTTAAATCCTAATAAACCTGATGCTCCAGAATAATATTTTTTCCATAATTTATAATTTTGACTACCTTTTTTATATGGATAAAAAACTTTAATTATTTTTTTCTGTTTTGATAAAAACTTGGAGACTTTAAGTGCATTTTCCTGATGTTTTTCCAATCTTACATCTAAAGTTCGAATACCTCTTAGAATTAAATACGCATCATCAGGACCTAATCTTAATCCTGAAACTTTATTTGTTGCTTCTACTAATTTAAAAACTCGTTTACTTATGGCTAAACTGCCACCCATTACATCTGAGTGACCAGAATAATATTTTGTTGCAGAAACAATCGACATATCAAAACCTAGCTTTATTGGTTTAAGAAAGTAAGGTGTCCCCCAAGTGTTATCTATGGCTGTATAAATTTTATTTTTTTTTGCCAATGCAACTATTTTAGATAAATCTTGAAATTCAAAAGTGTTGCTCCCAGGATTTTCAACAAAAATAAGCTTTGTTTTTTTTGTAATTTTACTTTTTAGATCATTAAAGTCATTTGGATTGTAGAATATTGCTCTGATATTAAATTTTTTAAGGTATGTTTCTGTTAAAAGTCTTGATGGCGAGTAAACTGAGTCTGTAACAAGTATTTCATCATCTGGTTTAACAACGCTTAACACACCAAGAAATATTGCACCAAAACCAGTAGGGGTTAGATAAACCTTATAACATTCTTCAATTTTTCTTAAAATTTGTTGTAAAGCATATGTTGTGGATGTTCCCTGTCGACCATAATCAAAATTTCCACTTACTGGATCTTTCAAATATTTATTCTGAGTTTTTTTAATATCCTGCATAGATTTAAAAATAATAGTAGAAGCTCTAACCACAGGAGGATTTACTGACTGATTATGAAAATCTTTAGCTGTATGTTTCAGGAAAGTCTTGAAGGAATTACCCATAATAAATTTGATATGTTATTAAGACAATGCTATATCCCATGAAAAACGTCAATAAAATTAAAATAGGACTAAATGAGTTACCCAAAGAAACATAGAGGTCGAAGAAAACAAGGATCTAAAAAAAGAAGAGCTAAAAGAAAAAATAAGAAGAAATAATTCTTCTGCTATTCTTTAATCCAACCACCACCAAGCACTTTGTGGCCAAACTGGTCTTTACGATAAAAAACACATGCCTGACCAGGTGAAATACCATCTTCAGGAATTGTTAAATTAACTTTAGCATTATTGTTATCTATAAGATCAACTTTTGCTTCTAGAAGACTTCCAGTAGATCTAACTTTAACAAATAAATTTTGATCTAAATCCTCTTTATTAGTTAATAAATTTATTTCCTTTAAAGAAATCGTTTTTTTTCCAAGTTTTTCTTTAGGACCAACTATTATTTCATTTTTATCTGAATTTATCTTTAAAACATATAGGGCTTCTTTATCTGAAACTTTAATTCCTTTTCTTTGTCCAATTGTAAAATTGATAATTCCATCATGAACACCAATTACATCTCCGTCTAAATTTTTTATATTTCCTTTTTGAAAGGAGTCTGGTCTAAACTTTTGTATTACAGAAGCATAGTCACCATTTGGAACAAAGCAGATGTCTTGACTATCAGGTTTATCAGCAACGTTTAAATCTAGATTTTTTGCAATTTCTCTAGTTTTGTCTTTTAACATTCCACCTAAAGGAAATCTTAAATAATCTAATTGTTCTCTAGTTGTATTAAATAAAAAATAACTTTGGTCCCTATTTTCATCTATAGCTCTATACATGTTGGTAGTTTTATTTTTGGTAATACTTTTTACATAGTGACCTGTAACTAACGCATCTGCTTTGAGTTCTTTTGAAACTTCAAATAAATCTTTAAATTTTACAGTTTGATTACACTGAACACATGGAATTGGAGTTTCACCTTTTAAATAGCTCTCAACAAAATTATCAATAACTCCTTGCTTGAACTTATCTTGGTAATATAAAATTTTATGCTCTATACCTAATTTGTGTGCTACACGTTTAGCGTCCATTATATCTTGACCTGAACAACATTGTTTTGATGCTGCTACTTCTTTACCGTCGTCATAAAGTTTTAGAGTTATACCAATTACATTATAACCTTCATTTTTCATAATGCCTGCCACAGTCGAAGAATCTACTCCACCCGACATTGCAACAACTACGGTAGTATCTGAAGGTTTTTTATCTAAACCAATAGAATTTAAATCTTTATTCATAAGGTGGTATTTATACTTATTTACAATATAAGTTAAATTAAATGATTTTAGATTATGAACCAGGTGACAAAGTCACTAATCCTCAAAAAAAAGAATGGGGAATTGGGCAAGTGCAATCTATAATTAACGATAAAGTGACAGTTAATTTTGAAAATGCTGGAAAAAAAGTAATCAACGCAAAAAACGTTGAATTAAAAAAACTAGGAAAATGAAGTTGAACTTAAAAGAGATTGTTGAAAATTTAATTGATAATTTTTTAAAGGCTGGAGATTTGGCTATTCAATTAAGAGAAAAGGGGTTGGTAAAAAAAATAAAATCAGACAACACTCCAGTAAGTAATGGTGATTTAGAAGTAAACAAATTTATATCAAAAAAAATTTCTGAGGTTACTCCTAATTTACCAATCATTTCAGAGGAAACGTCTGAAAACAAAGACAATCTAAATTTGAGGGATTTCTGGCTTATTGATCCTATAGATGGAACTTATGATTATATTAATAATTTAGAAGAATTTACCATTAATGCTGGTTTGATAATTAATAAAAAACCTGTTGCAGGATTAATAAATGCTCCTGCAAAAAAAAGAATGTTTTACTCATATGAAAAAGGTAATGCTTTTGAGCTTATCAATGGTAAAAAAATAAACTTAAGTAATTTACCTGTCAAGAAATCAGAAAATTTAAAATTTATTTCATACTCAACTAAAATAAAGCCTGAAATTCAAAAAATTTATGACGATTTGGGAGTAAAAGAAAATACTAGAATGAAAAGCTCTTTGAAATTCTGTGTTGTTGCTGCTGGTGAATACGATGGTTATGTTGCTGAGCCGAGAGCATATGAATGGGATATAGCAGCTGGTCATGCAATTTTAGAACATTCGGGTGGATCAATAACTGATTTTGAGGGAAATGAAATTTTGTATGGGAAAAAAGATTTAAAAAATCCAAGTATAATTTTAAAAAATAAAAATATTTTATAATGGATGAACAATTAAGAACAATATTAATAATTATTGTTTCAGTTTCAATTTTTGGATTATTGGTGTTTGTTTTCGTAAAAAATTACATAAGAAACAAAATAAATCAGCTTGTAAAAGAAGAAAAAGATAAAAAGTTAAAGTAGATTTATTATTTTTAAATATTCGTCTTTTTCTATATCCATTACTTTTTTTGATGTTTCAAAATCAAATCCATTTCTTGAAAGTAACGATATATCTTTTTTATAAAATAAAGTTCTGTTATCCTCTGCTCTAGCTGGACCAATTCTTTTCTTTTTACATAATTTTATTGCTGAAAAAAAATCTTGATCAGAATTATCTTCTTTAATTTTTTCAACTGTATCTTTAATAAATATTTCGTTAATTCCTTTTCCAATTAAATAATTTCTAATCTTATTAATTGAGTTTCCTCTTTGGATCATACTTTTGGCTTTACTTTCAGAATAAAATTGATCATTTATAAATTTGTTTTTTTCTAAATCAGACAAAACAATATCAATCAGTTTATTTACATCTTTTTTTCTTACATCAGAAGCTGATAGTTTCATGTATTTTTTTAATAAATAAGTTTTGAGTTGTTGTTTTGAAGGAGCATACTTTTCAACATATGCAAAGGCAAAATTACGCATCTCATCAACAGTTACTTGAAGCGTTTTTTTTCTATTTCTTATAGGAATCATTGCTAGATTTAATATAATATATCTAAATGATTGAACAAATTTATACTTATTTTACAATTGAGACACTTTACATGTGGATCAACCTTGGAGTTCTGCCTTTTTGGTTTATCTTGATAGTATTTCCGCAATCACATTTAAGTAGAATTTTTGTAACATCAATTTTTCCTTTTTTCATATTAAGTGGCGTATATGTCTTCATTTTATATAAATCTTATTTAATTGGTTATGATTTTAATGGAAATTTCTCTCTTTATCTTGGTCTAAATGAACTATCTAGATTGTTTGAAGACCATTTGTATTTGATGATATTTTGGACTCATTTTATAGCAATAAACTTATTTATTGGTGGCTGGATTGTTAAAGATTCTCAAAAGTTTTCTATCAATAAAGTTTTGATGGCTGTTCCATTAATTGTGACTTATTTAATCGGTCCTATAGGTTTATTTTTATATTGGATAATTAGAATTTTTTACGCAAGAAGAATTAGTTTATATGAGTAATCATATAGATTTTTATTTCGATATAATTAGCCCATATGCATACATCGCACACAAAAAAATTCTTAAACATAAAAATATCACATTTAATTACAAACCAATTTATTTAGGAGGTCTTCATAAGCTAGCTGGAATTGATTCTCCTGCATTTAATAAATATAAATTAAAAAATAATATTAACGATTGCAATCTGGTATCTGAAAAAAATAACATTGAATTCAAGTGGAATTCTAATTTTCCAATAAATTCTTTAAATATAATGAGAGGATATATTAGTGTTAGTAAGGATAAGCAAAACGATTACTTGAATTGTTTTTTTGATGCTTATTGGAAAGATAATTATGACTTATCAAATATTGAGAATATGTCTAAATTAATAAGAGATTTAAATATTGATAGTGAAGAATTTTTTCAATCTATAAAAGAACAATCAGTTAAAGATAAATTAATTAAATTAACTACTGATGCTTTTGAAAAAGAAGTTTTTGGTACTCCAACTTTTATAATAAATGATAAAATTTTTTGGGGTCAGGATAGACTTGAATATGCTTTGGAAGAGTTAAAAAATTAAACTATTTTAAACTTGCTATTACTCATAGATGCAAAACCGCCGTCTATATGGGATGTTTTTTTATAACCCATGTCCATTAAAGATTTAACTGCTAAGGCAGATCTTACTCCACCTGCACAGAACAAAACAAATTCTTTATTTTGATCAAGCTGACCATTTTGAAACACAGGACTATTTGGATCAAGATAAACTTCTAACATTCCTCTAGGTATATGAATTGCTCCATCAACTCTGCCTGCAGCATCTAATTCATTAACCTCCCTTACATCTATAAGATTACAACTACTATCTTTTACCAATTTATAAGCTTGATCAGCATCAATAGTTTTAATTTCATTCATGGCTTCAGATACTAAATTTTGAATTGATTTTATATTCATAAAACTAATATATAGTAAATAATAAAAAATATATAGTCGTGCTTCCAAAAATTTTTAAACCATATAGATCATTTAAAAAAAATTTAGTTAGAATTGGACCTAGAACAGATGGTGGATACGTAATTGACAAAAGAGTAATCAAAAAAAGTAATACAATAATTACATTTGGCTTAAATGATGATTGGGAGTTTGAAAAAGATTTTTTAAAATTCAACAAAAATTGCAAAATAATAGCTTATGATCATACTGTTGATAAAGAATTTTGGAATAAAAGATTTAAAAAAAATTTAATTGATCTTCTTAAATTTAAGAAGCTTAATATAAAGAAAATAACAGATATATTTAAACATTATGAATATAGAAGTTTTTTTAAAAATAAGAACAATCATTATATAAAAAAAGTTGTACTAAATAAAAAGAATAGAAATGAAGTTTCTATTAAACAGATTTTAAGTAATCAAAAAAATATTATACTTAAAGTTGATATTGAAGGAGATGAATACAATTTATTAAATAAAATAAATAAAGAATATAAAAAAATCAATTTACTTATAATTGAATTTCATAAAGTTTCAAAAAATATCAATAAAATAAAAAAATTTATCCTTGGTAAAAAATTTAAAATCATTCATATTCATGCAAATAATTTTGGTAGTATAGATAAAAATAGCAATCCTAATGTATTAGAAATTACCTTGATTAATCCTACAAAATTTAAAACTAGTAATTTAAAATCAAATATTGAATATCCAATTCCTGGATTGGATTTTAGAAATTTAACAAGAAGAAATGATATTGATTTAAAATTTTATGATTAAAAATATTTGTGTAGTTTACACTCATCATAAGCTTGGAGATTTAATTTGGCAGTTACCCTATATAAAGGCAATAAGTGATCATCATAAATTAGAAATCGATTTAATTGTCCGAGAAAAAACTCAAGCTAAAAATATTTTTCGAGATTTAAAATATATCAAATCAATTAATTATAATAATTTTAGAAAAGGTATTTTTTATTGGGTTGATGTGTTTAAATTAATGAAAATTTTTTTTCAAAATAAATATAGTCATGTATATATTTTAGATAAAGTAAACAAACCAGCAATTGCAGCTAAGCTTTCTGGAATTAAAAATATAATTGGTCCAGGAATTGGTAATCAAAAGAAATGGTTAACTGTTAATAATTTTTTAAAAGATGATGACTGGAATTTAAATTACTCAGAACAATCACAAAAACTATTAAAGTTAAATAATATTAAATTAAATAACTTATATCCAAATATTGATATTGATATTGATAGGTTAAATAGTCAACATCAAGATCTGATGCGTGAAGGAAAAAAAATAGCTTTTGGTGTAGACTCCTTTGAAGATTATAAAATGTGGTATGAAGAAAATTTTATTGAACTAGCTGATTTACTTTATGAAAAAAAAATTTTTGATTATATTTATTTAATTTGTGGAACTGATAAATCGTATATTTCAAAAAAAATTATTGAATTATCAAATAAAAATTATTTTATAGATTGTTCAAATAAAGATTTAACGGGAATAATTGCAGCAATTAAAAATTCAAATTTTTTTGTTGGTAATAATTCTGGTCCATTAAATTTAGCATCAGCCTTAGGGGTAAAGTCTTTTGGTTTAATTGCAAATGATGCTATAAGTGAATTAAAATACACTAAAATAAATTTCATATTACCTGATAATTATAAAGATAATACTTGGATTAGAGATAGAAATAATATGAAAACATTAACTACAAAAAAAGTTTTTGAAACATTAATTGAAAGTTTACAAAATGAAAGCTAGTAATTTTAAATTACCATCAACGAGTAAAGAAAATTTTTCTTTAAAGGATTCCATTGGAAAATACGTTGTCCTTTATTTTTATCCAAAAGATGACACTCCAGGATGCACTATTGAAACGAATGATTTTAATAAACTACTATCCAAATTTAAAAAGTTAGATTGTGAAATCTATGGAATTTCAAAAGATAGTATGAAGAGTCATGAAAAATTTAAAAATAAATACAAAATTAAGTTTGATTTACTTGCTGATGAAGAATTAAAAGTTCTTAAAAAGTATAAAGTTTGGGGTAAGAAAAAATTTATGGGTCGTGAATTTATGGGAATAATTAGAACAACTTATTTAATAGATAAAAAAGGTAAAATACTTAAGGTTTGGGATAACGTTAAAGTTAAAGATCACGCTAACGAAGTATTAGAAACTCTACAAAATATTGTTAAAAAATAAAAAAAGGCCCCTTATTTCTAAGGAGCCTTTATATATTATAGAGAGATATTTTAGTCTCTTATTGCGTAAGCTTTAACACCTACTTCTGCAACATCAGTTCCAAGTTTTTCAGCTTGGGCACTAATTCTAAGACCAATAGTTTGTTTAAGAACTCTAAAAGTAATGTAAGAAAGTATGAAGCTAAACAAACATACTGCAATTACACCTGTTAACTGAGTTCCAAAATTTGTATTTGGATTGCTTATTGGAACAACTAAAGTTCCAAATATTCCTGCAAACATATGAACAGGGATTGCACCTACTACATCGTCAATTTTTTTACTTTCTAAAAATTTTGTACCAAAATACATAATCAATGATCCAATAGCTCCGATTACAATTGCTAATACAGGGCTTGGAGTTAAAGGTTCAGCTGTGATTGCAACTAATCCAGCTAATGCACCATTTAACATCATAACAATATCTGTTTTTCCACCAAGCAATCTTGTTACAACTGCTGCAGCAACTGTACCAGCGGCACCTGCTAAATGAGTGTTAACTGCAATTTTACTAATTGCATTAACATCATCAAAAGTTCCCATGGCTAATTGACTAAAACCATTAAAACCAAACCAACCAAACCAAAGTAAAAATGTTCCAAGTGTTACTAGTGGAATTGAAGATGCAGCAAATGGTACTAAAGATTTTGTTTCACCTGATTTTGAAAATCTTCCTTCTCTAGCACCTAATACTATAACACCTGCTAAGGCAGCAGCACCACCACAAGCATGGACTAAAGTTGAACCAGCAAAGTCAGAAAAGCCTGAAGTTGCTAACCAGCCTCCGCCCCACTGCCAACCCATTGAAATTGGATAAATAATCCCAGCCATGATTGCTGCAAAAATAAAGAAAGGCCAAATTTTAATTCTTTCAGCTACAGCTCCAGAAACAATAGAAGCAGTTGCACAAACAAACATTGTTTGAAAGAACCAGTCGGAATAATCTGAGTAACCTGTAGCTAGTTCAGAAGAATCGCTCCACATAGAGAAAGATCCGATAAAACCACCTTCTGGAATACCGTAAGCTAAATTATAGCCACATAGAAAAAATATTAATGAACAAATTGCAAATTTACCAATATTTTTGGCTGCAATTGTTGATACACTTTTTGTAGTTACTAATCCACTTTCAAGCATACAGAAACCTGCAGCCATAAAAGCAACTAATACACCACCTAGATAAAATCCAAGTGAGTTAAAAATATATTGTCCTTCAGCTGACATTGTTGTTTCTGCTGAAGCAATGTTAGAAAAGCTTAGTGATGTTATTAAACTTATAATTAATGTTTTTGAAAATTGTGTCATTATCTCTCCTTGTTTAAATGAGGCTTTTATAAAAATTTTACAGATAGTGAATTGCTGATAGGTCAAAAGAGTTATGCTGTATAAGCATGTATAAAATAAAAAGGCCCCATTTCTGGGGCCTTTAGTTAACTAACTAGAGAGAGAGATTTTAGTTAATTTTGTTTTACAGAGGCTCTTCAATGAGATAACGACATGGAGATCGAAGAGCCTCTATATTGCATTGCATGCAATTAGTCACGAATTGCGTATGCTATTACTCCTGTTTCTGTAACGTCAGTACCTTTGGTTTCAGCTTCTTTACTCAATCTAATTCCAAAAGTAGCTTTCATTATTGACCAAATTATATAGGACACAGCAAACACAAAAATGTTAATTGAAAGTACACCTATTAATTGTGCACTAAAGTTTGCATCAGCGTTTGTTAATGGTACTGCTAATGTTCCCCAAATACCAGCAAACATGTGAGCTGGAATTGCACCTACAACATCGTCAAGTTTGAAACTGAATAATAATTTAGTTCCAAATACTACGATTAATCCACCTACAGCTCCTATGAAAATTGCTGCTAAAGGTGATGGCGCTAATGGTTCAGCTGTAACAGCTACAAGACCACCAATTGCTCCGTTTAACATTTGAATTACATCTGTTTTACCAAACATTAATCTTGTAATTATTGCAGCAGCCATAACACCACCACAAGCAGCAAGATTAGTATTGATAAATATACTTGATACAGCAACTGCATCATCAAATGTTCCAATAGCTAGTTGAGATCCACCATTGAATCCAAACCAACCTAACCATAATATAAATACTCCAACAGTTACTAATGGAATTGAAGAAGCAGCAAAAGGCTTAATTGCTTTCGCCTCACCTTTGCTATCAAATCTTCCATATCTAGCACCTAACAACATAATACCTGCTAAAGCAGCTGCACCACCTGTTGAGTGTACTAAAGTAGAACCAGCAAAATCAGAGAAGCCAAGTTCTGCTAACCAGCCTCCACCCCATTGCCAACCCATAACGATTGGATAAATTACTCCAGCTAAAATAGCTGCAAATAAGAAAAACGGCCATAGCTTAATTCTTTCAGCCATAGCTCCTGAACAAATTGAAACTGTTGTTGCACAGAATACCATTTGGAAGAACCAGTCTGATCCATCAGCATAACCTGTATCAACTGCACTTGCATCTGACCAAGGTGTAAATGTTCCAATGTATCCTCCTTCAGGAATTCCATAAGCTAAATTATAACCAAAAAGCCAAAACATAATTCCGGCAATTGAATATAGACCTATATTTTTAGCACAAATTACTGATACACTTTTTGAAGTTACCATACCAGATTCTAGCATCGCAAAACCTGCTGCCATGAACATGACAAGGAAACCACAAATTAAAAATAGAAGCGAGTTAAATATCGCTTGAACTTCTCCAGAGACGGTTGTCTCTGCCATACCTGCACTACTCATGTTTAATAAAAATATTAAACTAAGAAGCGGTGCTGATATTTTTTTTATTATTTTAGTCATTAGACCTCCACTTGTTTAAATGGTGTCTTATAGTTTTATTAATTTTTAAAACTAACGCTGATTAGGAAAATTGGGTATGCAGTTTTTGCATATAGTAACAGCCCTGAACGTGTTTTTAAAACGTTAGGGCTGTTAAAAAAAAATATTATCTGTTGAATACTTCTTTTAAAGCTTTAGCTGGTAAGAATTTTACCTTTTGAGAAGCAGCGATCTGAATCTGCTCACCCGTTCTAGGGTTTCTTCCAACTCTTGCTTTTCTCTTAGCAACTTTGTAAGTACCAAATCCAGCAATTTTTACTGAATCATCACCTTTTAGAGCATCTAAAATAGTGTTGGTAATTGTATCAAAAGTTC
>CACNFL010000003.1 GCA_902619745.1 uncultured Pelagibacteraceae bacterium
TTTAAAGTCTGAGTTACAGATTTTAAATTCGAGTCTTTGATAAAAACTAAAACGCAATTTTGATATTTTTTAAAATAATTTAAAGTCTTGTTAAATGAATTTGGTAGTGATTGATTTATTAGATAGTTTTGGACGACATTAGATGAAATTACTCTTACTCTTGGAGTAATACCTTTTTTTATTTTTCCTTTTATTAATGCGAAGTGCTCTGAACCATCTAAAAGATTCTCATAAATTCTAATATTGTATTTTTGATTTTTTACATCAATCTGACTTTGCTTTTTAAGTTTAATAAGCTTTTCTTTTTTTAGTCTATATGCAATCAGATCTTCTATCTTTCCAATTTTTAATTTATGTTTTTTTGCAAAATTGAATAAATCCTGACCTTTAGCCATTGTTCCATCTTCATTCATAATTTCACAAATTACAGCAGAGTTATTTTTTTTTGCTAATTTAGATATATCAACTGAGGCTTCAGTGTGCCCTGCTCTAACAAGTACTCCACCATCTTTCGCTATAATTGGAAACACGTGACCAGGTGAAACAATCTCATTTTTATTTACATTTTTTTTTGAAGCAATTTTGATTGTTTTCGCTCTATCTTCAGCGGATATACCTGTTGTTATTCCTTTTTTTGCTTCAATAGAAATTGTAAATGCCGTCTTGTTTCTTGATTGATTAATTGGAGACATTAAAGATAAATTTAATCTTTTTGCTTGAAGTGAATCAAGGGCTAAACAAATTAAGCCTCGTCCGTATTTTGCCATGAAGTTAATATTCTTTGAATTTGTGTCTGATGTTGAAATAACTAAATCTCCTTCATTTTCTCTTTTTTCATCATCTACTAAAATAAACATACCACCTTTTTTGGCTACGCTTATAATTGACTCTATTGATGCAAAATTATTTTTTTTCATTAAAATAATTCCTAACGTATTTAGACAAGATATCTATCTCTATGTTGACTAAACTAGATTTTTTTAAAGTTGATAAATTAGTTTCTTTGTAGGTGTGAGGAATAATCCAAATTTGGAAACCTATTTTAGTCACTTTCGAAATTGTAAGTGAAATACCATTCACACAGATTGATGCTTTTTCTATTAAATGTTTTCTTTCCTTTTTAGGCAAATCAAAGTCAAAAAGAAATGATTTATCTATTTTTTTAATACTTAATACTTTACCAACAGTATCAACATGTCCTTGACAAATATGTCCTGAAATTTTTGTCCCATATTTTAAAGGTAATTCTAAATTTATTTTATCTTTTATTTTTAAAAATTTGAATTTTGATCGAATTATCGTTTCTTTCGAAAGATAAAATTCCATAATTTTGGATTTATATGAAATTAAAGTTAGACAAACACCATCGCAGGCAACAGACAAACCCATGTCTTTATTGGATACTTTAACATTACTTTTAACAAAAATGTTAAGACCTTTAGGTCTTTTAATAATTTTAGTTATAGTACCTTGGTTATAAATTATTCCGTTAAACATTTTTTCTAACTATATAGTGTTATTCTGTCTTTTCGTAAATTGAGATTTAGATTAATTTTTGTTTTATATTTTTGATTTAATATATTTTGACTACTAAATTTCAAATATTCGAAGTTTTTTGAGAGATTTTTTGGACTTTTATACAGATAAAATTTATTAAAAATTTTATTCTTAATCAGTGAATTTGTTAATTTATCTCCTCCTTCAATTAATAAATTTCTACATCCATAATTATGTAATTTTTTCAAAATTAATTTGATGTCAAATCTGTTATTTCGATCAATTCGAGATTTAATTAGATGAATTCCTTTTCTTTTAAATTTTGAAATTTTTAATTTGTTTGCTTTATTATAAAAAATTATAGTATTTTTGTTATTAGATGATTTTATTATATAACTGTTTATTTTAGAATTTAACTTGTTATCTAAAATAATTCTTTTTGGAGAAAATTTTTCAAAACCCTTCAAACGACAATTTAATTTTGGATTATCTTTATTTAGTGTTTTGTGAGTAATCATCAAACTATCATTTTGATATCTCAACATGTGTGTAAACTGATCTGAATAAGAATTTGTAATCTTTTTTTGGGTTTTGCTGTAAATAATATTGTTTTTTGAAATAGCTATTTTGCCGGTAACAAAGGGTAATTTTTTCTTTCTATTAAAAAAATAAGGTAAATAAAAACTTTCAATTTTGCTTTTTAATAAACCTTTTTTTACAATTATTTTTTTTGACTTTAAAATTTTAAAACTTTTATTTCTTACTCTTTTATCTATGTCAGTAACTGCATATATAACTTCTGAAATTCTAGATTTTATTATCGCGTCAGTGCATGGTGGTGTTAATCCATGATGACAGCATGGTTCTAAGGTAACATACATTTTTGAACCTTCTAATTCTTCAAAACTATTTTTAATCGCATTAAATTCAGCGTGTGGTCTTCCATTAAATGAGGTTTGTCCTATGGAAATAATTTTATCATGTTTGACAATAACACAGCCTACAGAAGGGTTTGATCCAGTCTGTCCATGACGAGATTTAGCCAAGTCTAAGGCTAAATCCATGTAAAATTTATCTTTTAATGTAAATTTATCTTTTTTTGTAGACATCAAGCTTGTCCACGAATTGTACGAAATCTTTTTCTTCCCTAAAGTTTCTATATACTGATGCAAATCTTACATATCCAACTGGGTCTAAATCTTTTAATCCATCCATAACCATTGTACCAATTGTGTTTGTTGATATCTCTCCTTGTCCAAGTTCTTCAAGAGATCTTGAAATGTTACTAATGAATTTTTCTATTGTAGCCGTATCTATTGGTCTTTTTTTAAGAGCTATGTAGATAGATTTAGATAATTTATCACGATCAAATGATGATTTTCTTCCATTTTTTTTAACAACCATCAATTCTCTAAATTGAATTCTCTCAAATGTAGTAAATCTTTCACCACATATACACAACCTTCTTCTTCTTATTGCGGTACCATCTTCAGTTGGACGTGAGTCTACAACAGATGTATCACCTTTTTTTTCGCACGGACAAATCATTTACTAAAGGTTCTTATATATCGGAAATGAAGAAGTTAAAGAAATAACTTCATTTTTTACTTCGTTTTCTATTTTGCTATTATCTGTTGGGTTTTCAGATAAACCTTTTAGAGTTTTTGTTATTAATTCACCTACCGTTTTAAACTCATTTAAACCAAATCCACGAGTTGTAGCCGCTTGAGTTCCTAATCTTATTCCAGATGTAATCATTGGTTTTTCTGTATCAAATGGAATACCATTTTTATTACATGTAATGTTTGCTCTAGACAAACTCTCTGCCGCAAGATTTCCTTTAACATTGTAGGGTCTCAAATCAACCAACATCAAATGTGTATCTGTTCCATCTGAATAAATTTTAAATCCATTATTTTTTAAGGTTTCTGCTAACATTTTTGCATTTGCTAAAACAGATTTAATGTAATCTTGAAATTCTGGTTGTAGCGCCTCAAGAAAGCCAGCTGCTTTTGCCGCAATAATATGCATTAAAGGTCCTCCCTGATAACCAGGAAAAACGGCTGTGTTAAATTTTTTAGCAAGATCTTCATGATTAGTTAAAATTATTCCTCCTCTTGCGCTTCTAAATACTTTGTGAGTTGTTGAAGTAACTACATGAGCATAGTCACATGGATTAGGGTATCCTTTACCAGCAACTAATCCTGAGAAGTGAGCCATATCAACCATTAGATATGCTCCAACTTTATCTGCTATTTCTCTAAATCTTTTAAAGTCAATTACTCTAGAATAAGCACTTCCGCCTGCAATGATTAGTTTAGGTTTATGTTCTAATGCAAGTTTTTCAACATTATCATAATCTATTAACTCAGATTCTTTATCTACATCATAACCTATAGCGTTAAACCATTTACCAGACATTGAAATTTTTAATCCATGAGTAATGTGACCACCTGAATTTAAACTCATACCCATGAACGTATCACCTGGGCTTAACAGGGCTAAAAACACTGCTCCATTAGCTTGTGCACCTGAGTGTGGTTGGGCATTTGCAAATTTACAATTAAATAATTTTTTTAATCTTTCAATAGCAAGGTTTTCTGCTACATCAACATGCTCGCAACCATTATAATATCTTTTACCAGGATAACCTTCGGCATATTTGTTAGTTAAAACTGATCCTTGTGCTTCTAATACTGCTTGAGATACTATATTTTCAGACGCAATTAGCTCTATATGTTGTTGCTGCCTAATTAATTCATCTTTAATAGCTTTATAAAGTTCTGGATCTTTTAAAGATAAACTATCCTCAAAAAAACTTTTATAACTATCGTTTAAATAACTTTTTTCGCTCGACATAATTATATTTTCTTAACCCTTCTCAAGTGTCTTCCACCTTCAAATTTTGTATTTAAAAAAACACTTACAAATTTCAAAGCATTTTTTTTGGTTATCAACCGTGACCCTAATGTAATGATGTTTGCATCGTTATGCAATCTGGATAATTTTGTTGATTTTAGATTAAAACATTGTGCAGCGCGAATATTTTTATGCTTATTTGCCGCAATATTCATTCCAGTCCCAGATCCACACACTAAAATACCAACATTACTCTTTCTTGATTTGACTTTTCTAGCAACTTTATGAGCATAGTCAGGATAATCAACGCTGCTATCATCTTTGGGACCAAGATCCTCAAATTTTACTTTTTTATTCCTTAAATAATCTTTGATTGTTTCTTTTAATTTAAATCCAGCGTGATCTGATGAAATAAATATTTTTCTCAAATTAATTAAATTTGTAATCTAAAACACAAGCAACTAAATGTATTCTATTCTCTTCTCCACCATTAAATGCGTTGTGATACTTAGTATTGTTTGTAACCCAAACTGAACCATCAGCAGGCATATGTTTAGCAACATTATCAATTACCATTAAACAACCAGGGTTTGTTATAATAGGTATATGTAATCTTGGTTCAGGATCTCTATGCCAGCTTAAAGTTGATCTTGGCTCTTTTAAAAGAATCCTAACTCTTCCAAGTTTATATTTTTTTGAAAGGACATCATAAACCTCTTTAAAATATGTGTTCTCATAGTCTTTAATAAATTCTGAGTAAGATGATTCATCAATCATTTCGTCTCTAGAAACTTCTTTTCCTGATTTGTCAGGTTTAGTCCAGTATACTCCACGAGCTTTATTACCTTTTATTGAATCTGGATCACCAGGTATTTGAGTTAGAGATATAGCGCCAAAATGAGTAACACCTGCATCTTCAAATTTTTTAATCTTAACTATTTGGTGATATGCTTCTTGTAATTTCTCTATATCAAACTTAATTTCTTGTTTCTGGAAATCACTAAAGTCTAAAATCCTATCTTCTTTTTTGATATTTAAGTCTACAACTTTTGAGTTTTCTGTCGCCATCGTGATTGCTTTCTACTCTTTTTTTTGTATATGTGTATATTACATTTGTCGCAATTTAAAAGTAAATTAAAACATGATTATTGGTAAATATCCTAGTCTCAGACTCAGAAGAAGCAGAAAAGATCCTTGGTCAAGAAGATTGATTCAAGAAAATACCTTAAGTCCAAATGACTTTATACTCCCTATTTTTTTAATTGAAGGTTCAAATAAACGACAAGAGATTTCATCAATGCCTGGCGTTTACAGGTATACAATTAATCGATTGAACCAAATTGTGGATAAAGCAATAAAATTAGGAATACCAATGATAGCTCTTTTCCCAAAGACACAAAACTCAAAAAAAGATGAATTGGGAACAGAATCACTGAATGAAAATAATTTAGTCTGTAAAGCGATACAAGAAGTCAAAAAAAGATACAAAAACAAAATCGGTATAATGTGTGATGTTGCTTTAGATCCTTATACATCACATGGTCATGATGGTTTGATCAAATCTAACACTATATTAAATGACGAAACAATTGAGGTTTTGATCAATCAGTCATTACTACAAGCTGAGATGGGTTGTGATGTACTGGCTCCTTCAGACATGATGGATGGCAGAATAGGAAAAATAAGAAAAGCTTTAGATAAAAATAAATTCCAAAACGTTCAAATTTTATCGTACGCTGCAAAATATGCTTCAAGCTTTTATGGACCTTTTAGAGATGCAGTCGGGTCTAAAGGTTCTTTAAAAGGTGACAAAAAAACTTATCAGATGGATTATAGAAATTCTGATGAAGCTTTAAGAGAAGTTGCGTTAGATATTAAAGAAGGTGCTGATATGGTAATGGTTAAACCAGGTATGCCCTACTTAGACATAATAAAATCAATAAAAGAAAAATTTAAATTGCCTGTATTTGCCTATCAAGTATCAGGAGAATACAGCTTAATTCAAACAGCTATAACGAAAAAAATAATTAATAAAGATGCTGTATATGAAAGCTTAGTTGCTTTTAAGAGAGCTGGTGCCAATGCTATAGTAAGTTATTACGCTGATAGAATTGATAAAATAATAAAATAATTATTTTAACGTATTTAAGAATAACAACCTGCTATTTGGATAATTTAAATTATTTGGTCTTAATATAGTTTTATCCAAATAATCGCCTACCAATTTCAAACCGTTCAATAAAGTGCCAAGATCATTAACTTCTATATCTTTTTCAATCAAAAAATTAGGTACATATTTTTTTTCATTTAAAGAACTTGCATAATATACAGTTTTGTTACCTTCTAAATCTTTTTCAACTAAATTTTCAAGCGCCAAGTCATATCCTAATATTTTAAGTAACTCCAATTCCCAAAATATATATTTTTTTATCCAATCTTTCTCTTTTAAAATTAAAAAAAAATTTTGAATTATAAAATAAACTTTATCGTTAGATTGAGACTCTGCTGTCAATATTTTAATCAAATTCATAGCAGATGTAATACAGGATAGCTTTTGCTTATGATCAAAATATAATGGGGTATATGCATTTAAAATTTCAATTTTAAAATAACCTATTCTGTTTTCATTTTTAGAATTGTAATTAACATGGAGTTTATTACCAAGCTGAAGATAATTTTTAATTTTTTTTGAAGTGCCACCAAATATAATTCCAGATATCTTTCCTTTATCTTTTGTAAATAATTCAGCAATTAATGAATTTTCATTATATCTATTTTTACTTATTAAAAATCCTTCGTCTGACCAATTCATTTTTTATTTGTATTTTTTAAACATTCTATAGCAGCATTTTGTTCAGCTTCTTTCTTTGATTTTCCAGTAGCTATAAAATATTTTGTATTTGGCAATTTTACTCCAACTTTAAATATGGGTTTGTGTCTTGGACCTGTATTTGAAATTAATTTATAAGTAGGTAATTTTTTAAAGTTTTTTAAAGTTAATTCCTGTAACTTTGTTTTTGCATCTATTTCTGTAACTACACTTTTTTCAATATGATCTTGCCACAAGTTTAAAATTGTTTTTTCAACTATTGTAAAACCTTTATCAAGATAAATAGCACCAATTAATGCTTCACAACTATCAGATATAATTTTGTCCTCAATTTTTATTTTTTTATTGTTGGGGTTAAATGTTTTAACATAACTAGCTAAATTGATTTTTTTTGCTATATCCAGACATGTTTTTTTATTAACTAGCGATGCAAATTTTTTATCAAGAATACCTTCTTTTTCACCTGGATAAATTTCTAAAAGTTTTTTTGCTATGACTAAACCAAGAACTCTATCACCCAGAAACTCTATCTTTTCATTATTTTCATTTGAGTTAAAACTTTTATGTGTAAGAGCTTGGGTAAGTAGATCTTTATTTTTAAATTTTAAATCAATTTTTTTTTCTAAACTTTGATAGTTAATTTTCATTAATTAATTTTATTAAAGGTTCTATTAAATCTTATTGACTTATGCCATTTCCAAAATTCAATAAAACTTCCTATTCTTTTATCTGAAGAGAAAAATATAAATTGAGCTTTTCCTACTAAATTATCTTTATGTACATATCCAACACTTGTTAAGTACCTGCTATCTTTAGAACAGTCTCTGTTATCTCCTAAAAAGAAATAATGATCTTTTGGTACAGTAAACACATCAGAATTTTGGTAGGTATAATCTTTTAAATAAACAGTATGAAATTTTTTACCATTTGTAAGTTTTTCTTCAAATCTATAAACATCAATATTTTTGTCGCCACAGAAAATTGTTGTTTTGTTATTAATTTTAGATTTAAGAATTTCAGAATTATTTAAATATAAATTAGAGTCTATAAATTGAATTTTATCACCAGGTAAACCAATTAGTCTTTTAATATAATCTGTTCGATTATCTGCTGGAGTTTTAAACACAATTACATCACCTCTTTCCGGACTACTAAACATAATTCTTTTGTTTAATATTGGAGGACTAAAAGGAAATGAATGTTTGCTATATCCATATGTATATTTTGTTACAAACAACCTATCACCTACTAATAAAGTAGGTTCCATGGATGATGATGGAATATAAAATGGTTGTACTAAAAGCGATCTAATTATAACTGCAATTATTAATGCATAAATTAAAGTTTTTATATTTTCTGAAAAAAAATTTTTATCTAATTTCATGATGTCTGAATAATTGCAAATGCAGTTGAATAATTTTTTTCATCCGAAATTGATAAAAAACATTTAAAATTTTTGATTTTAAAGTTCTTTTGTACAATTTTTGTAATTTTTTTATTTTTAACGTAATAAGGCTTTCCCTTTTTGTCATTAACAACTTCTATATCTTTAAAATTTAAATTCATACGAAAACCTGTGCCAAGAGCTTTGGAAAATGCTTCTTTTGCAGCAAATCTCTTCGAAAAATAAGCTACTTTATTGTTTACTACATTAGATTGTTTCAATTCTTTAGATGAGTAAATTCTTTTTTTAAATAAAGGATTTTTAATCGATTTTTGAATTCTTTTATTTTCAACAATATCAACTCCAATGCCTAGAATTTTCATTTATTTTTTTATAATTTTTTTAAAGTTTTTAATTACTTTTGAAAGTCCATCAAATATTGACTCTCCAATTATAAAATGTCCTATATTATACTCTTCAATATCTATTATTTTTGTTAACATTTTGGTGGTTTTATAGTCTAAACCATGACCAGCATGAACTTCTATATTTAAACTTGATGCTAATTTTGCACTTTTTTTAATTCTATTTAATTCACTAGAATAATTTTTTTTTGATTTAACCAGGTTTGCTAGTTTTCCAGTATGTATTTCAATACAATCAGCATTTAATTTTTTAGCAAGTCTAATGTCATTTGGTGAAGGGTTAATGAATAAACTTGTTCTTATCTTTGCTTTTTTAAATTTTTTAATTATTTTCTCTAACTTATTAAGATTGTTTTTTATATTTAAACCTCCCTCGGTAGTAATTTCTTTTCTATTTTCTGGAACTAAACAGATAAAATTTGGTTTTATCTTAAGTGCTTTATTAACAATTTCTTCGTTCATAGAAATTTCAAGGTTTACAGGTACATTTATTAAACCACAGATTTTTTTTGCATCAAAATCATTTATATGTCTTCTATCTTCTCTTAAATGAATTGTTACAGAATCGGCTCCATAGCTAATAACTTTTTTAGCTGCGTATAGTGGATCAGGATGTTTCTCTCCACGAGCGTTTCGTAAAGTTGCAATATGATCTATATTTACACCTAACCTTTTCACTTAATAAATCTGCTTCCTGGGGTTGTTATTGGTATAGATTTAAGCTCTGGAGGTAATTTATTTGCTTTATAAGTTGGAACATCAATTTTTAAATGAGATGTTATTCCAGTTTTTATTTTTAAAGATTGATTGGTTGATCGATCAATAATAGATGCAAATCCAATTAACTTTGCTTTTGATTTTTTAATCAATTTAACACACTCCAAACTTGATTTTCCTGTGGTGATTACATCTTCAATAATTAATACTCTTGCTCCTTTTTCAATATTGAAACCTCTTCTGAGAGTAAATTTACCATTTACTCTTTCACAAAAAATTGTTTCTTTTTTTAGCAATTTTCCAATTTCATATCCAATAATTACTCCCCCCATTGCAGGTGCTAAAATTAAATCAATTTTTTTAAATTTTTTTTTAATTTTATTTGCTAAGGATTTACAAATTTTATCAGCTAAATTAGGGTAACTTAAAAGTTTTGCACATTGAATGTATTTTGAAGAATGTAGACCTGAGGATAAAACAAAGTGACCTTCTAATAATGCATTAGTTTTTTTTAAAATATTTAAGGATTTTTTGAGTGAAAGCATTTCTTTTTTCTTCGTGTCTAATTATCTTAAATTTTATACTCTTTTGTTTTAGCTCTGCAATAAAATTAGTAAAATTCTTAAGGTTTCTAATAATTAATTTAAATTTAAAATTAATATAATTGGGATTTTTACCAACCATTTCTAAGCTCGATATATTTAATTTATGACTTCCAATGAGCGAGCTTATATCTCCTAATTGACCTGGCTTATCAGGTAATGACATCCATAGAGTAGTATTGTATTTTTTTGTTTTTTCCTCTTTTTGCTCTCCTTTTTCGTGCCAATATCTTCTTATTGCTGCTCTAGCTTTACCTGTTTTAGTTGTTGGTATCCAGTGAAGCGAGGGTGAATTATTTTTAGATGTTATAATATTTACTCGATCACCATTTCTTAAAATAGTTTGTAATTCACTTTTGTTTCCATTAATTTCACAACCAACTGCTGAATTACCAATTTTAGTATGAACAGCATATGCAAAATCTATTGCTGTAGCGTCTTTAGGTAATTTAATTACTGAACCTTTTGGTGTGAAACAAAATACGTTTTCTTGAAACATTTGTAATTTTGTATACTCATATGAGTCTTCAGGGTTTTCATTTTTTTCTATAATCTCAACAAGATCTTTTAACCAATCATACTCCTTCCAACTTAAAGAATTAAATTTTTCAGAAGATTTATACTGCCAATGAGATGCAACACCTCTTTCAGCAAATTCGTGCATTTCATGTGTTCTAATTTGAATTTCTATTGGTTTTTTATTTGAACCAATTACAGAAGTATGAATAGATTTATAACCATTGATTTTTGGAGATGAAATATAATCTTTAAATTTTCCAGGTATGCAATTCCATTTTTTATGAAAAATCCCGAGGGTTTTGTAACAATCGTCTACGTTTTTTAAAATTATCCTAAATCCAATAATGTCTGTTATTTGTTCAAGGGAGACTCTTTTTTTTTGGACTTTTCTCCAAATTGAAAAAGGTGTTTTTTCTCTACCATGAATCTCTGCATTAATCTCATTATCATTCAATATTTCACTTAACTCAAAAGATTGTTCTTCAAATAAATCTTTTCTATCCAATTTTATTTCATCAAGTCTTTTTTTTATTAATTTTCTTGCATCGTTATTTAAAATTTCAAAAGATAAATCCTCAAGTTCATCTCTTATTCTATGCATTCCCATTCTATCAGCTAATGGGGCATAAATTTCCATAGTTTCTTGAGCTATTCTTTTTCTTTTGTCTTCTTTTGTAATTGCTTTAATGGTCCTCATATTATGTAGTCGATCGGCAATTTTCACTAACAGAACTCTGATGTCTTTTGATGTTGCTAAAATTAATTTTCTGAAATTCTCAACTTTAGAATTGGCTCCAGCTGAATTTTCAAATGCTGAAATTTTTGTTACACCATCAACTAAATCAGCAACCTCATCACCAAATTCTTGTTTGATAGTTTCATAAGTTGCAAAAGTATCTTCTATAGTGTCATGCAATAGACCAGTTGTAATTGTAGCGCTATCTAATTTTAATTCAGTTAAAATATTTGCAACCTCAATTGGATGAACAGAATAAGGATCACCCGAAGCTCTTTTTTGACTCTTATGTGCTTTAACAGCAAAATTATATGCTTTATCCAATTTTTCAGGATTAAGAAATTTATTGTAATCCTTAACTTTATTTATAAGTTCATTTGAATTAAGCATAATTGATATTATACCATTAAATCAAATTTGTTTAATAGATCTAATGTCTCTATCAGGAAGCAGAGAAATCAAGGTTTTAACATCAATTTGTTTATCAGGATGGATCCAATTCTTTTGAATCTCAAATAATGGAAATAGTACAAAGTTTCTTTTGTGCATCATTTTATGAGGTAAATTAATCTTAGAGTTTTTTTTTGATACCAAATTATTAAAATCGATTATATCTAAATCACATGTACGAGGAGCATTTTTTTTCGCTTTTTTTCTACCTAATTGATTTTCTATAAATTTACATATTTTTAATAGTTCTTGAGGACTGTAATAACATTTTAATTTTAAAATTATATTTAAGAACTTAGGTTTTCGTGGGTCAGGCCAGGAAGGGGTTTCGTAATAACTAGATACCAAGAGAACATCTAAGCTATGTTCTGATAATAAAAATTTTGCTTTTTCTATATTTCTTTTTCTTATACCTAAATTTGAACCTATTCCTAAAAAAACAATTTTAGCTTGATTTTCTAATATATCTTGCCTTTTCACGGTTCCAATCTCTACTTTTTTTAGTTGCTCTTTTATCATATTGCTTTTTCCCTTTTGCAACAGCTAGTTCTATTTTAGCCTTTCCTTTTTTAAAATACATTTTTGTAGGAACTAATGTGAAACCATCTCTTTGCATTTTACCTATCAATTTATTTATTTCTTTTTTATTAAGAAGCAATTTTCTATCATCTGTTGGATTATGATTAGAGTAACTGGCTTGCTTGTATGGAGATATATGTGAATTAATTAAAACAATTTCACCTCCCTTTTCAACAGCATAAGACTCAGCAATATTAACCTTGCCCTCTCTTAATGATTTAATCTCTGATCCCTTTAAAACAATTCCAGCTTCAAAAATATCTTCAAAAAAATAATTAAAACTAGCTTTTCTGTTTAAACAAATGATTTTCAAACCAGGATTGGTTTTTTTGTTCATTAAATTAACTTAGCAGACTGAAGAGCTTTTTTTACAATTTCTTTTGTTGCGTCTGTTACTTTTACAAGTGGTAGTCTTACGTTGTCATCACAAAGTCCTAAAAGTTTTGCAGCATATTTTACAGGACTAGGATTGCTCTCAACAAACATTGAGTGATGAACTGGTTGTAATATTTTATCTAATCTTTCTGCTTCTTTCATTTCGTTATCGGTGTCTGATTTGGAGAATTTTTGAAAATCTGAACAAAGTTTAGGTGCAATATTAGCTGTTACACTAATAGTACCTACCCCACCACGTTTATTAAATTCAAAAGCATTATCATCATTACCTGTTAATTGAATAAAATCTTTGCCCATTTTTTCAAGTGTCTGATTAACTCTATCTAAATCACCCGTTGCATCTTTAACACCAACTATATTTTTTAATTCATAGAGTCTGGCCATTGTATCCACTGACATATCAATTACAGATCTGCCAGGAATATTATAAATTATAATTGGAATGCCACACTTATCATTAATTGCTTTATAATGTTGATACAAGCCTTCTTGAGTTGGTTTATTATAATAAGGTGTAACTATCAAAGCACCGTTAGCTCCTGCTTTTTCTGCATGTGTGGTTAAAGAAATAGCCTCCTCAGTTGAGTTGGAACCCGTGCCAGCAATAACTGGAATTTTTCCATTACTTTCTTTTATACATAAATCGATTACTCTTTGATGCTCATCATGATTTAACGTAGGGGATTCACCTGTTGTACCAGCCGGCACAAGTCCATTCGTACCATTATCGATGTGGAAATGGATTAATTTTATATATGCTTCCTCATCTAGACCATTATTTTTAAATGGTGTAATTAAAGCAACATTTGATCCTTTGAACATAAATACTTATAACATAGTTTAAAGATTCATATACTAAAAGATTATGCTCAAAAAAATATTATTTTTAGGTTTCACAGTATCACTATTAATATTTCAAAATAATATCTTTGCTGAAATTAATTCAGTTGTACCTTTAAAAAAACCTGTTTTAAGTAAAGAAGAAATTCAAAAGAAAATATCTATAAATATTGTCAAGCCATTAAAGAAGCCCACGAAAACCAAAGAAATTAAAATCGAAGAAGTGATTGTTGAAAAAGAGTTGGTTTTAAAAGAAAAAAAATTAAGTTTTAAAATACCAAAGAAGAAACCAACTATAGCTGGCACTAGTACAGCTAAGAATATTAAGATTTCAAGATATTATAGCAAAAAAGACTTTGGGTTGGCTAAAAAAGCTATTTCAGAAATGCAGAAAAGTAAATGGTCGTCTGCTCTTAAAATAGCAAAAAAAGCAAAAGACAACTCTATTTATAATTTTATACAATGGAGACATCTTTTAACATCAGGTAACCAGGCGTCCTTTTACGATTATCAAGTTTTTTTAAATAAAAATTCAGATTACCCTAGAATAAGCAGAATTAAATATCTTGCTGAGCATAAACTATCCACAGAAAGTGTTTCACCTAAAAAAATAATAAAATGGTTTGGAGAAAATGATCCATTAAGTGGTTATGGAAAAATGATACTTGGAGAAAGTCATATTTTAATTGGAAACAAAAATAAAGGTACAAGACTGATTAAAGAAGGTTGGGTCACAGCAGATTTATCTAAAAATGAATTAAAATATTTTAGAAAAAAATATAAAAAATATTTAAATGCAGATGACTATATTAAACGAGCTGATTATTTAGCTTGGAACGGTGATCGTTGGGATTTACAAAGATTAATAAGGTATCTGCCAAAAGATTACGAACTTTTATATAATGCAAGATATCTTTTAATGAGTAAAGGTTATGGAGTTGACCAAGCCATAGCAAATGTTCCTCAAAAATTTAAGAATGATGCTGGGTTAAACTACGATCGATTGAAATGGAGAAGAAAAAAAGGGCGTGTAGATTCTTCAACAGAAATCTTATTGAAAATAAGAAATGATAAAGAGTATTTAGTTAGGCCTGACAAATGGTGGAAAGAAAGAGAAATTATCTCAAGAGCATTGCTTTATAAAAAGAAATATGAAATTTCATATAAAATTTCAAGCAATCATGGAATGACTGAAGGGTCTGAATATGCTGCTGCAGAATGGATGAGTGGATGGATAGCTTTAAGTTTTTTAAATGATCCATTAACAGCTAAAGATCATTTTAAAAATTTTTATGAAAATGTTAGTTATCCAATAAGCTTGTCTAGAGGTGCCTATTGGCTTGGAAGAGCATATGAAAAAATAGGTGAAAGAGAACAATCAAATAATTGGTACAGAGAGGCCACAAAATATCTTACTACTTACTATGGTCAGCTAGCTTTTTTAAAATTAAATCCAAATGGAAAATTTGAGTTAGAAAAAGATATGGAAATTGATCCAAAATATAGAATTCAATTTTTTAATAAAGAGCTTGTAAAAATTTCTTATCTTCTAGATGAATTAAAGAAAGATAAATATACAAAACATATTTTAAGACATCTAGCTAATGACAATATAGCAAAAGGTAGTGAAGTTTTGGCTGCAGAATTAGCCACAAGTATAAATAGATATGACTTTGCTATTCAGGTTTCAAAAATTGCTTCATATCAAAAAAGGTTTCATAATAAATACAATTACCCAATAATTAGTACTCCTAAATATATTAATAATCGAAAAATTCCAGAAAGTGCTTTGATCTTATCTATAATTAGACAAGAAAGTGAATTTGATTTGGAAGCTAATAGTCATGCTGGTGCAAAAGGATTAATGCAATTAATGCCATACACAGCAAAGCTGGTTTCAAAACAAGCAAAACTACCTTATTCAAAATCAAGACTAACAAGTGATCCAGAATATAATATTAATTTAGGTTCACACTATATTGCAGGTTTAATTTTACTATACGATGGTGCCTACCCTTTTGCTGTAGCAGCTTACAATGCTGGTCCTAACAGGGTTAAATATTGGAAAAAAATAAATAAAAACCCTCAAAAAAAACAAGTTGATTATGTTGATTGGGTTGAGTTAATAAAATTTAGAGAAACTCGAAATTATGTTCAGCGTGTTATGGAAAATTATAATGTCTATAGGTATATATTAGAGCAAAAACCAATTAGTATGAAAAATTTTTTTAAAGACCAGCCACTCTATTAACCTATGATAAATGAAAACCTAGAACTTCAAAAGAAAATCAAAGAGGGTATTAATTTAATTGAGAATAATAATTTTTTAGAAGCTGAAAAAATTTTTGACAAATTTTTAAAAAATAATGAAACAGAAACTACAGGCTTATTTTTTTTAGGTATTATTAGTATTAAGAAAAAAGAAAATTTTAAGGCAAAAGAATTATTTTTAAAAATTTTAAGTATTAACGAATTTCACTTAGAGGCTAATTTTAATTTAGCACTAGTCTATTTTGGGGAAGATGATTATAATGAAGCCTTAACTTACTTTGATAATTCAATTAAAATAAACGATAAACATCTACCGTCTTATTATCACAAGGGATTAATATATATGCTTAGAAAAAATTACGATGATGCAATAAAATATTTTGATATTTGTAATAATATTGATGAAAAATTTATACCAACATCTTTAAATTTAGGAAATATATATTTAAGAAAAAATGAATTTAAAAAATCTATTCATTATTATCAGAAAATTTTAGATCTTACATCAGACCAAGTATATTTAAATCTTGCAAAATTTAATATTGCCTGGAATCAACTAGCTGAATGTAATTTAGATGAAGGTTTCAAAAATTACGAAGTAAGAAAAGAAAAACCACTTATTAAAAAACAAGTTAAAGAATTAATTGAAAAATATTCTTGTAAAGAATGGCAAGGTGAAAATTTGGATAACAAAACAATTATTATTTTATCAGAACAAGGCCTAGGTGATAATATTCAGTTTTTTCGTTATTTATTCTGGTTAAAAGATAAATTTAATACAAATATCATATTTCTTATTAATAAAAAAAAATCACATTTGTTTAAAGATACTCCTTTTAACATTGTTTCAAGCTTAGATAATATAAAACATATTGATTATTTTAAATTTATAATGAGTTTGCCAGGTATATATTTTAATCAAAATCAAAATTTTCCAAAAATAGTCCATTATATAAAACCAAGCAAAGAAATTGATTTAAAATGGAAAGATAGACTTCAAAAATTTAAAAAACCGGTAATTGCTTTGAATTGGCAAGGTGACAGAAACTTCATGTTTGATAGAACGAGATCTATTGCACTCTCAAATTTTAAAAATATCTTAAATATTAAAAAAAATACTTTTATAAGTTTACAAAAAGGATTTGGAACAGAACAAATTAAATCTAATAAATTTGAAAATCAAATCGTTGATTTATCTAATGAAATTGATAACGGTGATAAAACATTTGAAGATACGATATCTATTTTAAAGAATATTGAATGTTTAATAACATCTGATACTTCAATTGCCCATCTTGCAGGCACACTTAATGTTAAAACTTATTTATTATTAAGCTTTAATCCTGAATGGAGATGGTTTATTGAGAAAAAATATAAAGTTTTTTATCCAAATATAAATATTATTCAGCAAGACAATCCAGGTGATTGGGGAACTGTATTTGAAAAATTGGAAAATATTTTAAACTAATGATGGCGGAAGAGGAGGGATTCGAACCCTCGGTACAAGTTTCCTCGCACGGTCATTTAGCAAACGACTGGTTTCAGCCTCTCACCCACTCTTCCATATGACATTGTGTATTAAGCGATTGTATTGAAAATTCAATATATATAAAGTAATTATTCAATTATTATGAGAAATAAGTACTCAGTATTTTCGTTAATCAAAAATGCTTTTTCATATCATGAAAATTGGCAAAGAGCATGGAAAGATCCTGCTCCTAAAAAAGAGTATGATGCAGTTATTATTGGTGGTGGTGGTCATGGATTAGCAACAGCCTACTATTTAGCAAAAAAACACAACATGAATAATATTGCTGTAGTAGAGAAAGGTTGGATTGGTGGAGGAAATACTGGACGGAATACTACAATCATTAGATCAAATTATTTATGGGACGCCAGTGCAGGATTATATGATCACGCATTAAAAATTTGGGAGGGTTTATCTCAAGAACTAAACTATAATGTAATGTTTAGTCAAAGAGGTGTAATGAATCTTGCACATAATTTGCAAGATGTTAGAGATTTAAAAAGACGAACACATGCAAATAGACTAAATGGAATTGATGCAGTTTACTTAAGTACAGAAGAAGTTAAAAAATTTTGTCCAATTATAAATACATCACCAGATATTAGATACCCTGTTTTAGGAGGAACTCTACAACGTAGAGCTGGTACAGCAAGACACGATGCGGTTGCTTGGGGATATGCTAGAGGAGCTGATGCAATGGGTGTTGATATTATTCAAAATTGTGAAGTTAAAGGAATAAAAAGAAATGGAGATAGTGTTGAAGGAATAGAAACAACAAAAGGATTTATAAAAACTAAGAAAGTTGGTGTAGTTGCAGCAGGTCATTCTAGTGTAATAGCTAATATGGCTGGTCTAAGACTTCCCCTTGAAAGTAAACCTTTACAGGCTTTAGTTTCTGAACCTGTAAAACCAGTTATTGATACAGTTGTAATGTCTAATGCAGTACATGCATATGTCAGTCAATCTGATAAAGGAGAGCTGGTGATTGGTGCTGGAACAGATGATTATGTTTCTTACACACAAAAAGGAAGTCATCAAATAGTTGAAGGAACATTAAATGCTATTTTAGAATTATATCCAATCTTTAGTAGAATGAGAATGTTAAGACAATGGGGAGGAATAGTAGATATTTGTCCTGATGCTAGTCCAATTTTAAGTAAAACTTCAATAAAAGGTTTATACTTTAATTGTGGTTGGGGTACTGGAGGATTTAAAGCAACTCCTGGATCTGGAGATTTGTTTGCACATACTATTGCAAATGATGAACCACACAAACTTAATGCTGCATTTAATTTAAATAGATTTGTGAGCGGAGACCTTGTTGATGAACATGGCGCTGCAGCGGTTGCTCATTAATGTTTTTAATAAATTGTCCATACTGTGGAGAACGAGATCAGCAAGAATTTAAGGCTGGCGGTGAAGCTCATATCGAGAGACCTAAGCAACCAACAGAATTAAGTGATGATGAGTGGGCAGAATATTTATTTATGAGAAAAAATATTAAAGGTATTCAATTTGAAAGATGGAACCATGCACATGGTTGTCGTAAATGGTTTAATATGGTTAGAGATACTTCTAACGATGAAATAAAAGCAATTTATAAAATGGGTGAAAAACCACCGTCTCAATAAAATGACTAAAAACTTAAGAGTAAAATCCAGCGAGTACATTGATGAAACTAATAGAATTTCCTTCAAATTTAATGGCAAAACTTACCATGGATTTAAAGGCGATACTTTAGCATCAGCATTACTTGCAAACGATGTTCATTTAGTTGGAAGAAGTTTTAAATATCATAGACCAAGAGGAATTATGACGTCTGGTTCAGAGGAACCAAATGCTATAGTTCAAATAAACCCTGGTACCAATAGAACAGAACCCAATGTTAGAGCAACTGAAGTAGAGATTTATGAAGGTTTGGAGGCATCAAGTCAAAATTGTTGGCCAAGTGTTGATTTTGATATTGGTGGGATAAACAATTTTCTCTCGCCTTTTTTTCCAGCAGGTTTTTATTATAAAACATTTATGTGGCCTGCTAGTTTTTGGGAGAAATATGAATTTTTCATACGACACTCTGCCGGATTAGGAAAATCACCAACATCAAGTGACCCTGACATTTATGACCACCGAAATATTCATTGTGATGTATTAGTTGTAGGTGCAGGTATATCGGGAATATTAGCAGCAAAAAATGCTGCTAAAAATAATTTTAAAACGTTGTTAGTTGATGAAAAAAATGAACTTGGTGGATCAACTATTTATGAAAACAATGAATTTAATAAAATTAATAATAAAACTCCTTCTGAATGGTTAAAAAAAGAAATAGAGGAATTTAAAAATATTAAAAATCTTGAAATAAAAACTAGAACAAGTGTAGCTGCTTATCATCAATATAATTATCTTTTGGCTAGAGAAAATCTAACTGATCATTTAGAGGCAAAAGATAAAACAAATAAAATCAGACAAAGACTTCTTAAAATTAGAGCTAAGAAAGTTATTTTAGCTACAGGTGCATTAGAAAGACCTTTGATATTTAATAATAATGATAGACCAGGAATAATGCTTTCATCTGCAATAAAAAAATACAGTGAATTTTATGGTGTTTCGTGTGGTAGTAAAAATGTCTTTTTTACTAATAATGATAGTGCCTACGAAAGTGCTATTTCACTATACAATAAGGGTATCAATGTTGAAGCAATAATTGATATTAGAGAACAATCCGAAAGTAAAATTGTTAAAAAAGTAAAAGAAGCAGGTATTAAAATTTACTGGTCACACTCAATTGTTGATACAGCTGGATACAAACGACTAAAGAGTGTTTCTATAATGAAGCTATCTAATGATGGTACTTCAGTTACTGGAAGTAAAATTTCTATTTCGTGTGATTGCTTAGGAGTTGCTGGTGGCTGGACACCTGCTGTACATTTATATACACAATCAGGAAGCAAACTTAAATTTGATGAAGAAAAAAAAGTTTTCTTACCAAATCAGAATACATCTGAACAAATAAGTGTAGGATCGTGTGGTGGAGATTTTAAAATTGATGAAATCATTAAAAATCTAAATCAAAAACTTAAAGATACTCTTAATATTAATGAAACAGATTTAGATAGTATTAAAGTTGAGATTGATCAGGAAAATTCAAAAAGAAATATTTGGTTACTACCTTCCGATAAGCCTATAGGCAAAACTAAACCATTTGTAGATTATCAAAACGATGCAACGGCTAAAGATATAAAATTAGCATTAAGAGAAGGTTTTAGATCTATTGAGCATGTTAAAAGATACACGACTACCGGAATGGGAACTGATCAAGGTAAACTAGGAAATATGCATGCGTTAGGTATAATTGCAGATACAGCAGGCGTTAAAATGGGAGAATTAGGGACCACTACATTTAGACCTCCTTACACACCATTAACATTTGGAACTATTGTAGGTCGAAATGTAGGAAAGTTTTTTGATATTTTTAGAAGAACACCAATGAATGATTGGCATGTTGAAAATAAAGCTGAATTTGAAAATGTCGGACAATGGAAGAGAGCATGGTACTACCCTATTAACGGAGAAACTATGCATCAAGCAGTTCAAAGAGAAAGTAAAGCTGCTAGAGAAAGTGCTGGTATACTGGATGCCTCTACTCTTGGTAAAATTGATATTCAAGGAAGTGATGCTTCTGAATTCTTAAATAGAGTTTATACAAATGCTTGGTCAAAATTAGCTATAGGGAAATGTAGATATGGGTTAATGCTAAATGAAGATGGTATGGTTTATGATGATGGAGTTACAACAAGATTAGGTGAAAATCATTACATCATGACCACAACAACTGGTGGAGCAGCAAATGTTTTAGGTAAACTTGAAGACTATCTTCAAACAGAATGGCCTGAGCTTGATGTTTATTTAACCTCTGTAACAGATCATTATGCTACAGCGAGTTTATGCGGACCTAATAGTAAAAAAATTCTTAAAAAAATAATTCCTTATTTAGATTTATCAGATGAAAACTTTCCGCACATGTCATTCAAAGAATCGAAAATTGGCAATATTCAATGTAGAATAATGAGAATTAGTTTTACTGGAGAACACAGTTACGAAATAAATGTTCAAGCAAGTTATGGAAAAGATTTATGGGAAAAGTGTATAGAGGCAGGTAAAGAGTTTAACATTACTCCTTATGGGACTGAGACAATGCACTTATTAAGAGCAGAAAAAGGTTTTATTATTGTTGGACAAGATACAGATGGAACAATGACTCCTATCGATCTTCAAATGGATTGGATAGTAAGCAAGAAGAAATACGATTTCATAGGAAAAAGATCTCTTTATAGATCTGATACAATGAGAGAAGATAGAAAGCAATTAGTAGGTTTATTAACTGATGATCCAAATATTGTTTTAGAAGAAGGAGCACAAATAGTTTCTGAATTAAATCAAAGTCCAGTAGAAATGCTTGGACATGTAACTTCAAGTTATTTCAGTCCAAACCTAAAGAAATCAATAGCACTTGCAGTAGTTAGAGGTGGAAAAGATATGATGGGAAAAAAACTTTTTGTGCCTATGGAAAATAAAAATATTAATGTCACTGTTGCGAATCCAGTGTTTTACGATGAGAAAAATGAGAGGTTAAATGCTTAACTATAATTCAGTTATTAAAAATGAAATGAAGCAAGAAAGTATTTCTGTAAAGGAAATCTCTCCAGTAATAAAAATTAATTTGAGAGGTAAAAAAAGAGAATTTTTAACAAATGTTGGTAAAAATCTTAATATGATCTTACCAACTGAGGCAAACACTTCAACAACGAGTGATAAATTAACAGCAATATGGCTTAGTCCAGACGAATGGATGATAATCTCAAATGAGCTGGCAAGTAAAGACACTAATAAATCTGATCTATATGAAATGTTATTTAATAGTATTTCAAAAACAAATTTAGGTGCTGTTATAGATGTAACAGATCAATTTGTTCAATTAGAACTTAAAGGTGAAAATGTCTATGAAATCTTTTCAGCAGGATCTCCCTTTAATTTTAATGAATTTAAAGAAAAAAAAGGATCAACAGCTCAGACTGTTTTAAATCATATAGATGTAATTCTGCACCATAAAGATGAAAATATTTTAAATCTGTTTGTTAGAAGATCTTTTGCTGAACATCTTTGTTATTGGATTGAAGACTGTGCATCAAGATTATAAACTTATTTTTTTCTTCTAAAGTCCCATGGCATTTCAAATTTACCTTGCCAAAGGCCTTTTTTTTCATTTTTAGCATTAATTTCGTTTGATATATATTTTTTTGAGTATTTTCTATAAGCTACTGCATAACCGTTTGAAACTAGCCAAGAATTCAAGTTTAAATTTCTTTTATAACATTCTCCAATAAATCTTTTGTATCTATCAACATCCAAAATTTTACAAGTTATTACTTTGTTATTTATTTTTTTTTGTAATTTTTGAGTTGAAATTTTTCCACATGGATAATCTTTAGTAAAAGTAAAAAAAATTATTGTTAGATAAGGTTTTTTACACATTTGCTTGAATTCAGGTGCATCAATTCCGTATAATCTTATCTTTTTTGAATTTATTTTTATTGTATCACCATCAATAATTTGAGCATTTCCAGAAATTTCTTTAATCTCTTCAGACCTAACATCGTTATATGTGAAAATAAAAAAAATCGAACAAATTATAATTAAAATTATCGCTTTTCTTTTTGTAAAAAACATACTTAAAAAATATTAAATATTAGCTAATTTATGTTTAATATAATATTTGACATAAAAAAGTAACATCAATGATATCAACCATTGAAAGATAGCCCAAATATAAAAAAAAGTTTTAAAATCTGCATTTAAATACTTTGCAATGTAAAAGGATAAAACTGGTACTATAACATTTCTGCCAATATTATTAATCATGGCTTTTTCAGATTTTTTTAAAGCCATAAAGAATCCATTTGATAAGAAAAATATTGGATAAGCAGGTAAAATAAATGCTGAAATCTTAAGGTACATCGAGCCATGCATAATTACCTCTGGGTTTGAAGAAAAGAATTTAGGAACAATGTCAGCACTTATAAAAATAACTACACCTGCGATTAACATTATAATTAGACCGTATTTTATTGAAGTAAAATAGGATTGCTCCACTCTATAGTAATATTTTGCACCAATATTTTGCGCAATTATAGAAATTATTGCTGTATTAATTCCTAATATTGGTAACAAAACTACTTGCTCAATTCTTGTGGCAGATCCATACCCTGCTACAGCATATTCACCAAATAACCCAACATATGTAAAAACAATTGTTGCAGCAATAGAATACCCTAATATGGCAATTGTAATTGGCATTGATTGAAAAAAAATATTTTTTAAGAAAAAAAATTTAGCTTTGAAATGGTCTAAAGTTATTTGTTTAATTCTTTGATTATTTAATATTTTTATCAAAATAACCAACAAAGATACAAATTGAGCAATTAAAGTTGCTATCCCAATACCAGTTATTCCTAATGGTGGTATAAATAAAAAACCAAATATAAAAATTGGATTTAAAATAATGTTTAAGAAAAAAGAAAATATTAGAACATTTCTGTAAGTTTTAGTATCTCCTTCTGCGTGTAAGAATGAATTTAATGCTACTACTAAAATAAATAATATCGTACCTAAAAAAATTACATTTATATATTCAAGTCCAAGAATTGTTACTTCTTGAGAGGAATTCATTAATAAGAATATCTTTTCACCAAAAGCAAATCCTAAAATAGATACAACTATTGAGATTATAATCGAATAAATGATTACATTTCCAAAATAACTTAAAACATTTTTTTCGTTTTTTTCTCCTATACTACTGCCAATCAATGATGTTCCTGCTACGGTAACTCCAATGGATGTCGCAATAATCAAAAAATATATCGGAAAAGACTTGCTCAAAGCTGATAAGGCTTCTGGCGATATTTTTCCTGCATAAAAAGTATCTACGATTGTATAAAGTGTTTGGAATAAGGTTCCTACACTTGCTGGTACAGCAAGTTTTCTTACTAACAACGAAACTTCATCTTTTAATAAATTCATTAATTTTAAGATTTGTTAATACTCTTTTTGGAAGATATGTCTTTTTCCTGCTTCTTTAGCAAGATTAATTTGTTTTTGTCTCATCCTAAATCTTGATTTTTGATGATCTGTTAGATTGTCGTGACAATTTGGACATGAAACACCCTCTTCATATTTTTTTGATTTTTTGTCCTTACGAGATACAGGCTTCCTACAACCGCTACACATTGAGTAAGAACCAACTTTTAGACCATGTTTTAAACTAATCCTGTTATCAAAAACAAAGCATTCACCTTTCCATAAACTTTTTTTCTTATTTGTTTTTTTAAGATAATTTAAAATTCCACCATTTAACTGATAAATGTTATTAAACCCTTTATTCTCCAAATAAACAGATGCCTTTTCACAACGAATTCCACCAGTGCAAAACATAGCAATAGGTTGATTTTTTTTTAATTTTTTTAGATATTTTGGAAAATCTCTAAAGTTATCAACATCAGGATTGATTGCTCCCTTAAATGTTCCAACATCGTACTCAAATGGTTTTCTCGCATCTATAAGAACAGTATCCTTTTCTTTAATCAGCTTATTCCATTTGGTTGGATCTACATGGCTATCTTTTTTCTTTATTCTTTTATTTAAAGTTAAATTCATAGGAACAACTTCATTTTTAATTTTAACTTTAGGTTTGTGAAACGGTTGAAATAAACTTTTGGAGACATTACTGCTATTAAATTCTTTAAATTTAAGAGTTTTTTTTAAATTGTTAATTGTGAATTTAATGTCTGCAGCTTTACCAGAGATAGTTCCATTTACTCCTTCTATAGAGATAATTATCGTACCTCTAATGTTTTTCTTTTTTAATGTTTCTAATAAAACTTTCTGATTTTTCTTTAGATAAGAAATTTTGACAAATTTATAAAAACCAAATACTTCGAACATTATAATTTTCTACAAACAGTCATACCATCACCAAGAGGAATTATTAACTTTTCAACCCTTGTATCCTTTGAGATATGACTATTAAACTCTTTAATATTTTTAGTAAATTTATCATTATTGTTTTCATTCACAACTTCTCCATACCATAAAACATTATCAATGATTATTAGACCATTTTTGTTCAATAATTGTAAAGAACGTTCATAGTATTCAATGTAATTCATTTTATCAGCATCAATAAAAACTAAATCAAACTTTTCATTTTTAATTTCATCTAAACTTTCTAAAGCAGGTTTAATTAATGTTTTTATTTTATGATCTTGATTAGCTTTTTTAAAAAAATCTATTGCAACTTTATTAGTTTCTTCATTTTTATCTAAAGCAATTATTTTGCCGTCATCTGATAATGCCAAAGCCATAGATAACGTACTTAATCCTGTAAATGTACCTATCTCTAAAATTTTTTTGATATTTGAAATTTTTATAATTAAATGCAGAAATTGACATTGTGAAATTGAGATTTGCATTCTTTTGATATCACCAAGAGAAGTGTTGTAATCAATTATTTCTTTTTGAACTGGATGTAAATTAAATCCATGACTTAAAATATACTCTTGGAGTTCTTTAGTTATATTTAGGTCTGAACCCATAAATTCTAAAGTTTTTTCTTTAAAATCTCATTAACTAATTGAGGATTTGCTTTTCCACCAGAAACTTTCATTACTTGACCTACAAAGAAACCAAATAATTTAACTTTACCTGATTTATATTCTGTAGCTTTGTCTCTGTTATCATCAATAACCTTATCTATTAGTGCCTCAAGTGCTTTTGGATCACTCTCTTGTTTTAAACCTTTTTCTTCAACAATTTTCTGAGGATCTTTATCTCCTTCCATCATTTGTTCAAAAACTGTTTTTGCAATTTTTCCAGAAATTGTTCCATCTTTAATTAAATTAATTAATTTTGATAAGTTGCCTGCGCTTATAGGGCTTTCAGTTATTTCTAAATTTTTTTCATTTAAGGCTGCAAATAATTCTCCAATTATCCAATTTGTTGCAAGTTTTACATCTGATTTCTTAATTACATTTTCAAAGTAATTTGACGTTTCAATATCAGAAACTAAAATATTTGCTTCGTAAGGTGATAGTTTGAATTTTTCTATAAACCTTTTTTTCTTTTCATCTGGTAGCTCTGGAATTTCTGATTTTAAGTTTTCAATAAAATCATCTGAAACTTCTAATGGCAATAAGTCTGGATCTGGAAAATATCTATAATCATGAGCATCCTCTTTTGATCTCATTGATCTAGTTTCATTCTTTTTAGTATCAAAAAGTCTTGTTTCTTGATCAATCGTTTGACCATCCTCGATTAAATCAACTTGCCTGTTAGCCTCGTATTCAATTGCCATCTGCATGAACTTTATTGAGTTAACATTTTTAATCTCACATCGGGTTCCAAACTCTTTTGAACCTTTTTTTCTAACAGATACATTTACATCGGCTCTTAAAGATCCTTCCTGCATGTTTCCATCACAAGTTCCTAAATATCTCATTATAGATCTTAATTTTTTAATATATGCATTTACTTCATCTGGAGACCTTAGGTCAGGTTTACTTACAATTTCCATTAAAGCCACACCTGATCTATTTAAATCTACAAAAGTATTTTTAGGATCTAAATCATGAATGCTTTTGCCCGCATCTTGCTCCAAGTGTAATCTTTCTATACCTACTTCTTTTTGACCATCTGGCATATCAAGAATTACTTTACCCTCACCTACAATTGGATTTTTGAATTGTGAGATTTGATACCCCTGAGGTAAGTCAGCATAAAAATAATTTTTTCTATCAAAGACAGATCTCTTGTTGATTTTAGCTTTTAAACCAATCCCTGTTTTAATAGCTTGTTTTACGCAATACTCGTTTATTACTGGCAACATTCCTGGAAATGCTGCATCAACTAAACTTACTTGAGTATTTGGCTCAGCTCCAAATTTAGTCGCTGATGTTGAAAATAATTTTGACTCAGATGTAACTTGTGCATGAACTTCTAAACCAATGACAACTTCATATTGATTATCATGTCTATTAATTAGATATTCAGATTTGTTTTTACTCACTTAATCCACCAATCAGTAATATTGTTTTTAAAATTAATTTTTTCTTCCATAGCATATGCAATGTTTAAAATATTTTGTTCATCAAAAGCTTTACCAATTATCTGTAATCCTAATGGATATCCTTTAGCATCATGGCCTGCGGGTATAGAAATTCCAGGTAAACCTGCTAAATTTACAGGAACAGTAAAAATATCATTTAAATACATTGAAACCGGATCATTTGTTTTTTCACCAATTTTAAACGCAGAACTTGGAGTAGATGGGGTTAGAATTGCATCAACTTTATTATAAGCATCATCAAAATCATTTTTAATAAGTTTTCTTACCTTTTGTGCTTTAAGATAATAAGCATCATAATATCCTGAAGATAAAACATAAGTTCCAATCATTATTCTTCTTTGAACCTCAGCACCAAATCCTTCGGATCTAGTTTTTTCATACATATCAATAAGATTTTCTCCTTCAGCTCTAAAACCGTATTTAACACCGTCGTATCTAGCCAAATTAGATGAGGCCTCTGCTGGTGCTACTATGTAATAAGTTGGTAGTGCATAATTAGTATGAGGTAGAGATATATCGATAATCTCAGCACCACAATCTTTTGCATATTCAATACCTTTTTTCCATAGGTCTTCTATTTCTTTAGGCATGCCGTCTACTCTATATTCTTTAGGTATTCCTATTTTTTTACCTTTAATATCTTTTGTTAATTCTTTGCTATACTCGTTTCTTTTAAAGTCTATTGAAGTAGAATCTTTTTCATCATAAGTGCTAATAACTTCCTGCAACAATGCACAATCTTTAACATTTTGCGCCATTGGACCAGCTTGATCTAGGGATGATGCAAATGCTACAATTCCGTATCTAGAGCAACTACCATAAGTAGGTTTTAATCCGACAGTTCCAGTAAATGAAGAAGGCTGTCTTATAGATCCACCTGTATCTGTTCCAATAGTTATTGGTGTTAATTGAGCAGCTACAGCAGAAGACGATCCACCTGAAGAACCTCCTGGAACTAAATTTTTATCAATTGGGTTTTGTACATTACCAAAAAAACTAGTTTCATTAGATGAACCCATTGCAAATTCATCACAATTTAATTTCCCCATTAGGATAGCTCCTTCATTCCAAATGTTTTGTGTGACTGTTGACTCGTAAGTTGGAACAAAGTTATTTAAAATCTTACTACCTGCCGTAGTTCTTAAATCTTTTGTACAAAATAAATCTTTTACAGCCATTGGGATGCCAGGCAATTTAAGATCGAGATTAGGTTTTTCATCAAACTTTTTTGCTTTATTTAAAGCATTTGCATAATCTTCGGTTATATATGCATTTAATTCTTTTGATTTTTCTGATCTTTCAACAAATGCTTTAGTAACTTCACTTGAGGAAAGTTTTTTACTTTTTATATTTTCTACTAACTCAGATAATGATTGTTTAATTACCTCTGACATTATTCAATTACCTTTGGTACTACAAAATAATCTTCATTTTCCTTCGGAGAATTTTTTATTACTTGATCTCTTAAGTTTTTACTTTTTACTTCATCTGATCTTAGTTTTAGAGTTGTTTCAGCAACAGAAGTTAATGGTTCAACATTGTCAGTTTTTAATTCGTTAAGTTTTTCAATAAAATCAAAAATTGAATTTAAATCTCCTGCAAGTTTCTCTGCTTTTTTCTCATCTACAGAAATTCTTGATAGTTTAGATATGTGCTTTATTGTTTTAAGATCGATGCTCATATGGTATTTAAATATGTCGCAAACTATCACTTAAGTTTAAAATATACAATATGATCACTATTGAAGAATTCAAAAAAAAACAGTCTGAAACCTCTAGATTGATTGGTTTAGATCTTGGTTCAAAAAGAATCGGTGTATCAATTTGCGATGAAAAACAGTCAATAGCCACACCTTTTAAAACGATCAATAAAACCAATAATGACGATCTAATAAACGAATTAAAAAAAATAATAGAGGAAAACAATATTAAAGGAATTATCATTGGATATCCAATTAACATGGATGGATCATTAGGTCCTTCTGCTCAATCAGTAAGTGATGTATCTAAAAATATAGACCAAAATATTGAAGTAGATGTTTGCTTATGGGATGAAAGACTTTCAACAGTTGGCGCATTTAATCTATCCAGTCAGCTTGATGTTAATGTTTCTAAGCGTGAAAAAAACATAGATCAAAATGCAGCTGCATTTATTCTTCAAGGAGCTATAGATTATTTAAATAATTAATCCTTGCCATTTAGGGGCTTTATAGCTATAGAGTTAATTTTAATGGCAATTAAAACCAATAAAGCTATTAAAATCTCACAAAAACATCTGTTAGGTATCCAAGATTTATCAGTTAATGATATTAATTATATCCTGGATGAGTCAGAAGGTTTCATAAAATTAAATCAGAGTAAAAATAAAAAAATTGATGTGTTAAGAGGCAAAACACAAATAAACTTATTCTTTGAGCCATCAACTAGAACACAAAGCTCATTTGAACTTGCTGGAAAAAGACTTGGTGCAGACGTCATGTCAATGAATATGGGTAACTCAGCCATTAAAAAAGGTGAAACTTTGATTGATACGGCCATGACCTTAAATGCAATGCATCCTGATATAATTGTTATCAGACATCAAGACTCCGGTGCTTGTAATCTATTATCTCAAAAAGTTAATTGTGTTGTATTAAATGCTGGTGATGGTAGACGTGAGCACCCTACCCAAGCATTACTAGATGCATTAACAATTAGAAATCGAAAAAAAAAAATTCAAGGATTAAAAATAGCTATATGTGGAGACATACTTCATTCAAGAGTTGCTAGATCAAATATTTATCTTCTTACGATGTTAGGAGCAGATGTTAATATAGTTGCACCATCCAATCTTATGCCAAAAGAAATTGAAAAGTTTGGTGTTAACACTTTTACTGATATGAAAAAAGGTCTCAAAGATTGTGATATTGTAATGATGCTTAGATTACAAAATGAAAGAATGACCAGTTCATATCTTTCATCGAATAGAGAATACTATGAATATTTTGGGTTAACGCCAGATAAACTTGATCATGCAAAGTCAGATGCTTTAATTATGCATCCTGGTCCAATGAATAGAGGAATTGAAATTGATACAAGATTAGCTGATGACATAAACAAGAGTGTAATTAAAGAACAAGTTGAATTAGGTGTTGCTGTAAGAATGGCATGTTTAAAAATATTTTGTGAATAAATGAAAAAACAATACTTTATAAATGCAAATATTATAGATCCTCATAATTCCATAAACGAAAATGGTGGATTAATAATTGGAGAAGACGGAAAGATAGAAGCAATAGGAAAAAAGGTAAATACAAACAATTTACCAACTAGAGAAAAGCCTACTGACCTAAAGGGCAAATATATATTTCCTGGTATAGTGGATATGAGAGTTTTTGTAGGTGAGCCAGGATATGAATATAAAGAAAATTTTAGAACTTTGAGTAATGCTGCATTATCTGGTGGAGTTACCTCAGTTGTAACGATGCCTAATACAGATCCAATTATAGATAATGTATCAATTGTAGATTTTTTAAAAAGAAGAGGACGTGATAAGTCTAGAATAAATATCTTTCCTTGCGCTTCATTAACTCAAAACACTGATGGCACCAATATGACTGAATTCGGGTTGCTAGCTAAAAAAGGAATTATTGCATTTACCGACGGAGTAAAAACAATTCAAAACACTAGACTTATGTCTAGAATTATGAATTCAGCTAAAGATTTGGGATGTCTTATAATGCAACATGCTGAAGATTACGATTTAGCTAAAAATGGCATGATTAATTCTGGTATTATTGCAACAAAACTAGGCTTATCAAGCATACCAGATATTGCTGAAAGAATTATAATTGAAAGAGATCTTACTCTCTTAGAAAAAACTAAATGTCGATATCATATATCTCAACTATCAGTAGGAAAATCTGTAGATATAATTAAAGAACGTAAACAAAACGTTAAATTTACTTGCGGTGTATCAATAAACAATCTTTCGTTAAATGAAAATGATATTGGAGATTTTAGAACATTTTTAAAATTATCACCTCCACTGAGAAGAGAAGAAGATCGAGAAGCTTTAGTTCAAGGATTAAAAGATAAAACTATTGATGTAATTGTTTCTGACCATAAACCTGAAGATGAAGAATCTAAAAGATTAACTTTTGCTCAAGCTGCAACAGGTGCGTCAGGTATTGAAACATTGTTATCTTTAAGTTTAGAATTATTTCATAATGGATCTGTAAAACTTGAAACCATAATTCAAGCATTAACATCTAACCCAGCAAAAATATTAAACATAAATAAAGGAAACCTGTCTATTGGAAATGATGCAGATTTTTGCATAGTGGATATCAATAAACCATGGATTGTAAAAAAAGAAAATTTAATCTCTAAATCTAAAAATACTTCAATTGAAGATAAGAAACTTCAAGGAAAAGTAACCAATACGTTTGTAAAAGGCATAGAATTATTTAAAATATAAAAATGGAACTTTTTATAATAGGTATAATCTCATACCTAATGGGATCAATTCCTTTTGGATTAATTTTAACTAGAATATTTTTAAAAAAAGATATTAGAGAGATAGGCTCTGGTAATATTGGTGCAACAAATGCTCTAAGAACTGGTAATAAACTAATTGGTTATTCGACACTAATACTTGATGTATTAAAAGCAGTAATAGCTGTTCTATACGTAAAAATTAATTTCCCTGATGCAGTATATATATCAGCTTTATTTGCTTTTATAGGTCATGTGTTTCCTGTTTGGTTAAAATTTAAAGGTGGCAAAGGTGTAGCTACATATGTTGGAATACTTTTTTCTTTAAATATTATTTATGGTTTAGTATTTGGTATTTGTTGGTTAATAATTTTTTTTATCTCTAAATATTCATCTTTAGCTTCCTTGATAGGATCACTTTCTATACCAGTATATATTTTAATTTTGGAGGGTTTAGAAAATGTATTTTTTTACGTAATAATGTTTATTTTAATATTTTTTACCCACAGAGAAAATATTAAACGCCTGAAAAATAAAGAAGAAACTAAGACAAAAATTTATTAATTTGACTATCAAACTCTTTTGAGTAGTTTGTTATTTTATGAATCTAGTCATAGTTGAAAGCCCTGCTAAAGCGAAAACAATTAATAAATATTTAGGTGATAACTATACCGTTTTAGCTAGCTATGGTCATATAAGAGATCTTCCTTCAAAAAATGGATCAGTTGATCCTGATCAAAATTTTAAAATGGAGTGGGAAGTTGATAGCTTTTCAAAAAAATATTTAAAAGAAATTACTGATGCTGCGAAAGATTCTTCAAAAATCATTCTTGCCACTGACCCAGATCGTGAAGGTGAAGCAATAGCATGGCATGTAAAAGAATATTTAGATGAAAAAAAACTTTTAAAGGATAAAGAAATTGAACGTGTGGTATTTAATGAAATAACAAAAAAAGCTGTCACGCATGGTATTGAGAATCCAAGACAGATAGAGCCCCTATTAGTTGATGCCTACATGGCTAGAAGAGCATTAGATTATTTGGTGGGATTTAATATATCACCAATACTTTGGACTAAATTACCTGGCTCTAAATCAGCAGGCAGAGTTCAATCTGTTGCACTTAAATTGATCACTGAAAGAGAGCATGAAATTGAATTATTCAAGCCTGAAGAATTTTGGACTTTAAGTATTAATTTTCAGGATAAAAACAAAAGCAAAATTACAGCAAGTATTTCTCAACTTGATGGAGAAAAAATTGAAAAATTTTCATTTAAAAATAAAGAAGGAATTGAAAAGGCAATAGATAATATTAAGACCAAAAAATTTAACATAACTGATATTTCCTCAAAAGTTGTTAGCAGAAATCCCTCGGGACCCTTTACTACTTCAACACTTCAGCAAGTTGCTTCTAGTAGACTGGGTTTTGGTGCATCAAGAACAATGCAAATAGCACAAAAACTTTACCAAGGAATAGAAATTGAGGGAGATACAGTTGGATTAATTACTTATATGAGAACGGATGGAACTAATTTATCAGCTGATGCTGTCTCTGATTTTAGAAATTTTATTAAAAAAGAATATGGAAATGAATACTTGCCAGAAAATCCAAATAATTACTCAGGAAAAAAAGCAAAAAATGCTCAGGAAGCGCATGAAGCAATAAGACCAACTGATATTAATAGAAATCCAGATTCTGTTAAAAAGTATTTAAGTTCTGATCAGCAAAAATTATATTCTTTAATTTGGTCTAGAGCTCTGTCGTCTCAAATGGAAACAGCAAAATTTGATAGAAATACTATAACGATTGAGTCTGAAGATAGTAAAACTATATGTAAATCAAGCGGATCAGTTTTGAAATTTGATGGATTTTTAAAAGTTTATTCAAATCAAAGCAAAGATGATGACGAGCAAATTTTACCTGAGATGTCAAAAGGACCAATTAATATAGAAGCTCTTATTGATGAACAACATTTTACCCAGCCTCCCCCACGTTACTCTGAGGCTAGTTTGGTTAAAAAATTAGAAGAGTTAGGAATTGGAAGGCCTTCAACTTATGCAAGTATCATTTCAACAATAGCAAATAGAGGTTATGCAGAAATAATTAATAAAAGATTTTTCCCAACTGACAGAGGTAAATTAATTTCTGCGTTTTTAGAAAAACTATTTTCAAAGTATGTAGATTATAACTTTACAGCTGGACTAGAGGATCAGCTAGATGAAATAACTTCTGGAAAAGAAAGTTGGTTAAAAGTCTTAGAAATGTTTTGGAAAGATTTTAATAGCAATGTTTCTGAGGTAAAAGAAAAAAGAACTAGAGAGGTTTTAGATCTTTTAAATGAAAGTTTGGGAGCATTGATATTTGACACTGATAAAGAAGGAAAGATAGTTAGAAAATGTCAGTTATGTGAAACAGGTTCCCTTAGTTTAAAAAATAGTTTTAGAGGAGGTGCGTTTATTGGATGTTCAAACTATCCTGAATGTAAATTTACAAGACCACTATCAAAAGCTAAAGCGGCTGCTCAATCACAACTTGCTGAACCAAAATTTCTTGGAAAACATGAAAACGGAAATGATATTTTTCTCAAAAATGGAAGATTTGGTCCTTATCTACAATATGAAAAAGTTCTAGAAGAAAATATTGAAGAAGAGAAACCTAAAAAAAGAAAACAAACTAAGAAAAAGAAAACTGAGGTAAATGAACTACTGAAAAATGTGTCTATACCAAAAGGAATTGAATTAGAAAGTATTGATTTAGATAAAGCTAAATTTTTATGTTCGCTTCCTAAATCATTAGGCATTAATCCAGAAAATCAAAAAGAAATCACTTTGAACACTGGTAGATTTGGACCATATTTAAAATGTGAAAATAAATCAGCTAGAATAGAAAATGTCGAAGAAATTTTCTCTATAGGATTAAATAGAGCTATTACATTAATTGCTGAAGCAAAACCTGGAAGGATGTCATCTTCAATTATAAAAGATTTAGGTGAGCATCCTGAGGATAAAAAGCCAGTCCGAATCATGAAAGGTCAATATGGACCATACATTAAATATAAATCTCTGAATGCAACAATACCCGAGGAAAAAGATCCAGTAGAGCTAACAATGGAAGAGGCTCTTATACTAATTGAGAAAAGAAGAGAATACGATAAAAATAAAAAATCTAAAAAAAAGAAAAAATGAAAATAATTAAAATCATAATTACAGTTTTATTCATTTCTTTATTTAGCTATACATTTTCATCTGCTGAAGATTGTTCAAAATATGACAAATTAAGTAAAGATTATGCGAAATGTACATCTGATAAATTAAAGAAAGAAACCTCACAAAAGGCAGAGGAAATAAAATCTAAAACTGCAAAGAAGATAGAAGAAGGTAAAAAAAAATTTAATAATTCAAAATTAAAAGATACATTGATAAAGTTTAAAAATAGTAAAAATCATAAAGAATTTATGGAAAAATTGAAAAATGACAGTTGAAGAAAAAATTAAAAAATTGAATATAAATCTTCCTGAAGCAAAACCCCCTGTTGGGTCTTATGTGGCAACAAAAATCGTTGGCAATTTACTCTATATTTCAGGACAGATTTCTATTTCAGAAAATGGTGAATTAATAAAAGGAAAAGTTGGAAAAGATCTAACTGTAGATGATGGTTACAAAGCAGCTGAAAGATGTGGTTTAAGTATTATATCTCAAGCAAAAGTAGCTTGTCATGGAGATCTTTCTAAAATTAAATCTTGTATTAAATTAACAGGGTTTGTTAATTCAACAGATGACTTTACTGACCAACCAAAAGTAATTAATGGTGCATCAGATTTGATTGCTACTGTGTTTGGTGACGCTGGGATGCACACTAGAGCTGCTGTAAGTACAAATAGTTTGCCTCTTGGAGTATCTGTCGAAGTTGATGCAATATTCGAATTAAACTAATTATCTTCCAATCCCAAAATATTTTATATTCAATTTCTTCATTTTTGATGGAGAATAAAGATTTCTCATATCAAAAACTTTAAAGTTATTTTTTTTAACTAATTTTTTAAAATTTAATAATTTAAATTCATTCCATTCTGTATGTAGAATAATTAAATCTGAATTTAAGCATGCAGCACTTAAACTGTTTGAGTATTTTACGTTTTTTAAATGTTTAAATTCATTCTTCTCACCTGAGGGATCATAATAGGTAATTTTACAATTTGTTTTATTAAAATAATTAATCATTGGTATACTTGCGGCTTCACGCATATCATCAGTGTTGGGTTTAAAGGTAACACCCAAAAAAGTAATTTTTTTATTTGTTAATTTATAATTTAAAATTAATTTTGCTTTTTCAATTAATGATAGTTTTCGTGAATTATTTGAACTAACTACACTTTTTACAATTGACATATTTGTTTTAAATTTTTTACCAATATCAATTAATGCACGTGTATCTTTAGGGAAACATGATCCACCGTAAGCAGGTCCTGCTCTTAAAAATCTATCTCCAATACGTTGATCAGAGCCCATACCTAAAGAAACATCTTTGACATCTACACCAGTTTGCTCACATAAATTTGCAATTTCGTTGATAAATGAAATCTTAGTAGCTAGAAATGAGTTTGATGCGTATTTAATTAATTCTGCACCTCTACGTGACGTATTAAAATAACGGCTTGATTTTTTAATTATAGGTAAATAAAGCGATTTAAGGATTTTATTTGCTTTTTTACTATCTGTTCCAATAATTACACGATCAGGATAAATAAAATCTCTTATAGCCTCGCCTTCTCTGAGAAATTCTGGATTAGATACAACATCTACTAGTTTTTTATTTTTTAAATTTTTTAAAATTTTTTCAATTTTATCCCCTGTAGTAACTGGGACTGTTGATTTTGTAACTATAATTTTATATTTAGAGATTAATTTTTTGAGCGCTTTTACAGCATTAAATACATATTTTAAATCAGCGGAATCACTATTTTTTTTGGTTGGTGTACCTACACAAATAAAAATAACATCAGAATTTAAAACTGCTTTTTTAAGATCTGTTGTAAAAAATAATCTTTTTTGTTTGTAATTTTTTTTTAAAATTTCTTCCAAACCTGGTTCGAATATTGGAACTACTCCTTTATTTAAGGAATTAATTTTTTTAATATCTTTATCAACACAATAAACTGTATTGCCTAAATCAGAAAAACATACTCCACTTACCAAACCTACGTAGCCTGTTCCAATCATGCAAAGCTTCATAATTTACCTATTTCTATAGATGAATTTATATAACCATTCATTGTACCGCAGTCGAGGTATTTACCCTCAAAATTATGTGCTATAAATTTTTCTTTATCATTTATTAATAGTTGAATAGCATCTGTAATATGCACTTCTTTATATCTTTTAGGTTTTAAAGATTTAATTTTATTAAAAATTGATCGAGGTAAAATATATCTTCCAATAACAGCATTGTTAGACGGTGCTTTTTTTGGTGATGGTTTTTCAACAACACCATCAATAATATAATTTCTTTTATTTAATTTTTTATTAATTTTATATATTCCCCATCTTGAAACGTTGTTTTTTTTAACTTTCATAGAAGCCATGACTGAAGCATTATATTTTTGATGAACTTTAATCATTGCTTTAGAGCAATTTTTTTTAATTATTAAATCATCTGGTAGCAACATTAAAAAATATTTACTTTTAATATATTTTTTAGTTTTAAGAACAGCATCTCCTGTGCCTTTTGGTATATTTTGAAATACAAATTTAATTTTTTTTTTATATTTAAGTATTTTCTTGTACTCATTAATTATTCTAGGATCTTTTTTTTTTTTAATAATTTTTTTATAAAATTTATCGTTATAAAAATATTTTTTTATCATTAATTTTTTGGTGGAAATTATAAACACAATTTCTTTAATGCCTGCTTCGATACATTCATCAAGAACATATTCAATCCCAGGTTTACCATTAATAGGTAAAAGTTCTTTAGCAAAAACACTTGTTAAAGGTAGTAATCTTGTTCCAAGACCGGCCAGAGGAATAATTGCTTGTTTAATCATTTAAATGTTTTACTTATCTTATATTTTAATACAAATGAAAGTTTTATTAAACAATTCTTCATTATTTGAATCATTGAGGCCATTTGATGACCTGGGGTTTGTTCCTACTATGGGCGGAATTCATGAAGGTCATTTATCGCTTATAAATAAATCAAATAAGCTTTGCAAAAAAACTATAGTAAGTATTTTTATTAATCCAAAACAATTTAATAACAAAAAAGATTTAAAATCCTATCCAAGAAATTTAAAAAAAGACTTAAAAATTCTTAAAAAAAGCAAAAAAGTTGATTTTGTTTATCTTCCAAAATTTAATGACATTTACAAAGATAAAAAAAAATCAAAAATTATATTACCTAAAAAAGATAAAGTTTTATGTGCTAAATTTAGAAAAGGTCATTTTGAAGGAGTTTTAGATGTAATGAACAGACTAACTAGAATTGTAAATCCTCAAAAAATATTTATGGGAGAAAAAGATTTTCAACAATTTTACTTAGTTAAAAAATTTTTAGAAAGAAATCACAAAGTAAGAATTATTTCCTGTAAAACTATTCGTGATAAAAATAATGTAGCTTTATCATCTAGAAATTTCCTTTTAGATAAATCTAATTTAAATGTTGCAGCAAATGTGTATAAAAAACTAGTTAATATCAAAAAAAATATTAAAAATAAGGAAAATATTTCTAGCTTCTTAAATCTTGGAAAAAAAGAATTAAGAAATAATTTTAAAATTAAAATTGAATACTTGGAATTAAGATATATGAATAATCTTAATATTTCAAAAACAACAAAAAAATCTAGGTTGTTTGTTGCTTACTATTTAAACAAAGTCAGGTTAATTGATAACATTTAATTTTATAAAAAATAGGCTCCTACGCCTAAAAAAGAAACAAAACCAATTACATCTGTAATTGTTGTCACAAAAACACTTGAGGCAATCGCTGGATCGATATTGATTTTTTTTAGAGTAAAAGGAACTAATATACCAAATAATCCGGCTATGATCATCGTTAGTACCATTGATATTGCTATGATCAGAGAAAGGATACTATCTTGAAACCATATCTGTACAATAAAAGCACTTATTGCTGCAAATATAATTCCATTTAAAATACCAATAGAAAATTCTTTAAAAACATTTGATGAAAAATTATTTTGAGTTAAATCATTTGTAGCTATAGTTCTTACTGTAACTGCAAGCGTTTGCATTCCAGCATTTCCACCCATCGAAGCTACAATCGGCATTAAGAAAGCTAATACTACCATTTGTTCAATGGTTGCTCCAAATAAACTAATACACCATGTTGCTAGAAAGGCAGTAAATAAATTAAGTAAAAGCCAATTGAATCTTCTCTTTGTTTTTTTTACAACTCCATCAGTAATTTCTTCATCTCCTACCCCTGCTAATCTTAAAGCATCTTCCTCAGCTTCCTCTTTCAAGACTGTTAAAACGTCATCGTTCATAATCATACCAACTAATTTATTGTTTTTGTCTATAACAGCAGCTGAATTCAAATTATAATTTTCAAATAAGTTAGCAACTTCCTCTTTATCCATTTCTACAGGAATTAATAATTGAGATTCTGACATAATTGTTGCCATTTTAGTATCTCGAGGTGTTGTTAAAACTCTAGAGGAAGGAACAGTTCCTATTGGTTTGAAATCTTCATTAACAATAAAAATTTCTAAAAACTCTTCTGGTAAATCTTTGTTTTCTCTTAAATAGTCAATTGTTTGACCTACAGACCAATTACTTGGTATAGCTGTAAATTCACGCTGCATAAGTCTAGCAGCAGTATCCTCTGGATAGCTTAAGCTTTCTAGTAGAGCAAATCTATCTTTAGGTGGTAAAGAGCTAAGGATTACATTTTTATCCTCTTCAGGAACATTTTCCAATATAGATATAGCATCGTCTGACTCTAAACCCTTTAGAATACTAACTATAGAATCTGAAGATAAATATGTAATAATTTCTGATTGAATAGACTCATTCAATTCAACAAAAACGTCCGGATCAATATTAAAATTATTTAATTTAATTAAACTTTCTCTATCCCCTTCGCTAAGGTGCTCAATAATATCCGCAGCATCAGCAGGGTGCATTTCGTTAAATGAATTAGTAATAAATTGAGCGTCATTGTTAGCTATTTTGCTGGTAACAACTCTTATATATTCTTTATTAAATTCAAAATTTACTTTTTTATCTTTAGTTTTTTTAGTTAAAGACATAAATCTACCTATAATTTAGATTTGCACTATTAATACATAATAAAGATAATACAAATTATAAATGAACATAGAGATCAAAAAGTCAATAAAACCAGTAAATTATTTTGATGCTATTAATATATTAGAGTCAAGATTAAAGGATTTATATGAAAATAATGAGCAAGAATTAATTTGGACTTTAGAGCATAATGAAGTTTTTACAGCAGGAACCTCTTATAAAGAGAATGAGATTATTGACAAATCCGTTAAAATATTAGAAACGAATAGAGGTGGTAAAATTACTTACCATGGACCAGGTCAATTAATTTGTTATTTTGTTTTAGATTTAAGGAAAAAAAAAGATATCAGAAAATTTATTACAACTATTGAAAAAACAATAATTCAAACTTTAAAATTTTATAAAATAGAAACTTTTCCAGATAAAGATAATATCGGTATATGGTATAAATATAATAATGAAGTCAAAAAAATCGCTGCTATAGGCATCAGAGTTAGCAAATGGATTGCCTATCATGGTTTTGCAATCAATATAAATAATGATCTAGAAAAATATAAAAAAATTATACCATGTGGTATTTCAGATAAAGGAGTAACTAATTTAAAAAATATTTTAGATCAGGATTACTCAAATTTAAGTGATATATTAGTTAAAAATTTTATTTCAAACTTGAAAATCTAAGTCTTTTAGATTTTAAAAGTTTTTTAAAATAATCAGGCAACAAAGCTGAATAAGTATGTTTTATATCATTAATTTTAAATTTAATTTGATATGAATGTAACATTAAATTTTTATTAATTCCTTTATTAGCATTTGATAATTTATATTTTGTATCTCCAAATATAGGATTTCCAATTGCATATAATTGTTTTCTTAACTGGTGTTTTCGTCCAGTAATGGGTTTTAATTCTAATAAACTTGCTTCAGAATTTTTATCAATAACTGTAAAAATTGTTTTTGCTTTTTCAATTATTTTTTTATCACCGTCGTACCTAATTAAATCATCATCCCATACACCAGATTTTTTATTAATTTCTCCTTGACATATAGCTAAATAGGTTTTGTGTACTTTTCTTAGTCTAAATAAAGAAGTAAGTAGTTGAGCGCTCTCTCTACTTTTAGCCATAATAAAAACTCCAGAAGTATCTTTATCTAATCTATGGACAGAATATGGTTTTGTTCCGTCAAAAATTTCACTTTTAGCAAAAATATCAACTAGATTTTTTTTTGATTTAGTTCCACCTTGAACCGATATGCCTGATGCTTTGTTTAAAACTACAAAATTGTCATTGTTGTCAATAATTTGATCTTCATTTGATTTTATAATTTCTTTTGATGGTAAAAACTTAATTTTTTTTTGTTGAATTGTTTCTTTAAATTCAATGTTGAATATATTTATTTCATCTTTTGTTTTTACTTTAAAAGAACTTTTAACTTTCTTTCTATTAAGTTTTATTTTTCCTGTTCTTAAGTATTTCTCCACAAGTCCTTGTGGAATTTTGCCAATTTTTAATCTTAACCATCTGTCCAAACGCATATCATTACACGTTGAATCAACGATGTAAGATTTCTTCATGATTTAAGATTTAAGCTGTAGCTTGTTTTTTTTCTTCTGTTTTAGGAGATTCTTTGTTTGTATCCTTTTTTGGCTTATCAACTCTTTTTGCTTCAACGTCTCTATCAACAAACTCAATTATTGCCATTGGAGCATTATCCCCATATCTAAATCCAGCTTTAATTATTCTTGTGTAACCACCTTTTCTATCTTGATATCTTTTAGAAAGTGTTTTTTTAACTTTATTAGCTAATTTAATATCTTGTAGTTTAGAAACTAACATTTTAGTTGTCTGTAAAGTTTCTTTTTTACCTAATGTTATTATTTTATCTGCTTGAGGTTTTAAAAATTTAGCTTTTGGCAAAGTAGTTTTAATCTGCTCATACTTAATTAAAGAATTAAGCATATTTTTAAGTAGAGCTTTTCTGTGCTCTGATGTTCTATTTAACTTCTTATTTGCCAAACCATGTCTCATTAAATTGCTTCCTCCAATTTCTTAGACATTTCTGCAATGTTGTCTGGTGGCCAGTTAGGAATTTCCATTCCTAAATATAGAGACATACCTGTTAAAACCTCTTTAATTTCATTTAATGATTTTCTTCCAAAATTAGGTGTTCTCAACATTTCACCTTCAGATTTTTGAACTAGATCACCGATATAAATTATATTGTCATTTTTTAAGCAGTTCATTGACCTAACTGATAACTCTAACTCATCTACTTTTCTTAGTAAGTTTTTGTTAAATTCAGGTTCAGTAGAAACTTCTTTTACAGGAGCTTCAACTGGCTCATCAAAGTTTACAAACATTTTAAGCTGATCTTGGAAAATTCTAGCTGAATAAGCTACAGCATCTTCAGCAGAAATTGATCCATTAGTTTCAACTTCCATTATTAATTTGTCATAATCTAGTGCTTTACCTTCTCTAGCAGTACTTACTGAATATGAAACTTTTTTAACTGGACTATAAAGTGAGTCTATAGCAATAAGGCCTAATGGTGGCTCTTCAGGTTTATTTAGTTCTGCAGGAACATATCCTTTACCTGTATTAACATTCATCTCCATATGAAAAGTAGTATTTTCATCTAGATTACAAATAACTAAATCAGGATTTAAAATCTCAACATCTGCAACTGGAGCTATATCTGAAGCTTTAATTTCTCCAGGTCCTTTAGCATCTAATATTAGTTTTTTTGTACCCTCAGAATTACTTTTCAGTGCTAAAGATTTTACGTTTAAAACGATATCAGTCACATCTTCTCTAACACCTTTTATTGAAGTGAATTCATGTAAAACACCATCAATTTGAATTGATGTTACAGCAGCTCCTCTTATAGATGATAATAAAATCCTTCTTAGAGAATTTCCTAAAGTTAATCCATAACCTTTTTCTAAAGGCTCAGCTACAATTTTTGCATGGGTTAAGTCATCACTTATTTGAACATCTAATTTAGATGGCTTAATTAATGACTTCCAATTTTTTACATTAACATTTTCGACTTCCATTAAACTCTCCTTTTCTTTGGTGGTCTAGTTCCATTATGAGGCATAGGCGTAGTGTCTTTGATTGACAAAATTTTAAATCCTCTAGCTTGCAATGCTCTTAAGGCTGTTTCTCTTCCTGATCCAGGTCCTTTGACTTCAACGGACAAAGTTTTCATTCCGTACTCAAGAGCTTTTGAAGCTGCAGAGTCAGCTGCTATCTGAGCAGCGTAAGGAGTTGATTTTCTTGATCCCTTAAACCCTTTTTGTCCAGCAGATGCCCATGAAATTACATTTCCATTTGTATCAGCAATAGAGATGATGGTATTATTAAATGTTGATTGCACATAAGCAATTCCATTTAAAATATTTTTCTTAACTTTCTTTTTTTTTGAATAAGAACTTTTTACACTTTTCTTGGTAGATTTTTCTACTTTCTGATCTTTATTTTCAACCTTATCAGTCTTAGCCATAACTATTTTTTAGTTGGTGTTAATTTTTTTCCAGCAATAGCGATTGCTTTTCCTTTTCTTGTCCTTGCATTACATCTTGTTCTTTGTCCTCTAACAGGTAATTTTTTTCTATGTCTTGTTCCTCTATAACAAGCTAGATCAATTAATCTTTTAATACTTAATGAATAATCTCTCCTTAAATCACCTTCTACTTTAAAGTTTTGATCGATGTACTCTCTTATTTTTAAAATCTCTTCATCTGTTAATTCGTTTACTCTTTTAGCTCTTGGAATTTCTAAAGATGAACAAATTTGTTGAGAAAATTTATCACCAATTCCATAGATATAAGTTAAGCCTATATGAACAAGTTTATTCTGTGGAATGTTTATACCTGCGATACGAGCCATAATTTTTGTGATAAATTGTGCCTTTTATATAAGAAGATTAATCAAAGTCAACGTCTTATACATTGATAAAAGCCTCTATTTTCCTTGTTATTTCTTCAATTTCTAAGCTTCCATCAATCTCTTTAAAATTTGGATTCTTTGAGTAGAAATTTAGAACTGGTTGGGTTGTTTCCATATATTTCTCATACCTTGAAACTATAGTATGAGCCTCATCATCAGACCTATTTTCTATAATTTTTCTCTTCTCTAGCCTTTTAAGAATTATTTCTTTATCTACGTTTAGAAATAAAATTAAATCTATACTCTGATTTGAATTTTTTAGTAACACTTCTAAATTTTTAGCCTGACTTAATGATCGAGGATATCCATCAAAGATTAATTTATTTTTTTTTTGAGGATCAGATATTAAACTTTCTATAAGTTTATTAACAATTTCATCACTTATAAATTTTCCATTCTTCATATCATTGGTTATTGCTTTACCAATGTCTGAATTTTTTTTGATTTCTTCTCTTAAAAGATCACCTGTTGAAATTTGAAATGCATTTAATTTTTTTACAAGATATTTAGACTGAGTACCTTTACCAGCACCAGGAGGTCCAAATAAAATTATATTCACTTACTTACCAAATTTTGTTTTTTTAATCAGTTGTTCGTATTGTGAACTCATTAATCTTGTTTGTATTTGTGTTACAGTATCGATAGCTACTACAACAACAATTAATATAGATGCACCACCTAAATAAAAAGGTATTGGATAATTTGCAATTAAAAATTCCGGCATCAAACAAACTAAAGTTAAATATAGAGCACCAATCGTAGTTAATTTTGTTGAAATATTTTCAATATATAACGCAGTACTTTCACCTGGTCTAATCCCCGGCACAAATCCTCCATACTTTCTAAGATTCTCGGCAGTTTCTGTTGGATTGAATGTTATAGAAGTATAAAAAAAAGTAAAAAATATTATTCCTGATGCATACAGCAACATATAAAGAGGTTGTCCTTGAGTAAAATAAGAACTCAAGTTTAAAAATGTTTCATTGTTTGAAAATGAGAAATTTGAGAATGTTACTGGTAGTAATAGAAGTGCAGAAGCAAAAATTGCAGGAATTACTCCGGCCTGATTTATTTTTAAAGGTAAATGTGATGATTCTCCTCCATACATTTTGTTACCCATTTGTCTTTTTGGATAATTAATAAGAATTTTTCTTAATGCTCTTTCCATAAAAACTACAAATAGAATTGTAAGTATTAATAAAACAAATATAGCTAGGATCATGAATGTTGAAACCGCACCTGTTCTACCTAATTCAAAAGTTGTAACTAAAGCTCTTGGTATTTCAGCTACGATACCAGCAAAAATTATTAACGATATACCGTTACCAATTCCTCTTTGAGTAATTTGTTCTCCTAGCCACATTAAAAATATTGTTCCCGCAACAATTGTTGTAACAGTAGTTATTTTAAAAAAAGCTCCTGGATTAATTACCAAGTCAGCTGACGACTCTAGACCAACAGATAAACCATACCCTTGCACTGTTGCAAGTAACACTGTTCCATATCTAGTAATTTGTGTAATTTTAGCTCTACCCGTCTCACCTTGTGCTTTTAGATTTTTAAAATAATCAGAAACTCCAGTCAAAAGTTGAACTATAATTGCAGAAGAAATATAAGGCATTATACCTAATGCAAATATCGCCATTCTGCTAACTGCTCCTCCTGCAAAAACATTAAACATACCTAGCAACCCTTTTTGGTTACCTTCCATCATAATTTTCAATTGCTCAGGATCTATACCGGGTAGAGGTACAAATGTTCCAAACCTATAAACTGCTAAAATTAAAATAGTAAATATAATTCTATTTCTTAAATCATTTGTTGATGATGATGCGCTCATATAAACAAACTATTTTTTTAGTTGAATAGATCCACCAATTTTTTCTAGTTTTTCTATTGCTGATTTAGAGGCTAGGTCAGCTTCAATATTAATTTTATCTTTTACTTCCCCAGAACCTAAAATTTTTAATTTTTTTGAGTTTTTATTTATTAATTTAAGTTTTTTTAATAATTCTGAGTTTAATACTTCATTTGGATTAATACTTTTTTTGTCTATGTAAGATTGAATCTTATCTAAATTTAAAATTGCAACACTCTCATTTGATATTGGGTTAAAACCTCTTTTTGGAAGTCTTCTGTATAATGGCATTTGACCACCTTCAAAACTTTTTATAGCTACCCCAGATCTTGATTTTTGACCTTTAACACCTCTTCCTGATGTTTTTCCTTTGCCTGAACCAATTCCTCTTCCAACTCTTATTTTAGATTTATTGATTTTTTCTCTATTATTTAAAGTAATCATTATCCTCTTTTTTCAATTATTTCAGAAATTTTTTTATTTCTAATCGCTGAAATTTGTTTTGGTGAACTTTGTTTCATTAATGCTTTCATTGTAGCTCTAATTACATTGTGCGCATTAGAAGTTCCCATAGATTTTGCAACAATATCTTTTACTCCTAAAACTTCACATACTGCCCTAACAGGACCTCCTGCAATAATACCTGTTCCCTTAGAAGCTGCTCTTAGCACTATTCTACCCGAGCCATCTTTTGCCTTAACATCATGATGTATCGTTCTGCCCTCTCTTAATGGTATATGAGTAAGTTTTCTTCTTGCCATCTCATTAGCTTTTTTAATGGCATCAGGTACTTGCTTGGCTTTAGCATGAGCTATACCAATTTTTCCGGCTTGATTTCCAACAACTACAAGAGCTGAAAATCCAAATCTTCTTCCACCCTTAACAACTTTAGTAATACGATTTATGTGAACTAATTTCTCTAATATATCGTCAGTTTTTTTGTCTTTTATATTTTCCATAATTAAAATTCCATTCCGTTTTCTCTTAGAGTTTCTGCAAAAGCTTTAATTCTACCATGATATTTATAAGAACCTCTATCAAAGTAAATTTTAGTAATTTTTTTCTCTTGAGCTTTTTTAGCTAATTTTTGAGCAACCAATTTAGATAATTCAGTTTTATTAACTTTATCAGATGATTTAAGATCTTTTCCTATAGATGAAGCTGATAATAAAGTTACGTTTTTTGTATCATCAATTATTTGAGCTGAAATATTTTTTGATGATCTAGAAATACTTAATCTAAATCTATCTTTTGAAGCAACTCTTTTAACTTTATTGCTAACTCTAAATCTTTTTCTTATACTAGTGTTTAATTTCATTATTTTTTCTTACCCTCTTTTTTAAGAACATACTGTCCTTTTTCTCGAACACCTTTTCCTTTGTAAGGTTCGATTTTTCTTAGTGTTTTAATTTTAGATGCTACTTCCCCAACTAGCTGCTTATCAGAGCCTGTAATTTTTAATGTTGTTTGTTTTTCAACAGCAATTTTAATGCCCTCTGGTATGTCAAAATTGATATCATGACTATAACCCAATTGTAAATTTAACTGATTTCCCTTTAATGCTGCTCTGTAACCAACGCCAACTAATTCTAAAGTTTTTTCATAACCTGTACTTGATCCAATTACAGCATTATTAATTAAACTTCTATTCATACCCCAAAGTCTTTTTGAATTTTGATCTATTTTTTTTGGTTTAATAGAAATTTCTTTTCCTTCAATTATGTCTAAATTGAACATATCTAAATCAACATTGATTGATTTTTTACCTAAAGGTCCTTCAATATTTATATTATTACCAGCTAAGGCAACTTTTACTTTTTCTGGGATCGATATGTTTATTTTACCTATTTTAGACATTAAAATACCTTACAAATTATTTCGCCACCAACTTTTTGTTTTCTAGCATCTATATCAGTCATTACTCCTTTTGGAGTTGAAACAATAGCAATTCCTAAACCATTATTTATTTTAGGTAAACTATCCGCAGAAGAAAAAATTCTTCTTCCTGGTTTAGATACTCTTTCAAAAGCACTAATTACCGGATTACCAGAATGATACTTAAGTTCTAAAGACAAAATTGGTTTTTTTTCCTCAGAACTTACTTTAAAATCTTTTATGAAACCTTCGTTTTTAAGTATATCTGCAATTTTTGTTTTAAAATTAGATGAAGGTAATTCTACTTTTTTATGATTTCTTGCTTGAGCATTCTTTACTCTTGCAATCATATCTCCTATTGGGTCAGTTAAACTCATAATTTTTCCTTTCTACCAGCTTGACTTAACTAAGCCAGGTATCTTTCCTTGTAATCCTAATTGTCTTAATGCAATTCTTGAAATCTTTAATTTTCTGTAAACACCGTGAGGTCTTCCGGTTATCTCACATCTATTCATAACTCTTGTTTTAGCCGAGTTTCTTGGCAGTTTAGATAATTTTTGTTGAGCTTTAAATCTTTCTTCTAATGGGATCTTTTTATCCATTACAATCTTCTTTAATGCTTGTCTTTTCTTATAAAGCCTATCTGAAAGCTTAATTCTTTTTTTGTTTTTATTAACAGCACTTAACTTTGCCATATTTAATTATCTCCTTTTTTAATAAATGGAAAATTCATTTTTTCTAATAAAGCAAAACTGTGTTCTTTATTGATTGCTTTAATTACTATTATTATATCTAAACCTCTAACTTTATCTGCTCTATCAAAACTTACTTCTGGAAAAATTATATGCTCTTTAATACCAAATGTATAATTACCAAATTTATCAAAGCCTTTTGGTGACAAACCTCTAAAATCTTTAATTCTAGGTAATGCAATATTCACTAATCTATCTAAGAATTCATACATTCTATTTTTTCTTAAAGTTACTTTTAAACCAGCATTTGATCCTTTTCTTGTTTTAAAATTAGCTACTGATTTTTTAAATTTTGTTGTTACTGGTTTTTGTCCAGTAATTTTAGCCATATCTTCTTCACATGATTTTAAAATCTTAGAATCTGAAGCATCTAAACCAAGCCCCATATTTAAAACAACTTTTTCAATTCTTGGAGCCATATAAATATTTTTAAAACCAAACTGATCTTTTAATGCAGGCTGTATTTCTTTATTAAATATTTCTTTTAATCTTGGTGTCATTATTTTTTAGCCTCTTTTTTCTTAGCTGCTTTTTCATCAATTAGTTTTAGGTTTGAAATATGAATAAAGCTTTCCTTTGGAAAAATTCCACCTTTTTTTTCTTTTGTTGTTTTAACGTGTTTTTTAACCATGTTTATTTCTTTAACTTTAGCTCTGTTATTAACTCTATCAATTTCAATAACTTCACCTTCTTTTTTTTTATCTTTTCCAGTTAAAACTCTTACTTTCAAACCTTTTTTAATCATTATAAAACCTCCGGTGCCAAAGAAATAATTTTCATTTGACCTCTGCTTCTTAATTCTCTTGTAACTGGACCAAAAATTCTTGTTCCCACTGGCTCTCCTTTGTCATCAACTAAGACAGCGGCATTATTATCAAATCTTACTTTAGAACCATCATTTCTGTGAATTCCCTTTTTAACCCTTACTACTACAGCTTTGTGGACAGATCCTTTTTTAACTTTTCCTTTAGGTATCGCCTCTTTAACTGCAATTACAATTGTATCACCAATACTAGCGTATCTTCTTTTTGACCCACCTAGAACTTTAATGCACTCAATTCTTTTTGCGCCAGTATTATCAGCTACTTGTAATTCTGTTTGAACACCAATCATTATTTTGTACTCTCCATAACTTGAAATTTTTTATTTTTAGAAAAGGGTTTGCTCTCAATAATTGAAACTTTGTCACCGGTTTTGAATTTATTATTTTCATCGTGAGCGTTATAGTTTTTTCTAACTCTGATTACTTTTTTTAGAACTGGGTGAGAATATTTACGTTCTACCATAACAGTAACTGTTTTATTTGGTTTATCGCTTATAACTACACCTGTAAGTATTTTTTTAGGCATTTGCTTTTCCTTTTAAAATTGTTTTTAATCTTGCAATTGTTTTTCTAGTTTCTCCAATTTTAGCTGGGTTTGTTACTTGTGAATTCATTTTTTGAAATCTGAAATTAAAAAGATCTTTTTTAAGCTTATCAATGTTCTTCACAATTTCATCGTTTGATAATTTTTTAATTTCTTGTTTTTTCATTATGCAAATCTCTTTATCGTTTTAGTCTTAATAGGTAATTTTGCTGATGCTTTATATAAAGCTTCCTTTGCAATTTGTTCCGAAACACCATCAACTTCAAATAATATTCTTCCTGGTTTTACTCTGCATGCAAAATACTCTGGAGAACCCTTACCTTTACCCATTCTGACTTCTATTGGTTTTTTTGAAACTGGTATATTTGGAAATATTCTTGTCCATACTCTTCCTTGCCTTTTCATGTGTCTTGTTAAAGCAACTCTTGCAGCTTCAATCTGTTTTCCAGTAACTCTTTCAGGCTGTAAAGCTTTTAATGCGTAAGCACCATAATTAATAGTACTTGCTCTTGTAGCATTACCATGAATTCTACCTTTATGAGCTTTTCTCCATTTTGTTCTTACTGGTTGAAGCATTATTGTTTACCTTCCTTTGGTGTTACCTTGTTGGTCTCTTGACTAAATTCTCTAGCAAAAACTTCTCCTTTATAAATCCAAACTTTAATTCCAATAATTCCATAAGTTGTTAGAGCCTCTGCTTCTGCATAATCTATATCAGCTCTTAAAGTATGTGATGGAATGCTTCCATCTCTTAACCACTCTGTTCTAGCTATTTCATTTCCACCAAGTCTTCCACTCACAGAAACTTTAATTCCTTTTGCTCCAAGTCTAATACATGATTGCATTGCTCTTTTCATAGCTCTTCTATAAGAAATTCTTTTAACAAGCTGTTGAGCTATGTTTTCAGCTACTAAATAAGCATTTGTCTCAGGTTTTTTAACTTCTTTAATATTTAGATTAACTTCATTTGAGGTTAATTTTGAAAGATTGTTTTTAATTTTGTCTATATCACTTCCTTTTTTACCAATCACAAATCCTGGTCTAGAAGTGTAAATTGTAACATAACACTTATTGGAGGTTCTTTCGATCATTACCTTAGATACACCCGAGTTGATTACATTTTTCTTGATATATTCTCTAATTTTAAAATCTTCGATTAGATAATTTCCAAAATCTTTTTTCTTAGCATACCATACAGAGTCCCATCCTCTGTTGACACCTAATCTAAAACCTACAGGATTAACTTTTTGCCCCATGCTTCTCCATTTGTTTTGCTTCTGATAAAATTATTGTAACAGTTGACCAAGGTTTTAATATTGGTGCCGCTCTTCCTTTGGCTCTTGGTCTAAATCTTTTCATAACTATTTTTTTTCCACAATATGCCTCTTTAACTATTAGTTTATCAATATCGTATTGAAAATTGTTTTCAGCATTGGCTACAGCTGAACTAATAGTTTTTCTAACATCTCTAGTAACTCTCTTTTCTGAAAACTGTAAATCTCTAATAGCTACATCAACTTTTTTACCAACAATACTTTTAAGTATTGGATTTAACTTTCTAACACTTGATCTAATACCGTTGTTAATAGACTTCACTGTTTTTTCGTTAGATTTATTTATTTTCTTTTTCTTGCCCATAATTATTTCTTCTCTGCTGTTGCTGGTTTAGCTTTTTTATCAGCTGGTGTATGACCAAAGAACGTTCTTGTTGGTGCAAACTCACCCAGTTTATGTCCAACCATATCTTCTGAAACAGTTATTGGTATAAATTTTTTACCATTATAAATTTGGAAACTTACCCCTACAAAATCTGGTAAAATTGTAGATTTTCTTGACCAAGTTTTAATGGGAATTTTCTTTGGATCGTCTTTATACTTGTCTACTTTTTTCATCAAGCTTTCCTCTACAAACGGTCCTTTCCAAACTGCTCTAGCCATTACTTGGTATCCTTCCTCTTATTTCTTCTCTTAACTATAAATTTATCTGTTCTTTTATTATCTCGAGTTTTTAAACCTTTAGCGGATTGTCCTGTAGGTGAAACTGGATGTCTTCCTCCCGCAGATTTTCCTTCACCACCTCCATGCGGGTGATCAACTGGGTTTTTAACAACACCCCTAGTATGAGGTCTTCTACCCAACCATCTTGATCTACCTGCTTTTCCAATTTTAATATTTTTTTGATCTGGATTACTTAAAATTCCAATTGTAGCTAAAGCTCTTGAATCTATTTTTCTAACTTCACCTGAAGCTAATTTTATTAAACTATAGTTTCCATCTAGACCAATAATAGTAACTGATGAACCAGCTGCTCTAGCAATTTTTCCACCACCCCCCGGCTGTATCTCGACATTATGTATATTGATACCCACTGGAATGTCTTGCAATGGCATACAATTACCTACTTTAATCTCTTTTTTAGAACCACTTTCAACTTTATCTCCAACTTTAATTTTTTGTGGTGCTAAGAAATATGAATGAGTACCATCCTCAAATTTAACTAACATAATGTAGCATGATCTATTAGGATCATATTCAATTCTTTCAACTGTGGCTTCTATATCGAATTTTTTTCTATAAAAATCCACATGTCTGTACATTTTTTTATGTCCACCAGCTCTATTAATAGAGGTAATATGACCGTTATTATTTCTACCTTTCATCGCATTTTTAGGTGAAACTAAGGTCTTGAATGGTTTACCTTTCCATAAACCAGTTCTATCAACTAAAATAGTGCCTCTTGTAGATTTTGTATATGGTTTAAAAGTTTTTAATGCCATTTATTAAATTCCTGTTGTTAGATCAATGCTCTGACCTTTTTTTAAAGTAATTATTGCTTTTTTATATCCAGATACTTTTACTTTTCTACCTCTGGTAACTTTTGTTCTGTTCTGTTTGTTAATAATATTTATCTTTGTCACATTAACTTTGAATATTTTTTCAATATTTTTTTTTAAGTTTTTCTTATTTGCACCATCTGGAACTTTAAATACAATTTTATTTAATTCAGATAAGTTAGTTGATTTCTCAGTAACTACTGGAGAAAGAATTTTGTCGTATAAATGAATTTTTTCCATATTATAAATATCTCTTTTCTAGTTCTTTTACAGAGCTTTCTGTGAAAACTACTTTTTTAAATTTAATAATGTCATAAGCGCTGAAATGATTTACATCTGTAACTTTAACATTTGGAATATTTCTTACTGATTTTTCAATTTTTTCTTTAGAATTTTTATCTAAAATTATTAGTGAATTTGTAATTTTAAGTTTATTAATAATTGAGTTCATCTCTTTTGTTTTTTTAATTTCAGAACTAAAATCATTTAAGATTAATAAATTTTTATTATTATTTTTTTCAGTAATTAAAGAAGCTACGCTTTGTTTTTTCTCAGTTTTGTTTAGTTTTCTTTTTTTATAAGCCAATTCACCTTTTGGTCCATGTGCAATACCACCGCCAACAAATATAGGAGCTTTTCTACTAGCATGCCTTGCACCACCAGTTCCTTTTTGAGCATATATTTTTGAAGTTGGTCCTTTTACTTCATTTTGTTGTTTGGTTTTGGCACGTCTTCCTTTGTAATTAGCATTTGTTTTATATAGAACAGCGCTAACTAATTTATGGTTAATTTTAGAAGAAAAAATCTTATCCAAAACTTCAATACTATCTTTTTTCCCGTCTATGCTAATTTTATCTAATTTCATTATTTTTTCTTTTTCTCAGGTGTTTTTTTAGCCTCTTCAGCAGCTGCATGTTTCTCACCGATAGTCATTTTACTGATGTTTTTGACAGATTTTTTAACAATAACCTCTGCATTTTTAGAACCAGGAATTGACCCTTTTAAATAAAGAAGCTCGTTTTCTAAATCTGTTTTTATAATTTCAATATTTAGCATAGTTCTCAATTTATCTCCCATATGACCAGCCATTTTTTTTCCTTTAAATACTTTTCCTGGATCTTGACTATGTCCTGTTGAACCATGTGCTCTGTGAGATATAGAAACACCATGACTGGCTCTTAAACCACCAAAATTATGTCTCTTCATAGCGCCTGCAAAACCTTTACCAATTGTTTTTGATCTTGTGTCTACAAATTTAATATCTTTGAATATTTCTAAACCAAACTCGTTTCCTTCTTTGTAAACAGATGTGTCGTTTACTCTGAATTCTTTTAATTTTTTCTTAGCTTCAGTATTTTTTTTAGCAAAAACACCTTTCATAGCTTTAGTTAATTTTGAATTTTTAACTTTCCCATATCCAAGCTGAACAGCCTTGTACCCTCTTTTTTCTTCTTCAATAACCTGAATAACTCTAGCTTTTTCGACTTTAAGTACAGTCACAGGAACTAATTGACCAGATTTATAGAACTCTCTCGTCATGCCTATTTTCTTTCCTATTAAAGCTATCTCACTCATAATTAAATTTTTATCTCTACATCTACACCAGAAGCTAAATCTAGTTTCATTAATGCCTCTACTGTTTGTGGTGTTGGTTCAATAATATCTATTAATCTTTTATGAGTTCTTGACTCAAATTGTTCTCTACTTTTCTTGTCTATATGTGGTGATCTTAAAACTGTATATCTTTCAATTCTAGTGGGTAATGGTATTGGTCCCTTAATTGTTGCTCCAGTTCTTTTTACTGTATTTACAATCTCCTCTGTAGAAGCATCTAGAACTTTATTGTCATATGCTCTTAATTTAATTCTTATATTCTGTTTTTCCATGATTAACCTGCAATCTTCTTAGTAACTTCGTCTTGAACATTTTGTGGTACTTTTGAATAATGATCAAAAAACATTGAATATTGTGCTCTACCTTGAGACATTGATCTTAAATTATTTATATAACCAAACATGTTAGCCAAAGGAACCATTGCTGTTATTACGGTTGCGTTACCTCTTTGCTCTTGAGTACTGATTTGACCCCTTCTACTATTTAAATCACCTATAACATCACCCATGTAGTCTTCAGGTGTTACTACTTCAACCCTCATTACTGGTTCTAATAATTTTAGTCCACCTTTTGTACAAGCTTCTTTAAAGCAAGCTCTACTTGCTAATTCAAATGCTAGTACACTTGAGTCAACATCGTGATGCAATCCATCTAAAATAGTTACTTTATAATCAATCATTGGAAATCCAGCTAAAATTCCAGAATCTGAAACTGTTTCTATTCCTTTTTCAACACCCGGAATAAATTCTTTTGGAATCGCACCACCTTTAATTTTACTCTCTACATCTCTACCTTTGCCAGGTTCTTGAGGCTCTACTAAAAGTTTAACTTTTGCAAATTGACCAGCACCACCACTTTGTTTTTTATGAGTATATTCAACCTCTGAAGCAGCTTCTATAGTTTCTCTATAAGCAACTTGTGGAGCTCCAACATTGGCCTCTACTTTAAATTCTCTTTTCATTCTATCAACAATAATATCCAAGTGTAGTTCACCCATTCCTTTAATAATTGTTTGTCCTGACTCTTCGTCTGAAGTAACTCTAAAAGAAGGATCTTCCTTAGCTAACCTGCCTAATGCTTCACCCATTTTTTCTTGGTCCGCTTTTGTTTTTGGTTCTACTGCAATTTCAATTACTGGATCAGGGAACTCCATTGGTTCAAGAAGAACTGAATTTTCTTTGTCACATAAAGTATGTCCTGTAATAGTATTTTTTAATCCTGCTAAAGCAACTATATCACCTGCATTAGCCTCTTTAATATCTTCTCGAGAATTTGCATGCATTAAAAGCATTCTTCCAACTCTTTCTTCTTTTTCTTTAGAAGAATTAAAGACTGCAGTACCAGTTTTGATTGTACCAGAATAGATTCTAATAAAAGTTAGTGAGCCGACAAATGGATCGTTAGCCACTTTAAAAGCTAAAGCAGAAAATGGAACACTATCCTCAAATTTCATTTCCATCTCATCATCACTACCTAATTTAGTTCCTTTGATAGATCCAATATCTACTGGACTTGGCAAATAATTAACAACAGCATCAAGCAAAGGCTGAACACCTTTGTTTTTGAATGCTGAACCTGTCAAAACTGGAACAAAACTAAAATTTAGAGTTCCTTTTCTTATGCATTTGACCAAATCTTCTTCTTTAATTTCATCACCATTTAAATAAGCTTCCATTAGCTTTTCATCTTGTTCAACAGCTGTTTCAACTAATTCTGTTCTGTATTTTTCTGAAATTTCTTTTAAATCTTCTGGAATTTCTTTGTATTCCCATTCAGCTCCTAGTGCCTCATTTTTCCAAACTTGAGCTTTCATTTTAACAAGATCAACTACACCAGATAAAGAAGCTTCAGCTCCTATAGGGACTTGCAGAACCAAAGGTTTGGCACCTAATCTATCTCTAATCATGTCTACACATCTAAAGAAATCAGCACCTGTTCTGTCTAATTTGTTTACAAAACAAATTCTTGGTACTTTATACTTATCGGCTTGTCTCCATACAGTTTCGGATTGCGGCTCTACACCTGCAACTCCATCAAAAACAGCAACAGCACCATCTAAAACTTTTAAAGACCTTTCTACTTCAATGGTAAAATCAACGTGACCAGGTGTGTCTATAATATTAATTCTATGATCATTCCAAAAACAAGTAGTGGCCGCAGATGTAATTGTAATTCCTCTTTCTTGTTCTTGCTCCATCCAATCCATTGTTGCTGCACCATCGTGTACTTCACCAATTTTGTGACTCTTTCCTGTATAATATAGAACTCTTTCAGTAGTAGTTGTTTTACCAGCATCTATATGGGCCATGATCCCAATGTTTCTATATTTATCTAATGAATGAGTTCTAGCCATATCTTATTACCACCTAAAATGAGCAAATGCCTTGTTAGACTCTGCCATTTTATGTACATCCTCTCTTTTTTTAACAGCAGCTCCTTTTTTTTCATAAGCATCATAAAGCTCATTAAAAATTTTATCTGCCATATGTTTATCTTTTCTTTTTCTTGCTGATTCTACTAACCATCTAATTGCTAAGGCTTGTGCTCTTTTACTTTTTACTTCAACGGGAACTTGATAAGTTGCACCACCTACTCTTCTAGATCTAACTTCTACAGTTGGTTTGATATTATTAATTGCTTCATTAAAAATATTAATTGGCTCATCTTTAGTTTTTGTTTTAATTTTATCGATAGCGTCATAAACTATTTTAGCAGCAATACCTCTTTTACCATCGTACATGATGTTGTTGATTAATTTTGGAATTATAGTTGATTTAAATTTTGGATCTGGAACTACATTTTTTTTTGGTTGAGTTTTTTTTCTAGACATTATTTACCTTTTTTTGTTCCGTATAAAGATCTTCTTTGTTTTCTGTTTGCAACACCTTGCGTATCTAGATTACCTCTTAGAATATGATAACGAACTCCTGGTAAATCTTTTACCCTACCACCTCTAATCAGTACTACTGAGTGTTCTTGTAGATTGTGACCTTCACCAGGAATGTAAGCTGTAACTTCGAATCCATTTGATAGTCTTACCCTAGCAACTTTTCTTAATGCAGAGTTTGGTTTCTTAGGAGTTGTTGTATAAACTTTTACACAAACACCTCTCTTTAAAGGTTGTTTTTGTAGAGCAGGAACTTTGTTCCTTGCTGCTGGTTTCACTCTTTTTTTTCTTAACAACTGATTAATAGTTGGCATAAATATTTTAAAATTAATTAATTTATTTTTAGATGAAAATAACTGACAGGTTATTTTGTGGCAGCGTTTAGTACCGTTAGAAGCACTACATTCCAACCAAAAACATCGCCAAAATACTTAATAATAGCCCTTTGTCAAACTAAAACTGCAATTTTTAGGTGATTTTTTTATTGATTTGCTTGTGTTTCTTCAGGTTCTGCGGCTTCTATTTTATCCTGCTCTGCTAAGAAATTATTATCATCTTCTAGAGCTTTATTGTTCCATCTATTTTTAATATTACCAGTACCTGCAGGAACTAATCTTCCAACAATTACATTCTCTTTTAGGCCATTTAATGGATCAACTTTTCCTTTAATTGCAGCATCGGTTAATACTCTTGTTGTTTCTTGGAAGGAAGCTGCTGAAATAAACGACTCTGTTTGAAGTGAAGCCTTAGTAATACCCATTAGAACTCTTTCACCAACGGCTGGTGTTTTTCCTTCTGCAACCAATTTTTCATTAGTATTATCAAACTTAATTCTATCAACCACTTCACCAGGTAAATAATTTGAATCTCCTGATACTTTAACTTCAACTTTTTTAAGCATTTGTCTTAAAATAGTTTCAATATGCTTATCGTTTATTATTACACCTTGTAATCTATAAACTTCTTGAACTTGATTAACAAAATATTCTGTTAATTCTTTGATACCTAAAATTCTCAAAATATCATGTGGCAGTGGTTGACCATCTAAAAGATACTCTCCTTTTTGAATTTTTTCACCTGGATTGAAATTGATATGTTTACCTTTTGGAATTAAATAATTTGAAGGTTCTGATCCATCTTCAGGAACAATAGATACTCTTTGTTTGCCTCTTACCTCTTTACCAAAAACAACACTACCATCATTTTCTGCAATGATCGCACTATCCTTAGCCTTTCTAGCTTCAAATAACTCAGCAACTCTTGGAAGACCTCCGGTAATATCTTTTGTTTTTGTAGTTTCCTTAGGTAATCTTGCAATTACATCACCTGCATAAACTTTTTGACCGTCTTTAATTGATAAAATCGAATCCGGTACTAAATAATATCTAGCTTCATTATCATCAGCTTTTTTAATCACATTTCCTTTTTCATCTCTTAAAGTAATTCTAGGTTTTAAATCAGTACTTTTTGATTGACCTCTCCAATCAATTACTGATTTAGAAGAAATTCCAGTTGCATCGTCAGTAGTTTCTTGAATAGATACACCATCAATTAAATCTACATAACTAGCTGTACCACTTTTCTCTGCAATAACTGGAGTAGTATATGGATCCCATTCACATATTTTAGTATTTGCTTTTACTTTATCACCATTGTTGAAAAATAATCTTGAACCATAAGCAACTTTATAAACCGCTATCTGAACTCCTTTGTCATCCTCTATCGAAAGTTGAGTGTTTCTTCCCATAACAATCAAATTCTTTTTAGAGTCCTCTAAAATATTTGAGTTGATTATTTTTAAAGTTCCTTCACTTTTAGTAATTATTTGAGAATCTTGTTTAACTGAAGCTGTTCCTCCAACGTGGAACGTTCTCATTGTTAGCTGTGTTCCTGGTTCTCCAATTGATTGAGCTGATATCATTCCAATAGCCTCACCAACGTGAACCATTTTACCTCTTGATAAATCTCGTCCATAGCAAGTAGCACAAACACCTTCTTTTGAACTACATGTCATTACTGAATAAACTTTAATTGATTTAACACCTGCAGCATCAATTTTATCGCAGCCTGCTTCATCAATCATTTCAGATTTTTTAATAATTACTTCACCCGATAAAGGGTTCTTAACATCAGCAGCTGTTACTCTTCCTAATGCTCTTTCAGATAAACTAACAACCACATTACCACCTTCTAAAATTTCAGACAGTTCAATAAATCCAGGATTCTCGCAATTGACTTTAGTTATTGTTAAATCTTGTGCAACATCACATAGTCTTCTTGTTAAATATCCAGAACTAGCTGTTTTAAGTGCTGTATCTGCTAATCCTTTTCTAGCTCCGTGAGTTGAATTAAAGTACTCTAAAGCAGTCAATCCTTCTTTAAAGTTTGAAATAATTGGACTTTCAATAATTTCTCCTGATGGTTTAGCAATCAAACCTCTCATACCAGCTAATTGTTTCATTTGGGCAGCAGATCCTCTAGCTCCACTGTCGGCCATCATAAATACAGAATTAATCTTTAATCCTTCATCAGTTTTTTCTGTAGCTGAAATTCCTTTCATCATTTCTCCGGCAACTTTATCTGTACACTTAGACCAAGCATCAACAACTTTGTTGTATTTTTCACCTCTTGTAATTAAACCTTCGGCATATTGAGTTTCATAATCTGCAATTAATTTCTTAGTATCATCAATTAATTGAGTTTTATTTTCAGGGATCACAAGATCGTCTTTTCCAAACGAAATTCCTGCTTTAAATGCATGTTTAAATCCTAAATCTTTAAGCTTGTCACAGAAAATTACAGTTGTTTTTTGACCACAAAATCTAAATACAATATCAATTATTTCTGAAACTACTTTTTTAGGTAACAATCTATCTACTAAAGAGAACTTAATGTTACTATTTTTAGGTAATAAGTTAGCTAATAAAAATCTTCCAGCTGTAGAAGTGTATTTTTCTATTTTCTTATTCCCCTGCTCATCTACAGTCTCGTATCTTGAAATGATAGTGCTATGCACATTTATTTGACCAGATGATAATGCAAATTCAATTTGATCTGAATTTATAAAGTATCCAGCTGGTTTATCAGATATAGGTTCTTGTGATAGATAGTAAATTCCTAAAATCATATCCTGACTTGGAACGATAATTGGTTTACCATTTGATGGTGAAAGAATATTATTCGTGGATAACATTAAAATTCTTGCTTCTAATTGTGCCTCTAGACTTAATGGAACGTGAACTGCCATTTGGTCACCATCAAAATCAGCGTTAAATGCTGCACAAGTTAAAGGGTGTAATTCAATTGCATCTCCTTCAATTAATTTTGGCTCAAATGCTTGAACTCCAAGCCTATGAAGTGTTGGAGCTCTATTTAAAAGTACCGGATGCTCTCTAACAATTAATTCTAAAGCATCCCAAACTGCATTCGTTTCTTTTTCAACTAATTTTTTGGCTTGTTTAATAGTTGATGCTAAGCCTAATTTATTTAATCTTGCATATAAAAATGGTTTAAATAATTCTAAAGCCATTTTTTTAGGTAAACCACACTCATGTAATTTCAAATCAGGACCAACAACAATTACTGATCTTCCTGAATAATCAACCCTTTTACCTAATAAATTTTGTCTGAATCTTCCTTGCTTACCTTTTAACATCTCTGCAAGGGATTTAAGTGGTCGCTTACCTGTTCCTGTAATTACTCTGCCTCTTCTACCATTATCAAATAAAGCATCTACAGACTCTTGAAGCATTCTTTTTTCATTTCTTACAATGATATCTGGAGCTTTAAGATCCATTAATCTTTTTAATCTATTATTTCTATTTATTACTCTTCTGTATAAATCGTTAAGATCTGAAGTGGCAAATCTTCCACCGTCTAGAGGAACTAATGGTCTTAATTCTGGTGGAATAACTGGTACGACAGTCATAATCATCCATTCAGGTTTTTGACCAGTTTCAATAAATGACTCAATTAGTTTTAGTCTTTTAATTGCTCTTTCTTCATTAACTTTTGATTTAGTTTCTTTAATAAAGCTAACAAGATTTTTTCTTTCTAATTCTAAATCTAAATTTTTCAGCATTTCAAGAACTGCTTCTGCTCCTATTCCCGCTGCAAAACTTTCTTCACCAAACTCATCCTGGTATTTTGCTAATTCTTCCTCATTTAAGAGTTGATTTTTTTGTAAACCAGTTAAACCAGGTTCTATTACTATAAAGTTTTCAAAATAAAGAACTCTCTCTATTTCTTTTAATTTCATATCTACTGCTAAAGCAATTCTGCTTGGAAGAGACTTCAAGAACCAAATATGCGCTACCGGTGTAGCAAGGTTAATATGGCCCATTCTTTCTCTTCTTACATTTGATTTTGTAACCTCAACACCGCATTTCTCACATATAATTCCTCTAAATTTCATTCTTTTATACTTGCCACATAAACACTCATAATCTTTTATTGGTCCAAAAATCCTTGCACAGAACAAACCATCTTTTTCAGGTCTAAACGTTCTATAATTAATTGTTTCAGGCTTTTTAATTTCACCAAATGTCCAAGATTTAATTTTCTCTGGGCTCGCAAGTGAAATTTTAATACTATTAAAATTTTGAGCTTCTGAAATCTCGCTGCCCTTAAATAGATCTGTTAATTCTTTTTTCATTAATTAAGCTCCACATTTAATGCTAATGATTTAATCTCTTTAACTAAAACGTTAAATGACTCTGGTATTCCAGACTCAAAGTTCTCTTCACCTTTAACTATAGTCTCGTAAACTTTAACTCTTCCTGCAACATCATCGGATTTAACAGTTAAAATTTCTTGTAATGTATATGATGCACCATATGCTTCAAGTGCCCACACTTCCATTTCACCAAATCTTTGACCACCTAATTGTGCTTTACCACCAAGTGGTTGTTGTGTAACCAAACTGTAAGGTCCAGTAGATCTTGCATGAATTTTATCTTCAACTAAATGATGAAGTTTTAGCATGTAGATTATTCCAACAGTAACTGGTCTATCAAATTTCTCTCCTGTTCTTCCATCCCATAAATAAGTTTGTCCAGATCCTGGTAATTTTGCTAGTTCAAGCATCTCAGTAACATTTTTTTCTTTAGCGCCATCAAAAACTGGTGTTGAGATTGCGATACCATTTTGTAAATTTTCACAAAGATCTTTAAATTCACTCTTACTTAATTTATCTACTTTTTCGTTGAAAATTTCTTCTCCGTAAACAGATTTTAAGAATTTTTCGATTTTTTCTGTTCTTTCAATTTTTTTGTTATTTTCGTTTACTAAATTTTTAACTTGTTCACCAAATTCTTTACATGCCCAACCTAAGTGTGTCTCTAAAATTTGTCCAACGTTCATCCTACTTGGAACACCCAGAGGGTTTAATACAATATCAACTGGTCTACCATCTTCTCTATATGGCATATCTTCAACAGGTACAATTTTACTTACAACACCTTTATTTCCATGTCTTCCTGACATTTTATCACCAGGTCTTAATCTTCTTTTTATAGCAACGAATACTTTTACCATTTTCATAACACTTGGTAATAAATCATCACCACTTCTTATTTTTAAAACTTTATCTTCAAATCTCTCTGTTATGTCTTGTTTTGCTTTATTGTATTGATCTTTTAATTGAGCTAATGTTGCTTCGTCATTTACATTTCCTACAGTGATTTTGAATACATCATTAATGGATAGTTTATTAATTGTATCAAAATCTAACTTTGTTCCTTCTGATAAATCTTTTACTTTTTTAGTTAAAGATGATCCTGACAAGAATTGTGAAGCTCTTTGTTTGATACTTCTTTCTAATATTTCTTCCTCAACAATTTTATCTTGTTGAACTTGCTCAATTTCTGCTCTTTCAATAGTTATTGATCTTTCATCTTTCTCAATTCCATGTCTATTGAATACTCTAACATCAACTACCGTTCCACTTGATCCTCTAGACATTCTTAGAGATGTATCCGTTACATCGATAGCTTTTTCTCCAAAAATTGATCTTAATAATTTTTCTTCAGGACCAGATGCTGAGTCACCTTTTGGAGTAACTTTACCAACTAAAATATCTCCAGCATTTACCTCTGCACCAATATAAACTACTCCTGATTCATCAAGGTTTTTTAAAGCCTCTTCATTTACATTTGGTATATCTCTTGTAATTTCTTCTTCACCAAGCTTTGTATCTCTCGCCATTATTTCGTATTCAACAATATGAACAGATGTAAAAACGTCATCTGTAACACATCTTTCTGAAATTAAGATTGAGTCTTCAAAGTTATAACCTTGCCAAGGCATGAATGCTACAGTTACATTCTTACCTAAAGCAAGTTCACCTAATTTTGTTGATGGACCGTCTGCAATAATATCTCCAGATTTAACTTTATCACCAACTCTAACTAGTGGTCTTTGGTTTATGCATGTATTTTGGTTTGATCTTTTAAATTTTTGAAGGTTATAGATATCAACGCCAGACTTACTAAAGTCTGTTTCCTCTGTTACCTTTATAACAATTCTTTTACCATCTATTTTATCAACAATTCCATCACGCTTAGCAACAATAGTAACCCCAGAGTCTAAAGCAACATCACTTTCAATTCCTGTACCAACAAGCGGCGACTCAGGTTTTAATAATGGAACTGCTTGCCTCATCATGTTTGATCCCATTAAGGCTCTGTTTGCATCATCATTTTCTAAGAATGGAATTAAAGATGCTGCAACTGAAACTAATTGTTTTGGTGACACGTCAATGTAATCAATAGAGTCAGGTTTTGCTAAAAGAAAGTTTAAGTTTTGTCTACATGAAACTAGTTCTTCAGTAATTTTTCCATTTTTATCAAGTTTTGTATTTGCTTGAGCAATAGTGAATTTTGTTTCTTCCATTGCTGACAAGTATTCGACTTTATCTTGAACAACACCGTCTTTTACTTTTTTGTATGGACTTTCAATAAAGCCATACTTATTAATTTTTGCGTAAGTAGATAAACTATTAATCAAACCAATATTTGGACCCTCTGGTGTTTCAATTGGACAAATTCTTCCATAGTGGGTTGGATGGACGTCCCTAACTTCAAAACCTGCTCTTTCTCTTGTTAAACCACCCGGACCTAACGCTGAAACTCTTCTTTTATGGGTAATTTCAGATAAAGGATTTGTTTGATCCATAAATTGAGATAGTTGTGAACTTGCAAAAAAATCTTTTAATGAAACTGTTAATGGTTTTGCATTAATCAAATCTTGTGGCATTGCTGACTCAACATCTAAAGTTGTCATTTTTTCTTTAATAGCTCTTTCCATTCTGTAAACACCAATTCTAGCTTGGTTCTCAACTAGCTCTCCAACAGAACGAACTCTTCTATTTCCTAAGTGATCAATGTCATCAACATCATCTTTACCATCACGTAAATCCAACATTTTATGAATAATTGCTATGATATCGTCATTTCTTAATATGGTAATTTTATCAGAACATTCTTGGTTTAATCTTGAGTTCATTTTAACTCTTCCAACATCAGACAAATCATATCTGTCTGAGCTAAAGAAAAGATTATTAAA
>CACNFL010000004.1 GCA_902619745.1 uncultured Pelagibacteraceae bacterium
AATTCTTCAGTATATTGATTTATATCATTTAAAATTTTTTCAGGAATTTTAGCTTTTAAAATTGATGGTCCAAAAGGTTTTATGGTAGTTAACTCCATAAACTAAACCTTAGTTGGATTTGGTTGATCTTTATAAACTTCCTCAGGGTCGAATTTTTTTTCTTTTTCAAGAAATTCCATTTCAACTTTTCTTCCGTTTTCTATGGGTCCCATAGGAATAGATCTATAAAAACATGATCTATAACCAACATGACAACTAGCTCCATCACCGATATCAACTGTTAACCATATTGAGTCTTGATCATCATCAATTCTTATTTCAGTAACCTTTTGTGTAAAACCACTTGTTTTTCCTTTGTGCCAGATAGCTTTTCTCGATCTACTAAAATAGTGAGCTTCTTTAGTTTCAATTGTCTTTTTAAGAGCTTCTACATTCATATATCCATGCATCAAAATATCCTTTGTTTTTGAACACATAGTAATTACTGGGATTAATCCATCATTATCAAATTTTGGTGATAGAAGATTTCCCTCTTCAATATCGTAGATATTTTCTCTTTTTTTGAACATATGCGGTGACTATGTAGCACATATATGAATATATTAAATATTTTTAAATTGAAGTAATTACTGTATAAAAAAGCGCTATGAAATTAGTAAAAGACACAGATGACAAAAGTTTAGACACAAAGCAGGTTTCAGACAAAGAAGCAGAAGAAGCTTTTAGGACTATTCTTTCATGGATGGGTGAAGATCCTAGTAGAGAAGGTTTATTAGAAACTCCTAAGAGAGTGGTAAAAGCTTTTAAAGAATATTTCAAGGGTTACAAAGAAGATCCAAATAAAATCTTAGACAAAACTTTTGGTGATGTTGAAGGTTATGATGACATGGTTGTTCAAAAAAATATTTCAGTGCAAAGTCATTGTGAACATCATATGGCTCCAATTATTGGAAAAGCACACGTAGCTTATATTCCAAAAGAAAGAGTTGTAGGATTAAGTAAGTTAGCAAGAGTAGTTGATGTTTTCTCAAAAAGATTACAGACACAAGAAAGACTTACAATGCAGATAGCAAACACTTTAATGGAATCATTAGATGCCAAAGGTGTTGCAGTAACTATTGATTCAACTCATCAGTGTATGACAATGAGAGGTATTAAAAAAGAACAAGCAACTACGGTTACAAATTACTACTTAGGCCAATTCAAAGAAGATTTAAGTTATCAAAATAGATATTTACGATTTATCAGCACTACGTTAAAAGATTAGTGTGTCGGATCAATTCAAAGCAATAGTCCTTAACCAAGAAGGCGAAAATTTTTCCCGTGAAGTAAAATCTTTAGATAAAAGTTTCTTAAAACATGGAGATGTCACTGTAAAAGTAGATTATTCAGACTTAAACTTTAAAGATGGAATGATTTTAAAAAATGGTGGAAGATTAGTTAAAGAATTTCCACATATTCCAGGGATAGATTTTTCAGGAAAAGTAATTGAGAGTGAAAATTCAAAATTCAAAGAAGGAGATGAGGTAATTTTAACTGGATTTAGAGTTGGAGAAATATTTTTTGGAGGATATTCACAAATTGCAAAAGTAAATGCAGATTTTTTAGTTAAAAAACCCGATAGCTTAACAAGTAAACAAGCTATGATTTTAGGTACAGCAGGTTTTACTTCATTAATGAGTGCTTTTGCAATTCAAGCGAGAGAAAGTATTTTATTGGGGGAAAAAGTAAATGATGTTTTGGTAACAGGTGCAACAGGAGGAGTTGGTAGTGTAGCAATCATGGCATTAACCAAAATGGGATATAATGTTTCTGCTGTTACTGGAAAAGATTCAAAATCAGATTATTTAAAGTCATTAGGTGCAAAAAACATTATAAATAGGGCAGAATTTGACAAAGATCCACGTCCAATAGACAAAGGTTTATGGGATGGAGTAGTTGATACTGTTGGTGGAAAAATTTTAGCAAACGCAATTGCTCAAACAAAATCAAATGGAATAATTGCAGTTTGTGGAAATGCAAACAGTAATGAGCTTAACACAAATTTACTTCCATTTATGTTAAGAGGTATTAAAGTTTGGGGAATGGACTCTGCTAATTGTAGTATAAAGAGAAGAGAATTTATTTGGGGAGAAGCATCTAAATTAATTGATTTTGATTTAATTGAAAAATCAGTTTTAACTGTTAGTTTGGAGGAATTAGTTGAAACTTATCCAAAAATTTTAAAAGGTGAAATTGCTGGAAGAGTATTAGTTGATTTAAATAAATAATGGATTGGGATAAATTAAAAATTTTTCATGCTGTAGCAGAGGCAGGTAGTTTTACAAACGCCACCGTTAACTTAAATCTTAGTCAATCAGCTATTAGTAGGCAAATTCAATCATTAGAACAAGATTTAAAAGTACAATTGTTTGAAAGACACGCAAGAGGACTAACGCTTACGGAGAATGGCGAATATGTCTTCAAAACAGCCCATGAAGTAATAAGTAAACTAAAAGAAGTTGAAACATCTTTAGGAGATCAAAAAAGTAAGCCAACAGGTAAATTAACAATTACCACTGTTAGAAGTTTTGGAACTCACTGGTTAACACCAAGAATTCAAGAATTTATGAGGCTTAACCCTGAAATTGAAATCGAATTAGTTTTTGACGATAAAGAGTTAGATTTAAGTACTCGACAAGCTGATATTGGAATTTTCATGAGAAGACCAAAACAGCTAAATTATATTCAGAAAAAATTAGTTGATATTAAGTACTATATTTATGGATCAAATAAGTACTTAGAAAAAAATGGAATGCCGAAAACAATAGGTGATTTAAATAAACATAAATTTATTTCTTTTGGAAAAGGTGCTCCTTCTCCAGTTTATAACCCTGACTGGGCATTAAAAATTGGAATGCATGATGGAAAGAAAAGAAAAACAATTATGAGAGTAAATAGTGTTATGGGATTATTGTTAGCGGTTGAGTCTGGAGTAGGATTAGCTGCACTTCCAGAATATTTAGTATCAAATTCTAATAACGTTATTAAAGTGCTTCCAAAAGTAGAAGGACCAATAACGGAAGCTCACTTTGTGTACCCGCAATCATTAAAAAATACAGCTAGAGTTCAAGCTTTTAGAAATTTCTTATTCAGTAAAATAGGCGACTGGAAATAAAAATACCCTCAATAAATAATATCAAATAATCCTTGTATTCTGCGACAAAATATGCGATTGATAATCATTCGCATTGAGAATAATTCTCATTCGCAAATCAATTAGGGTAAAGAAAAGGATACAATGAAAAAAGTAACAATAATAAGTTTATTTGTTTTTTTAATATTCTCGTCTTTTGCGATTGCAAATGAAGTAAATATATTCAATGCAAGACATTACAAAGCAGATAATGAGCTTTATAGCAAATTTACCAACAAAACTGGAATTAAAGTAAACCTGATTAATGGAAAGGCCAGTGCATTAGAAAAAAGAATGATTGAAGAGGGGACTGACTCTTCAGCCGATCTTTATATTACTGCTGATGCTGGAAGATGTGGAGCTTTCAAGGCTAAAGGAATGACTCAAAGTGGTTTGGTGTCTCCAACAATTAAATCTTCTGTTCCAAAAAATTTTAGAACTACACACTGGGTAGGAGTAGCTAAAAGAGCAAGAATAATTTACTATTCACCAGAAAGAGTTAGTGGTGCTGAATTATCAGGTCTTACATATGAAGGTCTAGCTGATCCAAAATGGAAAGGTAGATTAGTAATTAGAAAATCAAGCAACATTTATAACAAATCTCTTGTAGCTTCATTGATTGAGAATAATGGAAAGAAAGCTGCTGCTGAATGGTCTAAAGGAGTTGTTGCTAATATGGCAAGAACACCAAAAGGAAATGACAGAGCGCAAATTATGGCAGTTGCAGCTGGAGAAGCTGATATTGCTGTAGCAAATACTTATTACTTGGCACTAATGCTATCTGGTAACAAAGGAGCAGAACAGCAAGCGGCTGCTAAAAAAGTTAAAGCATTTTTTCCTAATCAAAATGATAGAGGAACACACATGAATATTAGTTGTGCAGCTTTAGTAAAAGGGGCTCCTAATAAAGCAAATGCTATTGCTCTTGTTGACTTTTTATTATCACCAGAGGCTCAGGAACATTTTACAAATAATACTTTTGAGTTTCCAATGATAGCTGGGGTATCTCCAAATCCATTGGTAGTGAATAATTTAGGATTAGATTTTAAACAAGATTTAAGAACTAAAGTTTCAAGCTATGGAAAAAATCAAGCTGCTGCATTAGAGGTAATGACAGTTGCTGGATGGAAATAAGGAAAAAGTAAGTGAGAAAGAATTTATTTAATTTTAATTTAGACATTTCTCCAGGCAAAAGTGGTTCTGTAGAGGGTCAGATAACTTGTGAGCCATGCTTGTCACAATGTGAAAAAATTAAAAAAAAAATAAATAATAGAAAATTATCTGAGATTGGAAATGATGATATTGATCGTGTCATTAATGTTTTTGATTTAAAAAGTTAATTTTCAAAAAGTGAACATAACTCAATAGTTATTTACCCTACTATTGATTATGTTCACTTGAACAAAAGGGTAAAAATGTATTTAAAAAAAATTAATTTTTGGTTTTTAAGTTCTTTATTGGTATCAATTTTTGTTGCTATACCAATTGTTACTGTATTTACAAGTTTTTTTGAGGATACATCAAATTATTATCAAATTCTAAAAGATACCTTTTTGTTTGAATATATTTTTAATTCACTAGTTTTGCTGATTAGTGTTTTAGTTTTAACTTTTTTAATTGGAACAAGTACAGCTTATTTAGTTTCTTTTTATAAATTTCCTTTTAGTAATTTTTTTAAATGGGCACTTATATTATCTTTTGCTGTACCTCCTTATATTTACGCATATTCATTGACAGCTTTCTTTGAAAATTATGGAACTTTATATTCGATATTGAAAAATTTGTTTGGAGAGGCAAATTATAATCAAAGTATTCCAAAGTTTGATGGTCTGATAGGCGCTGTACTTTCTTTATCTTTTTCACTGTTTGCTTATGTTTATATTCTCTCAAGAGCATCATTTCAGTATCAATCTCAAAATTTAATTGATTTAGGTAGAAATTTAGGATTTTCAAAAGCAAAATCCTTTTATTCCTTAATTTTACCTGCTGCTAGGCCAGCAATTGTTGCAGGCCTTTCTCTAGTTGCGATGGAAACTTTAGCCGAATTTGGGGCGGTTGATTTCTTTTCTATAAATACTTTAACAACAGGTATTTACAATTCTTGGATTACATTTGATGACTTGGCTTTCTCAAACAGGATATCTTTTTTTCTTCTTTTATTTATTTTTGCAATATTTATTTTGGAAAATTTATCTAGAAAGAAGGCAAGGTATCACGCAAATACTAAAGGAGGATTTAAACAAAAAGAAAAAATCCAACTAGCAGGAACCAAAGCTTTTTTTGCGTTCTCAATTTGCTTCGTAGTTTTTTTTCTAAGTTTTTTATTTCCATTAAGTCAAATGCTTTATTGGACATTAAAATTTCCTGAAAATCTTTTTGATATTCCAGTAGCAACTTTAACATTAAACACTTTGTACCTGGTGTTATTATCAAGTTTAGTTTTAATAATTTTTTCTTTAATTTCTAATTATGGGAATAGAGTTTCTAAAAATAAGACATTAAACACTTTATCTACTTTGTCTATTTCTGGTTATGCAATTCCAGGAGTAATTTTAGCAGTGGCATTTATAACTTTTATTGCTTGGTTTGATGACAATGTTGTAAAAGCACTAGGTTTTTTATCTATTAAAAAAATGTTTATTGGCTCTATTCTAGGACTTGTCCTAGTTTATTTTGTAAGATTCTATTCTTTAGCTTTTAATGGAATAAAATCTGGTTATGAAAAAATAAATATTTCTGTTGATGAAAGTTCATATTTACTTGGTTACTCTAAAAAGAAAACTTTTATGAATATTCATTTACCTTTCTTAAGAAATTCTGTTTTATTTGTTGGAATATTAATTTCTTTAGAAATAATAAGAGAATTGCCAATCACTTTGATTTTAAGACCTTTTAATTTTGAAACATTTGCAACTACAGCTTATATATCTGCTTCAGAAGACTTATTAGAAGCCGCAGCTGTTCCTTCATTATTTTTAATTTTGATTGCAACTCTATTTATAATGCTTACATCTAAATATATACTGAGGGAAAATGAGCGATAGTTATTTAGAGATTAAAAATGTTGATTTCACTATAGGTGGAAAGATTAAAGTTAAGAACGCATCTTTTGCGATTGAAAATGAAGGGGATACTTTGTGTATTCTTGGTCCTTCAGGAATTGGAAAAACTACAATACTTAGAACTATAGCTGGTTTAGAAAAAATTGATAAAGGTTCAGTAAAATTGAACGGAAAATTATTATCGTCTAAAGATAAAAATGTAGAACCTGAAGATAGAAACATATCTTTAGCTTTTCAGGACAACAGTTTATTTCCTCATTACACAGTTGAAAAAAATATTTTATTAGGCGCAGAGAGAAATAAAGGAAAAAGAAAGAAAAAGCTTAGTTTTAAAGAGATTGTAGATTTTCTTGATATAGAAAAAATATTATCAAAATTTCCACATGAAATTAGCGCAGGGGAAGCACAAAGAGCGTCACTTGCAAGATCGCTATTAACTCAACCCGATCTTTTGCTTTTAGACGAACCCCTATCTAATGTAGATCAAAGTTTTAAAGAAGAAATTCAAGTAAGATTAAAAAAAATATTAAGTAAATTAAAAATTACAACAATAATTGTTACTCATGACTCCTATGAAGCTTTTTATCTTGGCACCAAATGTGCAATTATATTAGATGGTCAAATAAAACAGTTTGATGATCCTTATAATGTTTATCATTTTCCAAATTCAGTCGAAGTAGTAAATTTTTTAAATCGTGGAATTTTAATTCCAGCAAAAGTTACAGGAGAAAATTCACTAGAAAATGATGATCTTGGAACAATTAAAGGTAATTTTATTAAGCATTATCCAAAAGGTTCAAATGTGCAATTATTATTACAACCAGAAGATCTGGAGCATGACGATAAAAGCAATCTAAAGCTAGAAGTAGTAGATCGAAAATTTAGAGGTACGAACTTTATTTATACTTTGAAAACCAATAGCGATTTATTAATACCAGTATTTGTTCATTCTCATCATGAACATCAACATGAAGCTGACGAAAAGTTTGGAATTAAAAGACCGATTAATATTGATCACATAGTTTGTTTTTAATAAAACAAGCAAATGCTTACCAAAAAACAATTATTTACTCGAGGGATGTTGGATATTTCTCCACATATGCTTTCAGTAATACCATTTGGAATAATTTGTGGAGCAATTGGGGTCGAACTTGGATTTCACCCATATTTAGTTTACGCAATGTCTTTCATCATTTTTGGAGGTGCTTCACAAATAGTTTTTTTACAGTTGTTATCAGGGGGCGCATCTAGTTTAGTAGCAGTTGCTTCTGTCGGAATTATAAATTCCAGACATTTATTATATGGAGCTGTTTTATCTGAATATTTAGAAAAATTATCTTTTATAAAAAAATTATTAATTTCTTATGTTGTTGTCGATCAAGGATTTGCTGAGTCTAATAAATTTTTTAAAAAAAATAGAAGTGAAGAATTTTTACATTATCATTTAATTGGTACAGGTTGCACAATGTGGGTTTGTTGGCAAATTGCAACCTTATCAGGTATTGTTTTAGGATCATTTGTTCCAGAAGAACTTGGTTTAAAATTCGCAATTCCTCTAACGTTTATAGCTATTGTTGTTCAGGATTTAAAAAAATTAGATCATGTAATTGTAATGATTACTTGTGGTTTAAGTTCACTGTTATTTTTTGATGCTCCATTTAAATCTTACATAATTATTTCACCAATATTTGCTTTATTTGTTGCAGCGCTGCTATTGAGGTTAAAAAAATGACTCTTACTGCAATAATTTTTGCTGGAGTATTAACTTACTTTACTAGAATGACTATGATCGCTTTAATAAGTAGAGATATGCTGGGAGATAAAATTAAAGCAGTGTTGGAATATGTTCCTTCTGCAGTATTCCCAGCAATAATATTTCCAGGGATATTTATAAATGATTTTGGAACTTTTATAGAAATGAATGATCCCAAAATTTTTGGAGCATTAGTTGCTGTAATTGTAGGTTATTTTTCAAAAAATATTATTGCAACAATTTCAGCTGGATTAGTTTCTTATTGGTTTTTAATATTTGTTGTCTTTAATTAGCGCCTAATTTTATATTTCTACTTACATTGATATCTATTAATTTTGGTTTTGCTAAATTAAGATTTGACATAAGTTCGACATACTCTTCAACATTTTTAACCTGCAACCTTGGATTAAATTTTTTTTCATTACCAATTGTACTTGATTCTTTGCCGTTATAATCATGACCAGGATACAAAATTGTATCCTCAGGTAATTTTAACAATCTATTAAAGATTGAATTGTAAGCATCTTTTGAACTTCCGTTTTGAAAATCTGTTCTACCGGTGCCATTAATTAAAAGAGTGTCTCCTGAAAATAAATAGTTCTTCATTAAGAAACTATAACTGTCAGAAGTATGACCAGGTGTATACATCGCTTTGATTTCTATTTGGTCAATTTTTATTATTTCATCATCTTTTACTTTAATTTCTACAGTATCAGCAGGGGTGTGTTCCCCCATTAGCGTAGAGCAATTTGTTGCTAGTTTAAGTTTGCTCGCACCAGTTACATGATCAGCATGAATATGGGTATCTATTACCTTAACTAGTTTTAAATCTAATTCTTGGAGTAACTTAATGTAGCTTTCAACATTCTCAATTACTGGATCAATTATGACTGCCTCGCGACCTTTTGCCGATGCAATTAAATAAGTGTATGTCGACGATTTGTTATCGAATACTTGCCTAAAAATCATTTATTATTAATATCAAATTATAATGAATACCTCTACATTTCATTGGTCTTGTAGACATACCTGGAAAAGAAGCGCAAAAAATACAGCTTGGTGTGTACTAGGTTGTGCGATTGGAGATTTTGGAACAATATTATTTTTTCAATTAACTCAAATTCCTTTTCCAGTTTTAGGAATAATGATTTTAGCAATCATTAACGGATTGATCACAAGTATTATTTTAGAAACAATAATTTTAATGACACAAAATTTTAATTTTGTTAACGCATTCAAAACAGCTTGTGGTATGAGTTTAATTTCAATGATTAGTATGGAAATTATGATGAATTTAACTGACTATGTTTTAACTGGAGGCGCAATTTTAACATGGTGGGTGGTGCCAATAATGCTGATTGTAGGTTTTTTAACTCCCTGGCCTTATAATTATTGGAGATTAAAAAAGTTTGGAATTGCTTGTCATTAAGATTAAAGAATTCTTTTTAATAAATTGTCCCCAAAAAATAGTTTGTGAATAATAACAGCAGTTATATGAAGTACTATTAAACCAATAAGGGTATAATTTGAAAGAATATGAATTTCATAAAACTGATCTGCTAAATCAAAATTTTCATTAATTTGAATTTCTCTAAACAATATTATTAATGTTTCTCCGTTAAATAATTTTTTTAAAATTCCTGAAATTGTTATTGCTAAAATAGCAACATATAAAAGCACATGATTCATCTTTGCGAGAAATCTTTGTCCTTTAAAAATACTTGGATCTAATTTTGGAGTTGGGTTAAGTATATTATTTATTAACCTAATTATTATTATATAAAAAACAGTTAAACCTAACGTAACATGAATATCTTCAATAGTTATTCTTTGATCACCAAAATCTAAATCAACTAGGTAAAAACCTAAAGGTATTTGTATAAAAAGAATAATAGCGCTGAGCCAATGTAACGCTTTTGAGATAATGCCATACTCTGTTAGGGTATTTGTTACATGCATAATTTATTTAATCACATAAAAAAATATATTAAAATAATTTTATTCTCAATTATAAGCCTATTTTTCGTCTCATCTAGTAATGCTGAGCTAACAGTTGAAGATATTATTAAAAGTAGACAAGCATTGTTTAGTAAAAACTATAGTACAGCTAAAAGGGTTCAAGCTTTCTCTTCAAAAGGAGACTTTGAAAAAGCAAAAAAACTAATGATAGAAATGAGTGAAAATTATAAAGTTTTAATAGATCTATTTCCTGAAAATACTCAAGAGGGTTTTGATACTGAAGCTTTACTGACAATTTGGGATGAAAAAGATGATTTTAATGCATTAATGCAAAAAGCCTCTGATGATATGATAAAACTTACATCTGTAATTGAAGATGCTGAAGATATAAGAGGCACTTTGAAACAATTTATGTGGAGTAATTGTAAGGCTTGTCACAGCAGGTACAGAGAAGAACATTAATTACTAAGTTAGAATGATACCTCAAAAAGTTAAAGACCATATTGAAGAATATATTAGCCAAGAAGTGTACGTTCAAATAGCCATAATTAAGGGTAAAGAAAAGGTTTCAACAGAAACAGCCATTGATAAATATTTTAATACAAATCATTTTAGAGATTTTTCAGAGGGTAAACCTTATTTTCATTTTATTGATGGATTAAGAGATAAATGCCTTGGAAAACTTAAGAATTCTCCTATGAAAGATAAAGAAACAGAGGACGAGACTATTAAATTATTACAAAAAAAATTAAATGATCTAAATGATAATGAGCTTGAAGACACTTATTGGGAAATAGAAACAGGAGAATTTTTTTCAGGAGAGCAAATAAAAGAATTAGAAAAAAATTGCAGTGAATTAATTAAAGAACTTAATCTTTCAAATAAAAATAAAAAAGAAGTTCAAAAAACTATTTTTAGTTTTTGTGAAAACTATGAAAAATTGTGTCAAAAAAAATACCCAGAAGCTCCACTTCCACTAGAAATATTAAAATCAGTAAATTAGTTTTTAAAGGGTTCGCTCTTTAAGTGTATACCTAAAGAGCTCCCTTGTATTGCCTCTTTGGCATTTAATTCCGAGAGGAATTTATTTTCGTTATATTTTTCAAATGAAAAGCTGTTCAGCTAAGTATCAGGTGGTGAAAGTATTAACATAAACCTCCTTCTATAAAAAAGGTAATTATAATTTATACAATTTCAATTAATTTATTTTAATTTTGTGCAAATATATTTATTGAATACAACCTAGTGCTTTAGTATATTCCCGCTAACTTAAGTTACTTCCAAAATTATTTTTTATTTATTAATTCGCTAATAAAATTTTCACCGTAACCGTCATCAACAGCTTTTTGAAAATAATTTTTATTTACTTCAGCAACTTTTTCAGCTTCAGGAAATTCTTTTAATAAATCTTGAATATAAGTTAAATCTTTTACGGAATTACTTGCCGTAAATTTAAATCCAGTAAAATCACCTTTTAAAAGATTATCAAAAATTCTATTAAGTGCTGCTGAATTTCCAGAACCAAGCTTTGCAACATCAAATACTTTTTTTAAATCTAAACCCATTTCTTTAGCACTTTTAGCTAAATGATTAACTAATGCAGCATTCCCAAGGGATAAAAAATTATTTAAAAGCTTAGATTTTGCTCCCATTCCAACAGGTCCAAAGTGAAAATATTCTTTACAGAAAAAATTAAAGTATGGCTCAGCGATTTTAAAATTTTCATCTGATGCTCCAACAATACCCCCTAGTATACCTTGTTCTGCTTGAACGGGTCCTCCCATTACAGGACATTCAACATAATTAATATTTTTTGCTTTGAATATTTCCTCTGTTTCCATTGATCCCGTTTTATTATGAGTAGTGATATCAATAATTAAAGTTTTACTATCCAAAATATCAGATATTTTTTCAGAAATTAATTTCGCTATGGGAGTATTGGTAACACACATGAACATCGCATCTAAATTTTTAATGGAAAAATCTTCAAAAGATTTTACTTCTTCAGCTCCATCGTTAACAATTTTCTCAATTGGTTTTCTATTTTTATTAGCAATGACAAAAAGATTATTTTTATGTTTTAAAATATTTTTGGCTATCCCATAGCCCATATAACCAACACCAATAAATCCAATATTTTTCATAATTATATCATCAATTAACTTTTCTTAGTTCCCTCTGTTCGAATAAACATTATACCAAAAACTATAATTCCTATTACACCAACAATTTTATTATAATCGAATGGTACACCAAATATTAAAAAATTTATAATTGTTGACCAAACCAATTGAGAATATTGAAAATTTGTTACAAAAGATAAATTTGACAGCTGAATAGCATAAATAATCAAAGAATGACTTACAAAACCTGCCACACCTAGAATTACCAAATAAAGCCAAAAGATATTCTTCTCTAATGGCACCCAATTAAAAAATATAAAAATACTAAAAATTATTGCACCTAAAATTGAAGTGTAAAATATAGCAGCAAATGGATCGTTATCGCCTGATACAACTTTGGTAAAAAATTGATAAAGAGCCCAACAAATTGGAGGAACAATAGGGAATATTAAATCTAAACTAAATATTCTCATACTTGGACCTAGTGAATAAACAATCGAGCCAAAGCTCAATAACATTAAAAGTATACCTTTTGTACTCAATATATCTTTTAGGAAGTATGCTGAAAGTAGTGAAACGATTAAAGGAGCAGTAAAGAAAACAACATAAATATCTACCAAGTCAAATTTCTGTAAAGAATAAAACATAAAAGAGGTTGCAGTAACCATTAATATCGATCTAATTATTTGGACTTTAAAATTTTTTTTTAAATTTACTTTTGGCTTAAAAATTAAAAAAAATATAATTAAAGATACCAAGTGAAAAAAAAATCTTCCCCAAATTGCCTGAGTAACTGGCATTACCGTTCCAAGATATTTTGCTGTAGAGTCCATACAAACAAACATAAAAAAACCACCAGCGGCTAATAAAATTACGTTAATTAAAGATGTTTGTTGAGGCACAGGAAAAATAAATTACATTACAACGCCAACTTGCCAAGGATTAAACTCCTCGTCACCGTAGCCGTTGATTTCACTTTTTGATTTATTCCCTGAAGCAGTATTTACAACTAATTCAAATATTTTTTGACCAACTTCTTCAACTTTTTCTTTTCCTTCAGCAATTGTGCCACAATTAATATCCATATCTTCTGACATTCTTTCAAACATTGCTGAGTTTGTTGAAAGTTTTAAACTTGGAACCGGTTTACAGCCAAAGCAAGATCCACGTCCTGTTGTAAAACAAATAACATTAGCACCTGATGCAACTTGACCAGTTACAGATACAGGATCATAACCAGGAGAGTCCATAAAATTAAAACCTTTATTTTTTAAAGGTTCAGCATAATGCAATACATCTTGAAGGATTGAGTTTCCTCCCTTTGCAACAGCGCCTAAGGATTTTTCTAATATGGTTGTTAGACCACCTTTTTTATTTCCTGGTGCAGGATTGTTGTCCATAGAACTATTATTAATTGAAGTATAATGTTTCCACCATTCAATTCTTTTAATAAGTTTATCAGCAGTCTCTTGTGAGCTCGCTCTATTAATTAATAAATGTTCAGCTCCATAAATCTCTGGAGTTTCGGATAAAATTGAACTTCCACCTTTTTTAACCAAAAGATCTGCTGCAACTCCTAGTGCAGGATTTGCGGTTATTCCTGAATATCCATCTGAACCACCACATTGAAGAGCTAAAGTTAGATGACTTACTGGTTGTGAAGTTCTTTGAACATTATTAGCTTCTGAAAGCAAATTTTTAATTTGAGACAATACCTTCTCTACTATTTTTTTTGTTCCACCTTCATCTTGGATTGTTAAAAAATGAATACGGTTATGTTTCTTTAAAGACTCATCAAATAAACTGACTTGCGCACATTCACATCCTAAACCAATAACAAATACATGAGAAAAATTGGGATGATTTTTAAATCCATCTATAGTTCTTTGAAAAATTTGCATTCCTTCACTTTCAGTATTCATTCCACATCCTGTTGAGTGAGTAATTGGAACTATGCCATCAATATTTGGGTAATCTTTTAAAATGTCAGAATATTTAATCCTCTCCACTATCATTTTAGTGACAGTAGCTGAGCAATTTACAGTACTTACAATTCCAATATAATTTCTGGTAGCAACCTGTCCATTATCTCTTAAAATTCCATTAAAGAAGGTGTCTGCTTTTTCATCAATAACATTTTTTTTATCTGTAACTTTAAAATCTCTTTTAAATTCTCTAAATTCTAAATTATGAGAATGAACATGTTGTCCTGGTTTAATATCATCTAAAGCAAATCCAATAATTTGATCATATTTTATGATTGGATCACCTTTTTTAATAGTTTTTAAACAAACTTTGTGTCCAAAAGGGATTGGATCAATAGTGCTGATCTCATGACCTTCAATTTTAGTTTTTTCAGGAATAATAAATTGGCTAACGCCCACATTGTCATTCTTGTTTAAAACTATTAGATTATTCATAAATTTATTATATAACCAATAACTTAAACAAACCATTATTTAAATTATGCCTAAAAAAAGAAAAAAGAGTTTCCGAAGTCAACAGTGGTTCAATAATCCAAAAAACCCTGACATGACGGCCTTATACCTAGAAAGGTATTTAAATTATGGTCTTACAAGAAAAGAATTACAATCTGGTAATCCAATTATAGGAATAGCGCAATCTGGCAGTGATCTATCTCCATGCAATAGACATTTCATGTCTTTGAGTAAAAGAATAAAAGATGGAATTAGAAGAGCAGGTGGCATACCAATGGAATTTCCTACTCACCCAATTCAAGAAACTGGAAAAAGACCGACAGCAATGTTGGATAGAAATCTTTCTTACTTGTCACTAGTTGAAGTTTTGTATGGATACCCAATTGATGGAGTTATCTTAACAACAGGATGTGACAAAACTACTCCAGCTGCTTTAATGGCTGCTGCAACTGTAAATATTCCTGCAATAGTTTTATCAGGTGGTCCAATGTTAGATGGAATTTACAAAGGTAAATTAGCTGGTTCAGGAATGGTAGTTTGGGAAGCAAGAAAAATGTTAGCCAAAGGAGAAATTAAATACGAAGAATTTATGGATATGGTTGCATCTTCTGCGCCAAGTGCTGGACATTGTAATACAATGGGAACGGCTTCTTCAATGAACTCTGTAGCAGAAGCATTAGGAATGTCTTTACCAGGTGGTGCGGTTATTCCCGCTCCTTACAGAGAAAGAGAACAAATTTCTTATGAAACAGGAAAAAGAATTGTTGGAATGGTTCATGAAGATTTAACTCCATCAAAAATTATGACTCGTAAAGCTTTTGAAAATGCAGTCGTAGTTGCAAGTGCTATTGGTGGATCTAGTAATTGCACAGCTCACCTAAGTGCTATTGCAAAACATATGGGAATTAAATTTGATCTTTCTGATTGGCAAAAACTTGGACACAACATTCCTTTATTGGTAAATTGCCAACCTGCAGGAGAATACTTAATGGAAAGTTTTCACAGAGCTGGAGCAATACCTGCTGTAATGAGGGAATTAATTAAAAATAAAAAAATCCATACAAATATAAAGACAGTTACAGGAAAAACTGTAGGAGAAAATTTAAGAAAGAAAGTTGATGTAGACAATAAAGTAATTAAAACATTTAAGAATGCATTGACTGAAAAAGCTGGTTTTTTAGTTATGAAAAGCAACTTTTTCTCATCTGCTATCATGAAAACATCTGTAATCAGTAAAGAATTTAGAGATCAATATTTATCAAATCCTAAACACCCAAATGTTTTTGAATGTAAAGCTATAGTTTTTGAAGGTCCTGAGGATTATCATAAAAGACTTAATGATAAGAAGTTAAAAATAGATGAAAACTCTCTATTAATTATAAGAGGCTGTGGACCTGTTGGTTACCCTGGATCAGCTGAAGTGGTTAATATGCAACCACCAGACAGATTGTTAAAAAAAGGAATAAGACATTTACCAACTTTAGGCGATGGAAGACAAAGTGGAACATCAGAAAGTCCATCAATTTTACATGTCTCACCAGAGTCTGCAGTAGGTGGAGATCTAGGAATTGTTAAAACTTACGACAAAATAAAAATAGACTTAAATAAAAGAAGAGTTGATTTATTGATTTCTCAAGCTGAATTTAAAAAACGAAGAAAAAATAAAAAAGTATTTAAACCAAATAACCAAACTCCTTGGCAGGAAATATTTAGAAACACTGTTGGTCAATTGGATGATGGTGCATGTATTAATTCTCGAGGTAAATATTTAGACGTATCGCATACCAAAGGTTTACCAAGAGATTCTCACTAATATGAAGCCAAAAATATTAGTTTCGAGAAAAATCTCAGATTTAGCAGAGGAAAAACTTCAAAAAGAATTTGAAGTAACTCTTAATCCAAAAGACGAACCTATTCCAGAAAGCGAATTAATTAAAATTATTAATGATTATGATGGAATGATATCAACAGGTTTTGATAAAATTGGTGAAAATTTTTTTAATAATTTAAATGGCAAATTAAAAATTGTAGCTCAGGTTGGTGTTGGCTATGATAACATTTCAATCAAATCTGCCGAAGAAAAAAAAATTAAAGTAACAAATACTCCAAATGTATTAAATGAAGCAGTGGCGGAAACTACAATCCTTTTAATTTTAGCCGCATCAAGAAGAATTGGTGAAGCTTACAATCTAGTGAGAACAGATAACTGGAAAAATCAAAAACCAGATTTAACTCAATTTATGATTGGAAATTCTGTTACAGGTAAAACTTTAGGCATCATTGGCATGGGTCGTATTGGAAGAATGGCTGCAAAATCTGCTAAGGCATTTGGTATGAAGATTATTTATTATAATAGAAACAAACTTTCTGATGATCTAGAGGATGGAGCAAAGTATTTTTCTGATATTAAGACTATGCTACCAGAGTGTGACTTTGTTAGTATACATACACCTGCAACTGCTGAGACTAAACATATTCTAAATTCTTCAACAATTAGTTTGTTACCGAAACATGCTGTAGTTATAAACACTTCAAGAGGATCAACCATTGATGATGATGCATTGATAGATGCATTAGAAAATAAAAAAATTTATGCAGCAGGTTTAGATGTTTTTAACAATGAACCAAATTTAGACAAAAGATATTTAAAATTAGATAACTGTTTCGTTTTACCACATATTGGGAGCGCAACACACGAGACAAGATTAGCTATGAGTATGATGGCTGTTGATAATATCTATTGTTTTTTTAATAAAAAACCTCTTATTTCAGAAGTAGTTTAGAACAACTATAAGTTGTTTGTTCAATAAATATATATAATTTCTATATATAAAAGTTAAACGAAATTATTGATCTCAAAATTCATTTATGATTAACTTTCAAAAAAACATAAACGAGAGGAAGATAATGTTTAAACTTATATCTAAAACTATAGCAGCTGTAGCTATTGTTTCAGTTGCTTTATTTGGCTCTGCAAATGCAAAGACTTTAAAGATTGAAACACACTTTACAGCTAGTTCACCAAACGGTGAAGTTGCTGCTCAATTCGCTAAAAACGTAGAGAAGTTTTCTGGCGGAAGCTTAAAAGTAGAAATGTTCTACTCATCATCAGTTACAGGTAAGTCTGCTGAGGTGTTTAACTCTGCACAAACTGGAATTATCGATTGTGATATGACTGGTGCTGGTTACCAAACTGGTAAAAATGCAGCGTTCCAATTCGCAGGTGATGTAATGGGTGGATACGATAACCCATATCAACAATATGAATTCTTGAATTTCCCAGGAGCTCAAGACGCTGTTGATGCGCTTTATAACAAATATGGAATGACATTAATTGGTTGGTGGATACCAGGACATGAGTCTTTAATATCTAGCAGACCAATCCCAGATGTTGCTTCATTGAAAGACTTCAAATTTAGATCACCTCCAGGAATGGAAAGTATGATCTTTACAGCATTAGGTGCTAAGCCAATCGTAATGGACTTTGGTGAAGTTCCAACTGCTTTACAAACTGGTCTAATCGATGGTGCTGACTACTCATCTTTAGCTACTAACTATGCTGGTGGACACTATGAGCAAAATAAATATGCTACATACCCAGGTTTCCACTCTATGCCAGCTGACCACTTAGCTTGTAATACGAAAGTATGGAAGAAGTTAAAGAAACATGAGCAAGGTGCTATGTTAGCAGCAATAGAAATTGCTGGAAGAACTATCACTAGCTTAGTTGAAAGAAAAAACGCTGAAGCTGTTAAAGCTTTAAATGAAATGGGTGTTACTCTTCACGACTGGTCTAGAGAAGATAGACTTAAATTCAGACAAGCTGCTCTAGCTGCTTGGGAAGAATGGAAGACTAAATCTCCAGAAGCTGCGGCACTTATCGAGATACACAAAGCTTATATGAAAGCTAACGGTATCATGTAATAAAAAAAATTTTGAAGGGCCTAAAAAGGCCCTTCGAATTACTTAAATTTTTACGCAATGATCGATAAAGAATTACAAGAACAAAATGAAAAAGTTGCGAGTAAAGATGATTTTCCAATAAATTGGATAGATAGAGTTTCCTTATTTTTAAGTCACACAATTAAATATTTAATTCCTGTAATTGTAATTGTGATGATGTACGAAATTTTTATGAGATATATATTGTTTAAACCAACTTTGTGGGCAAATGAACTATGTCTATGGCTTGCTGGCGTTTGTTATTTAGTTGGCGGAATATATGCAACAAGATTAAGAAGCCACATTAGAATAGTATTATTGTATGATTGGGTTGGTAGACCAACACAGAGAATTTTTGATCTAATCAGTACTATAATTATTGTTCTTTTCGCAGCAGCTGTAATTTATGGGGGTATGGAAGATGCATACAGATCATTTATAAATTGGGAAAGATTTGCAACTTATTGGGATCCACCAATTCCTGCTACTATGAAGCCACTAACACTTTTATGTGTTTTTCTTATTGCTGTTCAATCTGTAAATAATTTAATTATTGATTGGAGAAATCCTAAGGAAAAACAATACGACCCTTCTAAAGAATTAAAATAATATGGATATAGGATCACTTTCGATAATACTTATAGTAGGATTGTTATTACTTATATCTATAGGTGTTCCAATGGGATTTGCATCTGGTTTTATGGGTGCAGTACTAGTTTTTTTATACATAGGTGAGCATGCATTAGGCATATTACTTTCAAGATACTATTCTCTTGTTGTCACTTATTCCTTTTTATCTGTTCCATTATTTATATTTATGGCCTCCTTGCTCGAACGTTCTAATATCGCAAGAGATCTTTATGACGCTTTAAATGCGTGGTTAAGAAAGACCAGAGGTGGAGTAGGAGTCGTTACTGCCATCATGGCAACCATTATGGCGGCGATGAGTGGAATTATTGGTGGTGAAATAGTCTTATTAGGTTTGATTGCACTGCCTCAAATGTTGAGATTAAAATACGATCAGGATATGTCGATCGGTATTATTTGTGCATCAGGATCTTTGGGAACAATGATACCACCTTCAATTGTTTTAATTATTTATGGATTAACGACAGAGACTTCTATTACGATGTTATTCCAAGAAGCTATTGTTCCTGGTTTAATGATTTCAGGTTTAATTATTACATACATTTTAATTCGAACAAGATTACAACCACATTTGGCACCTTTAAGTGATGAGCCTGCTTTAACTTTAAAAGAAAAAATGTCATACCTACCAGGTCTTTTACCTCCAATCGGTATAGTAATAATTGTATTAGGTTCAATTTATTCTGGAATAACAGGAATTACTGAAGCAGCTGGTATGGGAGTGGTTGCTACATTAATTATTATTTTTGCAAGAAAAGAACTTACATGGTTTTTATTTAAAGATGCATTAACAAGAACTTTCAAAGCATCAGGAACTATTTTAACTATTACTTTTGGTGCTACAGTTTTAGCAGGTGCTTATTCTCTTGCTGGAGGTCCTAAATATGTTGCAGAAACTATTTTGGCTTATGATTTAAAACCAATGTATTTAATCTTCATGATGCAGATTATGTTTTTGATTATGGGAGCATTTATGGATTGGGTTGGAATTGTATTGTTAGCAATGCCTGTATTTTTACCAATTGTTATAGCTCTTGGATTTGATCCAATTTGGTTTGGAATATTATTTTGTGTAAATATGCAAGTTTCATTCTTAAGTCCACCGTTTGGGCCTGCCGCTTTTTATTTAAAATCTGTTGCTCCTCCACATATTTCATTAACAGATATATTTAGAGGTTTTGCTCCATTTATAGTAATTCAGTTAATTGTATTAGCTTGTGTTATGTTTTTCCCTGAAGCAATGACACAAAACTTCCACGAGTTTAAACCGAAACCATGATGAAAATAGGCTTTATTGGAACAGGTCTTATGGGCCTGCCAATGGCTAAAAATTTATTAAAATCAGATTTTAAACTAAAAGTATTCAATCGTTCAATTAATAAAGCAGAACCTTTGAAAGAGTTTGGCGCTGAAATATCAAAAACATTAGGTGAAGTTGTTAAAGATAATGACTTTATTATTACAATGTTAACAGATGATAGTGCTGTTGATGCAATAATGAATAATTCAGATTTGTTAGAGAATTTAAAATCTGGATCAACTGTTATTGACATGAGTTCTGTTAAACCAACGACAGCAACAAAATATGGAAATAATCTAAAATCAAAAAATATAAATTACTTAGACGCACCAGTATCAGGAGGAACAATTGGAGCTGAGGAAGCTTCATTAGCTATAATGGTTGGAGGAGAGGAAAGTGTATTTGATAATTCTGTAAATATTTTAAAAGCTATGGGAAATCCAACTTTAGTTGGACCAATTGGTAGCGGACAAGTTTCAAAGTTAGCAAATCAAATTGTAGTTGGAGTTACCATAGGAGCGGTTGCGGAGGCAATAACTTTATGTGAAAAAGCTGGAGCTGACCCAGTAAAATTAATCAAAGCTCTTTCTGGAGGTTGGGCAGACAGTAAAATTTTACAAACACATGGAAAGAGAATGATAGATAAAGATTTTAGTCCAAAAGGTAAAACTTCTACTCATTTAAAAGATATGAATAACATTTTAGAGTGTGCAAATTCATATAATACACATTTACCTATTTCAAATTTAGTAAAAGAAATGTATAAAACCCTTGTCGATAATGGTCATGGAAACACTGATCATAGTTCACTTTATAATGAAATCGAAAGGATAAATAAAAAATGAGTGGAAGATTAGAAGGTAAAAAAATTCTCGTAACAGCAGCAGGTCAAGGTATTGGAAAAGCTACAGCAATTGCCTTTCATAAAGAAGGCGCTCATGTCACTGCAACTGATTTAAATGATAAAACTTTAGCTGATTTAAATAAAGAATATCCTGAGATAAAAGTGCAAAAGTTAGACTCAACAGACAACAATGCAATTTTAGAATTTACTAAAACTTTAGATAAAGTTGATGTTTTATTTAATGCTGTTGGATTTGTTCATCATGGAACAATATTGGAATGTGATGAAAAAGATTGGGATTTTTCTTCTAATGTAAATGTTAAGTCGATGTACTTTATGTGTAAAGCTATTTTACCTTTAATGATAAAACAAAATGGTGGAAGTATTATTAATATATCTTCATGCGCATCTAGCTTTAAAGGTTTTCCAAATAGATTTGTTTACGGAACAACAAAAGGTGCGGTGATTGGTTTAACAAAAGCGATCGCAGCAGATTTCGTTAAACAAAATATTAGATGTAATTCAATTGCGCCAGGTACAGTTTATTCACCTTCTTGGCAAGATAGAGTAAATCAAAGCCCAGATCCGGTTCAAGCAAAAAAAGATTTTATAGCAAGACAACCTATGGGAAGATTAGGTACGGCAGAAGAAATAGCAGCTGTGGCTGTTTATTTAGCTAGCGATGATGCAACATTTACAACAGGAAGCACAATTCATGTTGATGGTGGAATTTCAATATAATTTAACAACAAAAGGATAAATATGAAATTATTAAGAGTAGGAAATAAAGGAAACGAAAAACCTGGTGTTTTAGATAAAGACGGTAAAATTAGAGATATTAGTTCTCATGTTAAAGATTTAAATCCTGATTATTTAAATTTTGAGACTATTTCTAAATTACAAAGTGCTGATTTATCTTCTTTACCAGAATTATCTGCAAGTGATCGAATAGGATCTTGTATTACTAAGCCAGGTAAATTTGTTGCAATTGGATTAAATTATTCTGATCATGCTGCTGAAACTGGAGCTGATGTTCCTTCTGAACCAATAGTTTTTATGAAAGCTACTAGTTGTATAGTTGGACCTAATGATGATGTTGAAATAGTTTCAGGATCTAAAAAATTAGACTGGGAAGTTGAACTTGGAATTATTATAGGAAAAGAAACAAAACATATCTCTGAAAGCCAAGCTCAAGATCATATTTTAGGTTATTGTTTGGTTAATGATGTAAGTGAAAGAGAATGGCAAATTGAAAAAATGGGCCAATGGGTTAAAGGAAAATCTCACGACACTTATGGACCAATCGGCCCTTACTTTGTTACTAAAGATGAAATTGCAGATGTTAACAACTTAAAGATGAGTTTAGATGTTAATGGAAAAAGAATGCAAACAGGTAATACAAGTACAATGATATTTAACGTTGATGTTATTGTCTCTTATTTGAGTAAATACATGTCACTTCAAGCTGGTGATATAATTACAACTGGAACACCTCCAGGTGTTGGAATGGGTATGAAGCCTCAGCAATTTTTAAAAGCAGGTGATACAATGAAACTATCAATCGAAAATTTAGGAGAGCAAAACTCTAAGGTAGTTGCTTTATAATTAATTGTGAAAATAACTTCTATTAAAAGTCATGTACTTAGATATGAGTTAGAAAAAGAACTTGGTTATTCACAACAATATTACAAACATCGTACAGCCCATCTAGTCGAAGTCCAAACAGACGAAGGAATAACAGGTTGGGGTGAATGTTTTGGTCCTGGAAATATAGCTTTAGCAAACAAGTTTATTGTTGAAAAAGTTATACAGCCTTTAGTAATTGGTGAAGACCCTTTAAATAAAGAACATATCTGGCAAAAAGTATACAATCTTTTAAGAGATAGTGGTCAAAAGGGAATGCCAATACAAGCATTATCAGGTGTGGATATTGCTTTATGGGATATTCTTGGAAAGAAGACAAACTCTCCTCTTTATCAACTTGTTGGTGGTAAATGTAATAATGAAGTTCCAGTGTATGGATATGGAATGATGTTACAAAAAAAAACAGTTGATGAATTGATCAACTTGTTCAAAGAAGAGTCTAAGCAAATAAAATCAAAAAACTTTAAAGCTATGAAAATGAAAGTTGGATTAGGTCCAAAAGAAGATTTAAAGTTGGTTCAAGCTGTAAGAGACACTGTTGGAAAAGATTTTAAATTAATGGTTGATGCAAATCACGCTTATAATTTGAAAGATGCTCTTTATGTTGGAAAAGGTTTAGATGAGCTAGATATTTATTGGTTTGAAGAGCCTGTGGCGCCTGAAGATTATGAGGGTTACAGTGAATTAAAACAAAAAATCTCTACTAGCATTGCAGGAGGAGAAGCTGAATTTACCAAATATGGCTGGAATAAATTAATATTAAATAAATGTATTGATATAGCTCAACCAGAGGTTTGTGGACTTGGCGGAATTACGGAGTATTTAAAAGTTGCAGCATTAGCACAAGCAAATTTTATACCAGTAATTAATCATGTATGGGGCTCTGCAGTGAGTATTGCAGTTAACCTCCATTTGTTGACAGCACAACCAGATATGCCAGGTGGATTATTTCCATCTAAATCTATGCTCGAGTTTGATACAACAGAAAAAAATATTTTTATAACAGATTTGCCAAAGGAAGAATTTTCAATTTTAGACCAAGTTAAAAGTAATAACGGTTATGCATCAGTAACAGATAATATAGGTATTGGTATAAACCCAAATGAAGATTTTATTAAAGAGTTTGAAGTAAATGAATAAAATAAAAACATCAGAACCAAAACCTCTTTGGAAATTAAGATGTACTTTAGGTGAAGGAACGTTATGGGTTAGTGAGCATAAATCAATTTATTTTGTAGATATTAAAAAAAAGAAAATTTGCTCTTACAATATTAAAAATAAAAAAAAGAAAATCTTTAAAGTAAATAAAGAAATTGGTTTTATCGCTCATATCAAAGATTATATTTTTATTTTAGGTCTCCAGGGAGAATTAAGAATTCAAAATTTAAAATCAAAAAAAATTTTAAAATCAATAAAGGTAGAACCAAACTTGAAACTAAATAGAATTAATGATGGTAAAACAGATCCTGCTGGAAATCTTTGGTTTGGCACCATGGACAACTTGGAAAGAAAAATTGAAAAAGGTTCTTTATATAAATTAGATAAAAATTTTAAATTAATAAAGGTTGATAAAAATTATAGAATTACTAATGGACCAGCGTTTATTGATCAGTATAATTTTTATCATACAGATAGTCCAAAAAAAACTATCTATAAAATTAAAATAAATAAAAATAATAAAATAGTTAGCAAAAAAATATTTAAAAAATTATCTTCTGATGAAGGTTCACCAGATGGAATGACTTTAGATAAAAATAAAAATTTATGGGTAGCTCATTTCCATGGTGCTTGTATTTCTGTTTTTAATAAAAAAGCAAAATTAATTCACAGAATTCAGTTTCCTGCAAAAAATATAACTAATTGTGCATTTGGAGGTAAAAATACTAAAGAACTTTATGTTTCAACAGCTACAAAAGGGATGAGCAAAGCAGATCTGCGAAAATTTAGATATTCAGGATTCTTTTTTAGTGTAAAAACAAATGCAAGAGGAGTTTTACAAAAAAAATTTATTATAAGTAATGAAGAAAAGAGATCTTTACTATGAGCGAATACCAACAAAGCTTTTAAGGGATGATATTAGATTATTAGGAACTTTTCTTGGAAGAGTAATTAAAGATCAGGAAGGTTCAGCTTTTTTTGAAATTGTTGAAAAATTTAGATTATTATCAAAAAATACTTTATCAGATAAAAATAAAAGTAAAATTTTTTCAAAAATTTCGAAAGAAGTAAAAAAACTTTCTCCTAAAAATACGTTTAAATTAACAAGAGCATTTTCACATATTTTAAATTTAATGAATTTAGCTGAGTCATTAGATGCATCTAGAAAGTTAAATGAATTTGAAAATCCACATTTTAAAAGTAAAAATCAAAATCTTTTCATTGAAGATATAATAGAAAGTTTATTTAAAAATAAAAAAATTCTGGATAAAAAAATTTACGAACAAGCCACAAAACTAGATATAGGCATTGTACTTACCGCTCATCCTACTGAAGTAAAAAGAAGAACTTTAATTCAAAAATATGCCAATTTAATTGAAATTATGGAGCAAAGACATCTTTATAAAAAATATCCATCTAAGATTATAGAATTAGATAGAAAGCTCTACTCGGAAATTGCAATAATATGGAAAACAGATGAAATTAAAAGGACTAAACCATCTCCATTAGATGAAGCGAGGTGGGGTTTAGCTGTTATCGAGGACAGTCTATGGGACACCATTCCTAAAGTTTATAAAAGACTTAACGACATATTCAGAAAAAATTTAAAGAAAGATTTACCGCGTGATTTTAATCCAATTCAATTTGGATCATGGATGGGTGGAGATAGAGATGGAAATCCTAATGTAACAGCTGAAGTTACAAAGAAGGTAATTTTATTTTCTAGATGGCAAGCTGCAAAATTATATGAGAAGGAACTTACTAAATTGATACAAGATTTATCAATGGAAGAATGCTCTACAAAAATTAAAAGAGCAACAGGAAATAGCTACGAACCTTATAGAGTTTATTTGAGACCAATTAGGGATAAGGTAAGACTAACCCATCAATTAATTGAAAATCATTTAAATAACGATGCAGATTTAGATGAAAAAAAATTAATTCAAAATAAAAATGAAATAACTCTTCCATTAAGAGAAGTAAGAAAATCATTAAAAGCAAACCGAGGAGAGTATATTGCAAATGCAGACCTGTTAGATTTAATGAGAAGAGTAAGGTGCTTTGGAATTAATTTAGCAAGATTGGATATAAGACAAGAGGCAGATAGACATGAAAAACTTTTAAATGAAATTTTTAAAAAGAAAAAAAATATCAAATATTCTTCTTTAACTGAAATAGAAAAAGTAAAATTATTAAATAAATTTATAAAAGAAAAAAAATTTTTTGTAGATAAAATAAAAATAAAAGATAAAGAAAATAAAGAAGTTTGGAATACTTTCAAACAGATAGCCAAAACACCAATTGAGTGCCTAGGTGCATATGTAATATCAATGACCTCAACAGCATCCGATATTTTATCTGTTTATTTTTTACAAATGCAGGCACAAAATAAAAATTTATTAAGAGTTGTGCCACTTTTTGAAACTTTGGATGATTTAAAAAATGCTAATGGTGTAATGAAAAATTTATTCAAACTTTCATGGTATAGAAAAATGATTAATTCAAAGCAGGAAGTAATGATTGGATATTCTGATTCTAGTAAAGATGCTGGAAAATTATCTGCGAGTTGGCATCAATACAAACTTCAAGAAGAGCTTAGAAGTTTAGCTAAAAAATATAAAATAGATCTTGTTTTCTTCCATGGTAGAGGTGGATCTCCAGGAAGAGGAGGTGGACCTATTCAGGCTACTTTAAAATCACAACCCTCAGGAACAGTTAATGGTAAAATAAGGATTACTGATCAAGGCGAGGTAATTCAACAAAAGTATGGATACAAACCTTTAGCTGAATATAACCTTTGCAGCTATATCGGCTCTGTAATGGATGCTTCTTTAAATCCGCCGCCAAGATCGAAATCAAATTGGCGTGAATTAATTCAAAAAATGTCTGAAATTTCGACATCTTCATATAGAAAATATCTAAATCAAAGCGAGGATTTTATTCGTTACTTCAAAACCGTTACACCTCATAAATCACTTGGAAAGCTTGCGATTGGTTCAAGACCAACCAAAAGAAAGAATGTTGATAACATCCAAAGTTTAAGAGCAATACCATGGGTTTTTGCGTGGACACAAATTAGATTAATGTTACCTGCTTGGCTTGGGACAACTGAGGCATTGAGATATGGTTCAATCAAAAAGTTTAAAAGAATAATGACTGACATGGAGAAAAATTGGCCTTACTTTGTATCAACTATGGATATTTTGGATATGGTAATTTCTAAAGTAGATCCAGAAATATCAGTTATTTATGAAAATAATTTAGCTGATGCCTCATTAAAAAGAATTGGTAAAAAATTAAGATTTCAATTTGAGGCATTGGTCAAATTGCATAATAAAATTACCCCTAAAGAAGTGGTAAAAGAGAGAAAAGAATTCAGAAAGTCTTTATTTATAAGAAACAATTATACTGAGATGCTAAACATACTTCAGGCAAATGTAATGAATAAATTAACAAATAAAAAATATAAAAATTTAGATAAAAAATTTCTTGAAGATGCTTTGATGACATCGATTGCAGGTATTTCTGCAGCAATGAAAAATACTGGATAAATGTTTGAATACTTAATAGCTTTTGGGGCAGGACTTATAAGCTTTTTGTCTCCATGTGTTCTACCTTTAATACCTGGATATATTTCTTATATCTCTGGTCAATCATTACAAGAAATTTTAAATCAAAAAAAAATCAATTTTTTTCCATTAATTTTATTTTGTTTAGGGTTCTCAACGGTATTTGTGATTTTAGGGGCGTCAGCATCTTTTTTAGGACAGGCACTTTTGCAAAATTCAGAAGTATTAAGAATTTCAGCTGGAATAATTATTATAATTTTTTCTCTTCAATTAATTGGAATAATCAATATTCCATATTTAAATTTTGAAAAAAGATTTGATGCAAAAGAATCAAGAAATATTCTATTTCCATATGTGATTGGTGTTGCTTTTGGTTTTGGCTGGACACCATGCATCGGTCCAATTTTAGGTTCAATTTTAGCTTTAGCATCTATTGAAGAAACTTTATCAAGAGCTTTAATATTGTTAATTTCCTATTCATTAGGTCTTGCTATTCCTTTTGTTTTGTCTGGATACTTGATTCAAACATTTTTGTTATTTTCTAAAAATTTTAAGAAAAATATTAATTTAATATCAAAAATTGGTGGAATAACTCTATTGGTTACAGGTATTTTAATTTTAACCAATCAATTACAAGCTATTGGTTTTTATATCATTGAAATCTTTCCTTTTATGCAAAAATTCGGATAAAAGGTATTAATGAAAATTTATCAAATAGACTCCAGTGCTCGAAAAAAAGGCTCTACCTCTAGAGCTTTAGCAAAAAAACTCTTAGATAAAATTAAAAAGCCTGGTGATGAAGTTATTTATAGAGATTTAGATGATGAGATGCTCTTTGTAAGTGGGCTTACAGAATCTGGAATGAATATAGATGAAAAAGATCAAACAGAAGAACATAAAAAAATGTTTGAACTTTCTGATAAACTTGTAAAGGAATTGAAAGAGAGTGATGTCATAATAATTTCGGCTCCGATTTATAATTATGGTCCTCCAGCAACACTTAAAGCTTGGTCGGATTTAGCTGCTCGTATAGGTGAAACTTTTAGATTTAAACCAAATGGTAGGAGAGAGGGATTGTTAAAAAACAAACATGCATATCTAGTTATTACTTCTGGAGGAACAAAACTAAATAGTTCAGAAGATTTTTTAACTCCTTGGTTAAAATTTATTCTTAATTTTTTTGGTATAGAAAAAGTAGATATAATTAGTGCAGATCAAATGGCACTAGATTATGAAAAATCAATCAAAGAGGCTGAAGTTCAAATAGAAAATTTGTTTAAAGATTAAACTTTCTTTTTAAGTGTCTAAGTTTTCCCTCGGTACTATCATAATCAATATAACAACCTTGTAAAAATCTTTCACCTTCTTTTGTCTCATAAGCTGTTCTTCCATGGAGAAGTCTGTGATTATCCATTATCATTAAGTCTTTTGGCTCGAGTTTGAATTCAATTCTATATTTATCTGAATTATACATTTCAGATATTTTTTTTCTTGCTTGGTAGTAAAGATCTAATTTTTCTTTTTCTAAAACTGGAACATAGTCTAATCTAGGACTAAATCTTACCTGCTTGAAACTCTTATCCTCGTTTAGTTCAATCAAAGGAGAGATAGTTTCTAAAATTACTTCATTATCTATGAATCTAAATCTAACTTTTACTTCAGTTAAAATTTTATAAAATTCTGGGTATTGATTTTTTAAATCTTCAGTAACTGTATAACCGTCTACCAATGTTGATAATCCTCCTGAAACTTTACTTTCTATACAATGTAAAATTTGAATACATGGTACAGGATTTCTATAGGGATTGTCAGTATGAGGTGCTAAGGCCAATGAAGTATAAGCAAGATCGTTTGGATCAGGTTTGGATTTTACATCAAAATATTCACCAAAATTTGTTCTTCTAACACTCCCTATAGAATTTGCAAATTTCACAATATAATTTTTAGATGTTGGAATATTTTTAATTATTACAAAACCATATTTGTAAAATGAAACAAGTAGATCGTGCATCTCTTTACTTTCGTAAAAATTTTCTTGGTATTCAAAATTTTTTATATTTTTTAAAGAGGAGTCCCATTTGGTTTTTTCAATAGATTTTATTACAATATCTTCTTTTGAAAATTCAGAGGTAATTTTATCAATTTCTAATTTCGAATTAACACCATCATTAAAATCAACCTCTAAGTATTTTTCATTAAGGTTTACTTTATTTATTGAAATATCATTACTTAAAAAGGTAGGATCAAAAAGTCTTTGCTGAGTTCCTTTATCTAAATACTCCTCACCATTAACTCTTTCTCTTAACCAGAATGGGTGAATTTCTTTTTTTTCAGACCCATTATTAAAATAAACCTTATTTTCAACTAGCTCGATTTTCATAATAGTAAGCTAAGGATTATTTAAAATTTAACTTTAATCAACATAAATTAAATAGTAAGAGTTCATTGTGAAAAAATTTGATACAAAAAAATATCCAATATATGCAAGCTTTTTAAATCAACTTGCTAAAGATTTAACTAAGTTTTATTACGTAAAGTTAGATAAGCCATTTAAGATAACCAATAAGATGAAAGGCAAAGGTTACGATCCTGTAACAACATCAGACAAAGCATTTGAAAAATTCATAAGGTCTAAAATTTCAAAAAAATTTCCAAATCACCAAATTATAGGTGAGGAATATGGTCATAAAAATACTAAAAGTGAATTTTCTTGGGTGATTGATCCAATTGATGGAACTAGATCATATGTTGTAGGTAATCCTAGTTGGAGTAATCTCATTTCATTAAATTACAATGGAGAACCAATTTTAGGATTAGCAAATTTTCCTAAAATGAGAAAATATTATTTAAATGTGAATAAAAGTTCCGCATATGTTTTTGAAAATAAAAAAAAAAGAAAACTTAAAGTTAACTCAAAATTAAATTTTACGAATGCAAAGTTAGCTGCTGCTTTTCATAATCAATTAACTTTAAAACAACAATCAAAAATTCAAAAATTTATTAAGAGAATGCAATTTCCATGTTTCGATGCATTGACTTATTGTCAATTAGCAGAAGGTAGGCTTGAAATGGTTGCACAATGTGCAAATAAAATTTGGGATATTCATCCGATTATACCAATTGTTAGAGCAAGTGGAGCTATAGTAACGACTTGGGGCAACAAAAACCCTGTTGTTGGAGGAAATATTATTGTTTCAAATAATAAAACCAATCATAAAAAGATTTTAAAATTATTAAAACCATTAGCTGAATGATATCGGAAAGAGCACAAGTAATTCTAGATTTCTGGTTTAAAGAAACCCCTTCTGAAATGCGGTTCAAAAAGGATGAAAATTTTGATCAAAAAATAAAAGATAATTTTTTAAAAGACTATGAATTAGCGTGTCAAAATGAATATGATGATTGGCAAGATAATCCTATGAGTTGTCTGGCGTTAGTAATTTTATTTGATCAGTTTTCAAGAAATATGTTTAGAAATGACAAAAAAGCTTTTGTTCAAGATCAAAAAACTAGATTGATTGTAAACGATGCAGTTTATTCAGGTTATTTAGAAGCTATGAATGTAAATCAAAGATTATTTATGTTGTTACCTTTAATTCATAGTGAGGAAATTAGTGATCATGAAATGGCTTATTATTTGTTAAACAAATATTTAAGAGAACACGAAGGATACAGTGAAATAAAAAAGTTTTGGCAAGATCATACAAAAGCAATTAGACAATTTCATAGATATCCTCATAGAAATGAAATTTTAGGAAGAGAGTCTACTGAAGAAGAAATAGAATTCTTAAAAGGTCCAAATTCTTCTTGGTGAAATGAATTTAGAATTTATTTTCAAAGTTATAGACAAAGATGAGTGGCAAAAGGCCAAACAATCCGGAACTTATGGCGGATCAGAAAAAGATCTTAAAGATGGATATATTCACTTTTCAGAAGAGGATCAGGTAGAGGAAACTTTAAATAAATATTACCCCAAAAAAGAAAATCTAGTCTTGTTAAGAGTAAATGCTTTTAAGCTTGAACATTTACTGTGGGAGCAGGCATCAAATGGAGATATGTATCCTCATTTATATTCACCATTAGATACTAATACAGTGGTTGATGAATATGAATTACCATTAAATGAAGAGGGAAGACATGAGCTTCCAGAGATTTTAAAAAAGTATCAGTTTAGTCGACCAAGGTAATTAACCATTATTACACCAATAATAATTAAGATAATTCCAATAGTTCCATAAATATTAGGCACCTGGTTAAATTTTAATACTGCGAAAAGTACAACACCTGTAACTGTCAAACCACTATAAGTAGAGTAGGCAAATCCAACTGGAAGTGCAGACATTGCTTTTGCAATTGAAAACATGGTGATACACATAAATAAAATGCATAAAATAGATGGAGTTAATTTAGTAAATCCCTCAGAAATTTTAGCAAAGCTATTTGACGCGATACCAAAAATAATTCCGTTAGCTAAAAATAAATACCCCAACAACGGTTTCATGATTATTCTTTTGAAGCAATTTTATTAACTAATGGTCTCATTAAAGGAGCTAAAGTAAATGCAGCAATCAATGCAACTGGAAATGCAAACATCCAAGAATAAAACCATCTACTTATAAAGCCATCTGTAACTCCGGTGTTTACAGCAACTACAACGCCACTCATAATCACACTCATGCCAAAGGACATAAAAATCATGAATAATGGCTGAGCATATTTTTTATTAATCATATTAATTATTACCTAACAGGTTAACCATTAAAACACCAACAATAATAAAAGCTAAACCAATTAATGAATATAAATTTGGTACTTGATTAAATCTAATTATACCCACAACAACAGTAGCTATAATTGTTAAGCCTGCAAAGGAAGCATAAGTAATTCCCATAGGAATATTTTTCATTACCAATGAAAGCGCATACATACATAATACAATTGTGATTGCTGTAATTATACTTGGAAAAAGAAGAGTAAAGCCTTCGGCACTTTTAGCAAAACTATTTGAGGTAACACCCAAAAAAACTGCAATGCCTAAAAATAAATATGAAGTTGCAAGACTCATTTCGAGACTTTAAATGAATTTAAGTAAAATATATAGAATTATTTAAGAGACCATTTAATTGCATCTTCCATTCTATCATCTCCCCAAAAGAGTTCATTTTTTATAATAAAAGATGGGCTACCAAATATTTTATTTTCACGAGCCGAGTTTGTGTTTTCATTATACTTTGTTTCTATATCTGAGGATTTTGCTTCAAAGATTATTTTATCTTTATCTAAGCTTAATTCTGAGCAAACTTCGGAAATACTTGTTTCAATTGCTGGTTCTTTACCTTCTTGAAACCATTTTTTATAAGTAAGAATAACAAATTTTTCTCCCCAACCTTTTTCAAAACCAAGGATTGCAATTTGGTTTGCTAAATCAAATTCTGATAATGGATAGGGAACTGGCGTTTTAGCAAAAAAACCATAACCTTCAGCTCTTCTTTCAATATCTCTCCACATGTAATTAACTTTATTCATTTTATCTTTTGGAAATGGGATATTATTCATTTCTTTCATGATTGCTCTTACCGAAAAAGGTTTCCAGTTAAATTTTACTTGATGTTGTTTTTCAACATCAAGTATTCTAGTTACGGATAGATAGGTATATGTGCTTCCTATCGAAAAATAAAAATCAATTTCACTCACTTATTTTGGCATTGGTGTAGCACCAGTTTCTAAACTGACAATTTTTCCATTGTCATATTTATAAACTGCCATTACCGCCTCAACATTACCATCATTAAATGTTACGAAGGCATGGTGAATACCAACTTCGTCATTTTCATAAACAATTCTAACCTTGTCTTGATTAATATCACCACTCATCGCCCATTTGATAACATCACTTTTGGTTAAAACATTTCCTGACTTGTGCATTGTGAATTTAAAATCATCATGCAAAAGTTCATTCATAGCGGCTTCATCTTTATTTTTTAATGCAGCACTATATTTCTCTAATATAGACATGTTATTCCTTTCTATTTAACCTTAGTTAAATCATATATTGAGTAACTGTCTAAAACTTCATCCATTATCGGTTTTGATACCTCGGTACCTTCTATAAACTTATGAAGTGCAGCTTCATCAGTACAAAATATTTTAAACATTACAGTACTTTTGTCTGGAGTTACAGTTCCAATTGTTTTTTCAACTATTGCAACTTTTGCTCTTTCAGCAAGTCCCTCAGGAGATTGCATAAATCCCATGAATTTTTCAAAAGTACCTTCTTTTAACTTTGCCACTACTAACATTTCTTTTTCCATTTTTTCTCCTTTTTTTTGTTAATATAGAGTTTGAACTACCTTTTTAACTCTATCTTCTCCATTAGGTATGGCTGAATTTACAAAATTATGACAGTCATTTGTTTTAATCTCGTCATATTTAGAACCATAGAATTTATCTACAGCTTTGTTTACGCCATCATCCCATTCCTTCTCAGGAATTCCAATTTCTAAAGCATAAGCTTTTAAAACTTTTACTGATGCCATAGATTTTTCTTTCATACTATATTCAAATGTTTCACCTGGTGGTAAGAAGTAGTTAGCCATGTAAATTCCACTACATTCCCAAGCTTTATTTTTATCGCTTTTACTCATATCTGCGTATGCAGATGTTAGAAATAAAACACTGAATAAAGTTATTATTATTTTTTTCATATTATTTTCCTATTTTTTTAATTTATAAGTGCCCCTGTAATAATTCGTTGCATGTATTTTACCTTCCTGGGCAGGCTTAATTTGTGTATAACCTGTAGTTCCACTGCATTCGATACCTTCATATCTACCCGTACCACTGATACATTTAAAAGTACCTTCCATTGAGTAACCTAATTTTATTTCATAATAAATTATTGCTGTGTCACCATTTATAAACATTATTTTGCAGTGACCCATTTCAAAACCTTTACCTGGAATAGTTCCTGCACCTATACAATGATGTGATGAATTATCACCAAACGAAGTACCTTCAATTGCATTAAATCCACTTAGACCTTCATATGTAAAAGTCATGATGTTACCTTTTTCATCTACAATAGCTTTAGCATCCCCAACAAAAAAACCAGCAAGACTAATTTTTCCACTATGACCATCTGCAAATGATATTGAAGGCATTGACATTAATGTAAAAATTAATGTTAGTATTATTTTTCTCATAATATTCCTTTCCGAATAATTGAACCGTAACCAGAGAATGTTACATTTTTATTGCGGAGTCTCTTGTGTTTATATCGCGCGACAGATATGCATTTTTTATGAGCTAGAAATGCAGTTTTTAGCTATTTAATTCAATTAAAATTTTTGATAACGTTTATCAATGATCGAAAAATTTAATGGAATATTTTATTTAGTTATATTTTTAGTTCACTTTATAATTTTTGCTGCATACGCTTATCAGACAGTTTTTTCTACAAAGAAATTTTTAGATAAATTTGGTATCGATGATACTGGTGCTGGAATGACTAGATTTTTTGGATCATTATTTATTGGAGCTGTGGTTATGGCTATTTGGGTTGGATTTATAAGACCTGATGGACTTCAAGGAACATGGGCATTTTTCAATTTAGTATTTTTACAAAACCTTTCAGCTTTTTGTGTAGGAATTTATACAATTAAAATAAATAAATTAGGTCATACTCCACAAACATCTAATGAAGGAATTATTGCACCAGGTATTTTAACTTTGTTAAGTGCAATACTTTGTTACGGCTTAGCCGATAAAATTTATATCTAAAACCAATTAGGTACAGGGAGACCTTTTTCTTCCAGGAATTTTTTATTGAACATTTTAGTTGCGTATTTATCACTTCTATCACAAAGAATTGTTACAATAGTTTTACCAGGCCCTAATTCTTTACCCATTCTTATTGCTCCAGCGATATTGATACCACAACTAGTACCTAAGCTCAGACCTTCATTTTGAATTAAATCATAAAGTATAGGTAGTGCCTCATGATCATCTATTGAATAGGCATCATCAATCTTAGCCTCACCAAAGTTAGCTGTTACTCTACTTGAACCAATTCCTTCAGTAATTGATCCACCTTCTGATTTGAGTTCACCATTTTTAATGTAATTATAAAGAGCTGAACCTTTTGGATCAGATAAATAAATTTTTATATCTTTGTTCTTTTCTTTAAGGGCATTACTTACACCAGAAATAGTTCCTCCAGTTCCAGAAGAACATACAAAGCCATCTACTTTACCTTCAGTTTGTTTCCAAATCTCTTGGCCCGTCCCTTCGTAATGACCTTTAGCATTTGCAGTATTATCAAACTGGTTAGCCCAAATTACACCGTTATTATTTGTTGGTCTTAATTCATCTGCAAGTCTAGCTGCCACTTTAACAAAATTGTTATCATCTTTATAAGGTTTAGGTGGCACCAATCTTAATTCAGCTCCAAGATTTCTAAGTAAATCTTTTTTTTCTTGAGTTTGGTTATCATTCATTACAATAATTGTTTTATAACCCAAAGAATTTCCTAATAGACCTAAACCAATTCCAGTGTTGCCTGCTGTTCCTTCAACAACAGTTCCACCTTTAGCAATTAATTTTTTTTCTTGAGCATCTTTAATTAATGCAAGAGCAGCTCTATCTTTAACTGATCCTCCTGGATTTAAAAATTCTGCTTTTCCATAAATATTGCATCCAGTAATTTCTGAAGCAGCTCTAAGTTTGATTAATGGGGTATTTCCTATTCCTGAAATAAAATCGTTTTGTGTGTTATTCATTATCTGATTTTTTATCACTGTCAGGAGTAATTCCATAAGGTTTAAATTCACTATCAGCAATACCAACACTTCTTGCTGGAATTCCAACCATCACAGCATTTTCTGCAACGTCTTTAGTTATAACTGCATTAGCTCCAATTCTTGCACCTTTACCAACTACTACTGGACCCAATACTTGTGCACCTGAGCCAATAACCACGTCCTCTTTTATAGTAGGATGTCTTTTCATATTTCGTTGGTCATTTGAATTTATACTAGGCGCAATTCCACCTAATGTAACCATGTGATAGATAGTAACATTATCTCCAATTTCCGAAGTTTCACCAATCACAACACCCATTCCATGATCTATGAATAAATTTTTTCCAATTTTTGCATTGGGATGAATTTCAATTCCTGTCAAGAATCTTGAAAATTGAGAAATGATTCTTGCAATCAAATGAAATTTTGCAGTACTAAAAAAATTTGCTATCCGGTGAAAAAAAACTGCTTTAACGCCAGGATAAGTTAATATTAAACTTAACTTAGACCTTGCAGCAGGATCTCTATCAATTATGGATTGTAAAAAATCGTTCATATTTCTTTAGTTTAGTTGCTGTTGATTAAAAAATTATATGCCTTATATAATACTTAATTACTCAATTTAAAGAGGTTTATATGTATAAAAATACTAATTGTTTTCATTTAGCTATTCCTTGTGGAGATTTAGAGGTAGCAAAAAAATTTTACAGCGAAACTTTAGGATGCAGATTAGATAATTCTGCACAAGAATGGGCTGATGTTGATTTTTGGGGTAATGAACTAACACTTCATAAAAGTGAACACAAACTAGACAATGAAAGACACGATGTAGATATGGGTAATGTATCAGTTCCTCATTTTGGAGTTCATTTATCTAGAAAAGATTTTGATGCTCTTAAACAGAGATTAAAGGATAGTGGTACTAAATATTATGACGAACCTTATCTAAGGTTTAAAGGTACTAAGTATGAACAAGAAACTTTTTTTGTAAAAGACCCTAACGAGAATATCTTGGAAATAAAAACTTTAACAGCAAACCCAGAGTAAAAATTTATTCTCTTGTCTAAAAATTTCTGAAATGAGATATAAATGTGTCTTTTTAGATAGAGATGGCGTTATCAACCAAGACAAAGGTTATATATCAAAAATTTCAGATTTTAAAATTTATCCAGGAGTTGGAAAAGCTATAAGTTTGCTGAATAAAAAAAACTATTTAGTAATAATTATTACAAATCAATCAGGTATAGGCAGAGGATTAATTAAAATAAAAGAGCTTAAAAATATCCACAATCATCTTAGAAAAAAAATTAAAAAATATGGAGGAAAAATAGACGATATTTTTTATTGCCCCTTTCATCCAGAATTTGGCAAAGGAAAATATAAAAAAAAAAGCAATGATAGAAAGCCAGGTGATGGTATGATTAGAAAAGCTATAAAAAAATGGAAAATAAATTCTAAAGCTAGTTTTATGATAGGAGACAAAACATCAGATAAATTAGCAGCTAAAAAAGCAAAAATTAAATTTTTTTATAAAAAAGAGAAAAATCTCAATACTCAGATTAAAAATATATTAAAATAAATTATTTATAAAATTTACTGAAAATTACAAATAACAAACATTTAATACCTTCATAAATAGATATTTTTTTCCCATCTTTTGATGCTCTTGGTTTAAATGATATCGGGACTTCTAAAAAAAAACATTTTCTTTTTTTTAATTTTGTTAAAATTTCGAATTCAAGATCAAAACCTTTTTTGTAAAGAGGAATGCTTTTTAATATTTTGGAGTCAAAAGCTTTAATTGATGTAAATGGGTCCGAAATACTTATTTCATGAAAAGCAAATAAGAAAAGATTTATAAGTTTTCCACCGTATTTACTTAAAAGCAGATTAGTTTTATCTTTTTTGTAAATTTTTTGTAATTCATGAGTTAAAGCTGTGGTTTTTATCATTCTACTTCCATAAACAGCTTTAGATTGTCCTAATAAAATTGGAGTAATAACTTTTTCAATATCATCTACCTTATATTCGTCATCAGAGGGGAAAAATAAAATTATATCTCCTTTACTTTTATTTATTCCATATTTAATAGCTTCACCTTTTCCTGCATTTTTTAGTTTATAAAACTTAAATTCTTTATATTTTTTTATAACATTTACACTTCCATCATTGGATCCACCATCCACAACAATTACATCAAGAATTAAGTCAAAATTATTAATTTTAATTTTTTGAATTTTATTTAAAACTTTTCCAATTTTTTTCTTTTCATTTAAACAGGGTATTACAATTGATAAAACAGATTTTGGTAAAGATTTGATAATTTGACTTTTTTTACTTAAACTAAATATTTTTTTTGCCAGCCAATTAGGATAGTGCAATCCTTCACTTTTTTCCCAATCAAGAAGTGTGAAATTTTTTTTCTTATCATACAATAAATAATTATCTTTTTTAAGTAGATTGATATCATCATCATCATATTTGTTTATCAAATAATAATTAACTAATGATTTTCTTAATTTACTTTTGTGGTTTTTTCGAAAAAAGAAATAAAATTTATTTATTAAATCTTCTACATTTTCATTAATTATATCGTTATCTAAAAAAATATTTGTAATTAAAAATTTTTTTGCTTTTGAATTTTCAATAGTTTGTCTTAAATTTTGCGTTAGATAACTAGGAAATAAAGATGAATATTGTGTTCCAGGTCCGTAAATAATAATATCAGCTTCAGATAATTTTGTCTTTACCTCTAAATTTATTTTTGGATATTTATTATATTTATTAAAAAACCTAGTTTTGTTTTTTTTATTAATTTTAGAAAGATATTTTAATTTGTTAGGTAAAATTTTTTCTGATAATAGAAAAATATCTTCAATTGGAAATTTATGTTTAACGTTTACAAGTTCTTCTTCATCTTCAACTATTTTACCGTTTTCTAAAATTGCATATAAATATAAATTTTCGCCATCTGTTACATTTAAAACTTTATCTTTCTTAATATTCAAAAAACTATGCATTTCATTTATGGCTTTATTGAATGACTTTTTGTTTTTTAGAAAAGATCCAAATATCAATAAATTTCCAAGAGAAATATCAGTAATATTTAATAAATTTTTCTTTTTATAATAGTTAAGAAAGTGAGATAAATAATCTTTTAAATTTATTAAAGTTTCATATGGTAATTCATATATTTCTAAATTTTTTATTAAGTTATTTTTCTTATCAAGTTTTAGAAATGAAACAAAGTTTGCCTTAGAAGTTTTTTTTGGGAACCTAAAATTTATTATTTTAGACATAATATGTTCACTTTTGGTGTTTAGATTCATTAAATGAGATAAATTTTTTCTGAAATCAGATGGTCCTAAAATTTCTTTGCCAAATTTTCTTAATTCTTTCGTTGATTTACCGTCATCATAACCATTAACAATTATATTTAATTCAATTTCAGGAATATTTTTTAATAATTGCACAAATGCTTGATTACCGCTTCCTCCAGAAAATAGACAAATACTTATTTTATTTTTTCGCATTATTTTCAAATGATTTTAATTTTAAAACTTTGTAGGGGACCATTTCCATTTTGGTATTAAAACTTTTATTAAAAAAATTTAATGCTTGTTTAAATACTCTTATTGGATGAAATATAAATTTTGTAATTAAAAAAATTGAGTACATTTGTAATCTTATTCTATTTAAACTTTTATAGTCATTTCTCCAAATAGGTGAGAATGTTAAATTCGATAATGTTTCAAATCCTTCAAAATTTTCATAAATTTTGGATCCAGGTACTGGTGTTATTATGAAAATTGCTATTTCATCAATACCAATTTTGGTTAAATTAAAAATCATATTTTTTGTTTTTTTTAAATCTATTTTTTTTTCACCAGGGTAGCCAATAACAAAACATGCTTGAGAAAAAATTTTATTTTTTTTCATTTCTTTTATAATCATTATCGCATGTTCGTAATTGAATGGTTTGTTAATTTCTTTCATTAAATCTTTAGATCCGCTTTCAGGTGAGATTGATATATAGTTACAACCAGATTTTTTAAGAAGTCTTACAGTTTCCAAATCTTTAATACTTTCAACTTTAGTGCCAGCTACCATTTTCCAACTTATTTTTAAATTCTTTTCAATTAATAAATTGCATAATTCCTTTGTTCTTTTGTCATTTACAGTTGGATTAAGATCCTCAAAATGAAATTCTGTTACACCTAATTTATCTTTAAAATATTCCAATTCTTTGACTACATTTTCTGGTGATCTTGATCTCCATTTTCTCTCGTTTGTTTTTGGTACTACACAAAAATTACATGGATAAGGACAACCTCTTGAACTAAGCATTGGTAAATATTTCTTATTTGATAATGGTCCGTGTGAATATCCAAGTTTCCAATAATTTTCTAAATGAAAATCCTCCCAAGCTGGAAATGGTAGATCGTTTAGATCACTTACAAAATCAATTTTATCGTTACAAAAACTTCTTGTGATAATTCCATTAAGTGTTTTAAGATATTCAAAATTATTTAAATTCCTATAAAGTTTAACAGTAACACTTTCTAGATCTCCAATTAAAATAAAATCACACCCTAACTTTAAGAATTCATCTTTAATTTTTGATAAAGAATATGCTGTAACAGCCTGAGAGTTTTCTAATATAGATATAGGAATTTCTTTAAATCTATTTTTTAGAAATTTAATGATATTTAAAATTGATATGTGATTACCAACTTGGTTTGCATTAATAAAAATACAATCAACATTTTCAAATTCATTTTCGTCTATATCTTCTATTTTTTCTCCAAATATTAAATGATTATTTTCCTTAGAACATTTTGTGGGATTTCTTCCATAAAGATCTATTAATTTAGTTTTTATACTTGCTTTTTTAAAGTTTGAAATTGCGTACGCCAACGTAATTGGCATATAAACTATCCCAGTTGTGAACTTATCATTTTTTTGAACAACTAATTGTGGATTTATAAATATTGCAGTCATTTTAATTAAAGAATCTATAGATTATAATCGTATATAACGCTTTTAAACCATCAAAAAAATTTATCTTTTTCCCTTCAGCCTTTGTTCTGGGTTTATAATTTATTGGGATTTCAATGATTTTATAATTATTTTTAATTAATTTAGCCGTAATTTCGTGATCAGCTTCAAAACCTTTTGATTTAATTTGGTTATTTTTAAAAAAATTTTTTTCGTATAGTTTATATCCAGTAAGAGGATCAGTTATTAATCTTTGATAAAGAAGAAAAAATAAAAAAATAAAAACTATATTAGCAAAATATGAAGATAAGTTTTGTCCTTTATAATATTTTGGAATAAAGCCAAAATAAAGGGGCAAGTATCTTGAACCATATATTGAAATTTTTTTTAAATTTTTAGTAGCTTTATACATTCTTACTATGTCTTTGGGCGAATACTCTAGGTCGCTATCTTGGACAACCACATGTTCACCAGTAGCTTTTGAAATTCCTAATTGGACTGCTTTACCTTTTCCTTGATTTCTTTGATTTAAAACTTTAATTTTCTTAAATTTTTTGAGTATATTAAAACTATTGTCTGATGAGCCGTCATTAACTGCAACAATTTCTTTTTTATTTTTATTAAATTTTAAATTAAGTAATTTTTGAAAAAGTTTATTTAAATTTTTTTCTTCATTAAATACTGGAACGATTATTGAAATTTTTTTCATATTAAATCTTTTTTAAAATTAATTCCTATTGTATCTTTTTCACTATTAGCTTTGATAGTAGTAATTTTTCCAAGTTTTTTTATATATTTAAATGCTGATAAAAATTCAACTTCATTAGATTTTTTGGAAAGTATCATTTTTTTGTTTATTAAATATTTAAGTAGTTTTCGAATTTTGGATGTTTTAAAAATAAAAAAACCACAATCAGACTCACCAGATTTAAGATCATAATCAATCTCCTTTGATTGAATTATATCTACGAATTTTTTTGATCTATTTCTAATTATCTTAGTGTATGGTTTTTTTTTAAAAAAAACTGGAAAAGTAAATAATGATTTTGATTTTCCAAAATAAATTATAGTTTTATTTATAGTTTCATTATCTAAATAGATTTGATCTGCCCATATAGTTGCTGTAAATCTAGTGATTACTTTTTGCAAACCTATATATACAGCATCTCCCATGCCAAGAGGTTTTTCTTGAATTAAAATTTTAATATTAAATTTTATATATTTTTTTTGAACAATTGATTTTACTTTTTTTAAATTTTTCCTATTTGAAATAATTATTATGTTTTTAGAAAAAACTAAACATTTATCAATTATATGTTCTAAAATTAATTTTTTTTTATAGCTATAAAAGATTTTAGATTTTTTATTCTTAAACCTAGAGCTTTTTCCTGCCGCAGGAACAATAAATGTTAAATCTTTATTCACTTTTTTCGAAAATAAATGTTGTTTGTCCCATATTATAAGGAAAGGAAATATTTGATAAATTTAAAAATTTAAATACTTTTTCAAAGTATTTTAGAAATCCTATATATTTCGAACCTCTCATCAATACATATCCAAGACTTAAATATTGCCAGTGAGGAAAAGATTTTATTAATTTAAAATTGTATTTCTTTAGTAAATTTTCTAAACTTTTTTTGTCGAAATAATAAAGATGAACGTTTAGATAAAAAGGCCATTTTTTTCCCATTAACTTGCATGCTAGGCTATCACTGTCTGGAACATTAATTATCAAATAAGCATCTTCTTTGGATATTGTGTCGACTTTTTTAAGTGTTTTATCTAAATCAGTAACGTGTTCTAATACATCCCAAAAAGAAATTAAATCAAATTTCCTATTTTCGTTTATGTTATCAATAAACCCTTGATTAATATTTATTTCATATTTTTCTTTACCATAATTAACCATCCATTTACTTGGCTCGTATCCTTCCTCTTTAAAACCTGAGTTTTTAAGAGCTTTTAAGAAAATTCCTGAAGCTGAGCCTATATCCAAGAAATGCTTTTGATTTAAATTTTGTAGTTTTAAAATTTTAATTATTTTGTTTAAACTTTTTGAAAAAGTTTGAAGTCTAAATTTATCTTGAGAAACATGTGTCTCATCAATTGTGTCTTGGTAAGAATCTATAATTATCTTGGATATTATTCTTGGATTTAAATATTTAAATGAGCAATAGTTACACTGAACTAATTGATCTATCAAAATATTATCACTTGATGATTTATAAACTTCTTTTAATTTTTCCAAACTATCAATATTTTTATAATTTGAATTATTCAAAATTTTATATGAGTCTTTTGAACAAGAAGGACAATTAATATTTTCTAAGTAATTTTCTATATTAAACATTTGTTAGCACTAGTAAATTTAATATGACAGAAAGATAATTAATTCAATGGTATTAAAAATATTTATTTATATATTAAGGCAATTTTAAAATACTACTATATAGAGTTGTGCATGGTAAAAAAAGAGTTTAATTAATCTTAATGGAATATGCATTATTAGGTTTTTTTATAGGATTAAGTTTAATTTTAGCTTTAGGAGCACAAAATATTTTTGTAATTGAGCAAGGATTAAAAAAACAACATGTATTCCTTATTTGTTTAATCTGTTCTTTATCAGATTTAATCTTAATATTTTTAGGTATTTTTCTTTTCCATTATTTTAATCAATACTTCAATCAAACAGTAGAATTAATTTTTAATATACTTCTTATAATATTTTTACTGCACTTTATTTATACAAAAATTAAAACACACTACTCAGATATAAATTTCCATAATGAATTAACAAGTATTTCAAAAATAAATATATTTATTAAAACACTTGGATTTACTTATCTTAATCCTCATGTCTATTCAGATACTGTTTTTTTTCTAGGAAATTTTTCTAAAAATTATCTATTAAATCAGAAAATATCTTTTGGTATCGGTGCGGCTATTGCTTCATTTTTATTTTTTTTTACTTTGGGGTATTTGTCTAATTATTTATCAAAGTATGCTAATAGTAAAAAAATTTGGAAAATAATTAATATTTTTATTATATGTTTTATGTCTATTTTAATTTTATTTATTATTAAGGAAATATTATGAGTGATATTTACGTAGATGATATAGGCGAAGGTTTTCCTTTTGTTTTAGTTCATGGTTATCTAGGTTCATCTGAAATGTGGACTTTTCAAAAGAATTATTTCTCAAAATATTACAGAGTCATTGCACCTGCTTTACCTGGATTTGGTGAAAGTTTTAAAGCACAATCTTTAAATTCTATTAATGATATGGCGAATAAAATAATAGAAATTCTAAATCAAAAGAAAATTGATAAATTTAATTTGATTGGTCATTCCATGGGAGGAATGGTTGTTCAAGAAATAACAAAAATCGTTGGTGATAGAGTTAATAAATTAATTTGTTTTGCCACAGGATCTATAGGAGATATCCCAGGAAGATTTGAAACGATGGATGAAACAAGAAAAAAATTAAAAAAAGATGGAATAAAAATTTCATTTTCAAGAGTTCCTCCAAAATGGTTTGTAAAAGGAAATAAAGATAAGAATTATTTTTTATGTGAAAATGCTGTTAAAAATGTTTCATTAGAAACAGCAGATAATGCTTTGCTTGCTATGAAAAATTGGAAAGGAATTGATAATTTAAAAAATATCAAAAATGAAACTTTAATTATTTGGGGAGATAAAGATATTTCTTATAATTTTGATCAGGTTGATACATTGAGTAAAAATATTAAAAATAGCCGTTTAGAAATCTTTAAAGGATGTTGTCATAATGTTCATTTAGAACAACCAGATAATTTTAATATTTTAATAAAAAATTTTTTAGATTAATATTCTTAAAAAGATAAAGAATTAAATGGCAAACATAAAATTTACTGGTGTTCATAAATCATTTGGTACCAATAAGATAATTAAAAATTTTAATCTTTTAGGTAAAGAAGATGAATTTCTTGTTTTGGTAGGACCATCAGGATGTGGAAAATCAACTCTGCTAAGAATGATTGCGGGATTAGAAAAAATAGATGAAGGTGAAATTTTTATTAATGATCAAAAAATTAATGAACTTCATCCTTCAAAACGTCAAACTGCAATGGTTTTTCAGTCTTATGCTCTTTATCCTCATATGAACGTTTATGAAAATATGTCTTTTGGTTTAAAGATTGAAAAAAGACCTAAAGAAGAAATTAATACAAAAGTTATGCAAGCCGCAAAAATTTTAAAAATTGAGGAACTATTAGAGAGAAAACCAAAACAACTATCTGGAGGTCAAAGACAACGTGTTGCTATTGGAAGAGCTATTACAAGAAATCCAAAAATATTTTTATTTGATGAACCTTTATCTAACCTCGATGCAGCATTGAGAGCAGAAATGAGGGTTGAAATATCTAAATTACACAATCAAATCAAAACAAATATGATTTATGTAACTCATGATCAAGTAGAAGCTATGACACTAGCAGATAGAATAGTTATTTTAAATCAAGGAAATATCGAACAGGTTGGCACACCTGAGGAAATATATAATGATCCTGCAAATATTTTTGTTGCTCAATTTATTGGCACTCCCAAAATGAATATTTTAGATTTGAAAGAAGAAAATATTGTTTCAGAAAATACAATTAAATTGCTAGGTAATGATATCCAATTCGAAAAATTAAAATTAAAAAAAACTAAACATTTTTTGGGTATTAGACCTGAGCATTTAAAAGTAAATCAAAATACTAAATTTACTTTTAATCCAGAAATAGAATTAATAGAAAACCTCGGTAATGAAAAAATTGTATATATGAAAAAAGATGAACATCAATTAAGTGCAAAAATTCCAAGTAATATTGAAATAGGAAATTCTATAGGTTTTGATTTAAATGATATTTTTATTTTTGATGAAAATGGAAATAGATTAAAATCATAACACAACTCACAATTGACAAATTTTAATTTTTTCCCATTTTTTTAATAAATGCTATGAGACAATCACATAGCTGATATGTGTTGGCTCTGTCTTTGCTAAATAGAATCATTTTAATATAGTTTAACTATTAAAAGGAGGGGAAATGAAAAATATAATAAAAATATTCTGCGTAATTTCGTTTTTTATCTCGAGTGTTGTTTACGCAGATATAAAGTTTTGGACCACTGAAGTTCAGCCTGCTCGAATGGCGAAACAAGAGGAGATGGCCAAAGCTTTTGAAGCTAAAACTGGAATTAAGGTTGATGTAATTCCGGTTGAAGAAAAAGAACTAGGTACAAGAGCTACAGCAGCTGCCGCTGCAGGTGACTTACCTGATGTGATCTATCACACTTTACAATATGTCTTACCATGGGCTGAGGCAGGAATTTTAGATGTAGATGCCAACGATGATGTCGTTAAAGAATTAGGCAAAGATACTTTTGCACCAGGTGCACTTAACATGGCAAAAAAAGGCTCAAAGATCGCAGCTGTTCCTGTAGATGGTTGGACACAAATGGTCGTTTACAGAAAAGATCTTTTTGAAAATGCTGATTTAGCACCACCAACAAGTTATGCTAACATTGTAGCTGCTGTTGAGAAGCTATCAAAAACAAATGGCATGTTTGGTTTTGTTGCAGCAACTAAGACAGATGAAAATTTCATGAGTCAAGTTTTAGAACATGTTCTTTTAGCAAATGGAGTAAATATTGTTAAAAAAGGTGGTATCAAAAAACAAGGTAAGAAACTAAAAGAGGCATTAGAGTTCTATAAAGTAATTGCTAAAGCTAGTCCTCCAGGAGAGCTATACTGGAAACAATCTAGAGCACTTTACTTTGCTGGTAAAACTCCAATGATTATTTGGTCACCGTTTATTATGGATGAGCTTGCTGGTTTAAGAGATTCTGCACCACCAACTATAAACAGCGATCCAACATCACCTGAGCTAGCTTCTAAAACTGGTTTCATTACTAATTTCAGTGGACCTAGTAATAAAAAAGGTGCTGCATGGGCGGATGTTAGGTATTTTGGTATAACAGCTGATGCTGATACAGATGAAGCTAAACAATTTATCATGTACTCAATGGATGAAGGTTACACAAGTACATTATCGATAGCTCCAGAAGGTAAATTTCCAGTAAGAAGAGGAAATTCAAGTGATCCTGAGGCTTTCACAAAAGCTTGGAGCAAACTACCTGTTGGAGTTGATAGAAAAGCTCCTTTGTCAGATCTATATGACCCAGATGTAATTAATAACATTGTAGCTGGTTTAGATACTGCAAATAGATGGGGTGTTAAAGAAGGTGAACTATCAAGAGCGTCAAAAGTCATAAATTCTCAATTTATAAACAGAATCACTAGACTTTATATTGATGACCAAATAGATGTTGATGAGGCTGTTGATATGATTAACAAATCATTAGCTAAATTCAATTAATTTAAATTTTTTAAAAAAGCGGATAATATAAATTATCCGCTTTTTTTATGAATGATACTTTAGCAAACACAGAAAAAAAAACTGCATACATATTAACTCTACCTGCAGTCCTTTTAGTTTTTTCAATAATTTTATTTCCAATTTTTGCAAATATTTGGATCAGCTTTAAAGAGGTTGAATTAAAGGATATTAGAATTCCAGAACCAAGAGCAAAAAAAATTGTAAAATCTATTTCTGACGAGCCCTCAAAAATAAAGATATTATATAAGTTAAGAAATAGTTCATTAATTCAAGAAATAAGAGATGTTTCTTTTCAAGATAATTTTCCAAAAAATCTTGAAATTGAAAATTTAGATCCAAGATGCTCTTACAAAAAGTATAACTTAAAATGTGAATTTGGTAATTGGCCACCTAAATATAGGGAAAATTTTGAAGTAATATTTGCAACAAATGATGGATCAAAAATAGATAAAAAAAATCTCAAATCAATTAAACCAAAATTAGACGGAAAATCTGATAATATATTACTTAATACCAACTTTACTCTCAAAAATTTTAAAAAAGTTTTGTTCGAAAATGAATTTATAGATTTACTACTAACAACTTTTTATTACACATTTTTTGGAACTGTTGGGTCAATAGTATTCGGTATTTTAACTGCTCAAATGGTAAATCAAAAATTTTATGGAAGAACATTCATGAGAAGTGTTCTGCTTTTTCCTTATGTTGCTCCAGTTGTTGCTTTAGCTTACACTTGGGAACTTCTACTAGACCCTAATAGCGGGACGTTGAATAGCTTATTATTAAATTATCAAATTATTGAAACTCCAATAAACCTTCTTGGACAAAAATATATTGAAATTAGTATTTTGGGTTTTGATTTTAAATTAAGGTTAGCACTTACAACAGTTATAATGTTTGAAATTTGGAGATATTTCCCTTTAGCTTTTTTATTTATTCTTGCGAGACTTCAAGCTATTCCAAAAGAATTATATGAAGCTGCTGATGTTGATGGCGCAAGTCCCTTTCAAAAATTTTTTAATATTACACTTCCTCAAATTACTGCAGTAATTTCGATTTTATTCATGATTAGGTTTATATGGAATTTTAATAAATTTGAGGACGTATTTTTATTAACTGGAGGTGCATCAGGAACAAGAACTCTACCAATAAATGTTTATCAACAAGGTTTTGCGATATCAGATATTGGAATGGGCTCAGCTGTTTCAATAGTAATCGTTGTATTGCTTTTAATGTTTATGTTTTTTTATTTTAAACTTTTAGGAAAGAGAGTTGATGAGAACTAAAAATACTATAATATTTTCATTAATATCTACTTTTTTCTTAATTTTTTTAATTTCGATTTGGAAGATATTGGCAACACTGCAAGGTTTAAGCATTACTAGCTTTAATATTGAAATACTTTTCATCTTTGGGTTTTTAATATCGTTAGGTCACTTAGGAATAGGCGATAAAATTAAATCATTTTATAAATCAATAATTTTTTCTTCAATATTCGTTTTTTGTGATGGTTACTTAATACAAAAATTACCAATTTGGTACAATGTGGGTGTATTTTTAATATTATATTTTTTTACTTATAAAATTAGTAAATATAATTTCATAAGTTTAAAAGAAGAACACTCTAAACAAGTAATTTTATTTGACTTCTTAACTTTATTTGGAATTTTATTTTTTTCTTTTGTAATACTTTTTCCATTTTACATGATGTTAGTGACAAGTTTTAAAACACAAATAGCTTTGTTGGTAAATCCTTTAGATTTTAGTATAAATTTTGGACAGGATGTAAAAGATTTATTTAAATCCTATTTTGTAATTTTTAAATCTTATAAATTTGGTAAATATATTATTACTAGTACTATCGTTTCTGTTGGCACTGTTATTATAACTCTTATTTTTGCAATACCTGCAGCTTATGCAGTTGCAAGATTAAATTTCTTTGGAAAAACATTTTTGTCTACATCTATACTTATAATATACATGTTTCCTGCAATCGTTCTTGTTATTCCGTTGTATACAATCTTTAGTCAATTGGGTTTACGTAATTCAATAGAAGGTTTATTAATTGTTTATACAGCAACAACACTTCCAGTAGCTATTTATATGTTGCAAGGATACTTTAAAAGTATACCAAAAGAATTGGAGGAGGCTGCAATTTTAGACAAGTTAAGTTGGTTCGGAATTATAACAAAAATTATAATTCCCTTAAGTATTCCAGCGATTTCATCTGTTGCTTTGTATGTTTTTATGATTGCTTGGAATGAGTTTTTATTTTCTTTGATGTTTTTGGACAATCCTAATTCATTTACATTATCAAGGGCTATCCAATATTTAAGTGGAGATGCAGAAACGCCAAGACAATATTTAATGGCAGGCTCAGTCGTTGTTACATTGCCAGTACTATTTATATTTGTTTATTTTGAAAAATATTTAGTTAGCGGTCTGACTGCAGGAAGTGTGAAAGGTTAATGAAAAATTTAATTAATAAGGCTCAAAAGACCTTACTGGGTAACAGAAGAAAAGGGTATACCTTACCTACAAATAATAAGCTTTACCCAGCTCAATGGAATTGGGACTCTGCGTTTATAGCACTAGGTTATTCTTATTTTAATTTAAACCATGCACTTAAAGAAATTACAACATTGCTAGATGGTCAGTGGAAAGATGGCATGGTTCCTCACATATTATTTCATGATACAAATACAAACTATTATCCAAATTATACTGCTTGGAATTGTGGTAATAAAATTCATTCATCTGGTATTACTCAGCCACCTATTTTATCAACTATTTTGAAAATTATTTTAGATAAAAACAAAATATCTAATAAACAAACCAAAGAAGTAAAAAAAATTGTAAAAAAAATAATTAGATTTCATGAATGGTTTATTAAATTTAGAGATCCAAATAAAACTGGGTTGGTTTCGATTCTTCATCCTTGGGAAAGTGGATATGATAATTCTCCTATTTGGGATGAACCAATGGAAAAAGTAACTATTGAAAAAAATTTAAAATATAAAAGAGCAGATAATAAGCTTGTTAACCCAGATCACAGACCTCTTAATATAGATTATGATAGATACGTATCTATTAAAAATAATCTAAGAAAAAAAAAATATAATCCTAAAAAAGTTTTTAAATCTTCTTTATTTAATGTTGTAGATGTTGGATTTAATTCATTATTTTTAAAGGCTAACAAAGATCTTATACAAATATTAAATAATTTTAATCTAAAGAGTTCTAAAATAAATAATTATGTCAAAGTCACAGAAAAAAATATACTAAAATTATATGATAAAAAAAAAGGAAGTTTTTTTTCAAAGGATATAAGAAATAAGAAAAAAATTTATATACCTTCTATTACAAATTATTTTATTCTGTTTGCAGATTTAAATAACGATTTAATTAATAAGAAATTAATTAAAAATCTTAAAAGTCATAATAAAAATGATAAATATTTTTTTTCTTCAATTAAACCCAATCATAAAAGTTTTGAGGAAAAAAGGTATTGGAGAGGTCCAATTTGGGTGAACTGTAATTGGTTTATTTACAAAGGATTAATGAATAAAGATAATTCTTTTTCAAAAAAAATTAAAAGAAAAACGATACAAATGATTGAGGCAAATGGTTTTCACGAATATTATACCCGAAAAAGTGCTAAACCTATGGGGGCCAAGAATTTTTCTTGGTCAGCAGCTCTTTATTTAGACTTAGTGTTAAATTAAAATTAACCTGTATACCCGTATTTTTTCAATCTTACGTCACCAGTTCTTGCATGTGCTTCCATACCCTCGTATCTTGAAAGTCTTGCAGCTGCAGCTCCAACTAATTCTGTAGATTCTTTTGTCATTCTTTGGAAACTTAGTGTTTTGATAAATTTTCCTACAAATAAACCACCTGTATATCTTCCAGCTCCTTTTGTAGGTAAAATATGATTTGTTCCTGAACATTTATCTCCATAAGCAACAGTTGTTTCTTCACCAACAAATAAAGAACCATAATTTTTTAATCTGTTGTGGAACCAATCTAAATTCTTTGTTTGTACCTCTAAGTGCTCAGGTGCATACTCATCACTAATAGTAGCCATCTCTTCATCAGTATCACATAACACTACTTCACCATAATCTCTCCAAGCTGCCTCAGCATTTGTTCTTGGTAATTCTGGTAATTCAGCAATTAATTCTGGAACTCTTTTTATTACCTTTTCTGCTAGATCTTTACTTGTAGTGTATAACCAAGCAGGTGAATTATAGCCATGTTCAGCTTGACCAACTAAATCTACTGCTACAATTTCTGGATCAGCAGTTTCATCAGCGATTATTGCAATTTCAGTTGGACCTGCAAATAAATCTATTCCAACTTTACCAAATAAAATTCTTTTTGCTTCAGCAACAAATTGATTACCTGGACCTACCAAAATATCAGCAGGCGCATTTCCAAATAAACCATTTGTCATAGCTGCAATTGCTTGTACTCCACCTAAGTTCATTATTACATCAGCTCCACACAGGTCAGCTGTATAAACAATAGTAGGATGAACCCCAACACCTGGTTTTGGTGAGCTACATACAAGAATATTTTTAACACCAGCAACTTTTGCAGTTGTTACACTCATCACAGCAGAAGCAATATGTGCATATCTACCAGCAGGAACATAACATCCAGCAGTATTTACAGGAATTAATCTTTGACCAGCATACAAACCTTCTGAAAGTTCAACTTCAAAATCTTGTCCATAATTTTTTAATTGGGCTTCTGCAAATTTTCTAACTCTTTCGTGAGAAAACTGAACATCATCTTTAGTTTTTTGATCTAAACTTTTTTTTATTTCTTCAATTTTTTCTTTGGAAACAATTACATCACCCTCAAATTTATCAAATTTTTTTGAAAGCTCTTTACAACCTTCCTCTTTTGTTTTTTCAATATCTTTTAAAATATTTTCAACTATTTCTCTTGTTTTGGTGTCATCTGTTGAAGATGTTTTTGGTGATTTTTTTAAATATTGTATTGCCATTATCGCTTCCTTTTTTTTGAGCCTCTTTAATAGAGTATAAAAGCTACGAATTCAATAGGTTTGCTTAACTTAGAATTAATCTAATGCAACAACTGCAGCTGCAATAGAAGCTAAACGCGCTTGCGCCTCATCAGATCTGCTTGTTATTACCACTGGCACTTTTCCACCAACGACAACCCCTGCGGCACATGCACCACTAAAATATATGAGCATTTTTACCAAAGCATTTCCAGTTTCTACACTCGGCACTAACAATACATCTGCCTCACCAGCAACTAAATTTTTAATTCCTTTTATTGCTGCTGATTTTTTTGAAATACTATTATCAAATGCTAAAGGACCAAAAACATCAGCATTTAAATTTTCTTCTTTAGCTAACTTTGTAATTTCTGCCGCTTCAATTGAACTTGGTACACTTTCTAAAACTTCCTCTGTTGCTGATAAAACAGATATTTTTGGTCTTTCTATTCCTATTCTGTGGGAAAAATTTATTACATTTTTCAAGATATGCATTTTAGTTTTTACATTGGGCAATACATTCAATGCTCCATCAGTGATTATCAAAGGCTTATCATCTTTACCAATACTCATATGCCAAATATGACTTAGTCTTGTTTTGCCTAACAAATTGTATTCACGTTTTAAAACCTCTTTCATGAGAACATCTGTATGAATGTGTCCTTTGACAATTATTTTAACCTTGTCTTCACTTGCAAGTTTAGCTGCAATTTTAGCCGTATCATTCTCTACAGGTTCATGGATAAGCTCATATTTAGAGATATCCCATTTAATATCTTCAGCACATTTTTGTATTTCAACTTCATGACCAATAAAAATAGGTTCAATTAGATTTTCATTTACCGCATCTTGAATGGATAACATTGGTAAAGGTTTTCCCGCATTTACAACAGCAACTTTAACACCTTTTTTTTTATGAGCTAAATCCAGAAGGTTATTTGGGCATATAATTTCTTTACTTGATAGCATAATATTTAATCGTTAAGAATTTTTACTTCTTGCTCATTTATACTTAAAAAGACTTCTTCTCCAACTTTAAATATATCATTTGTTTCTCCAGAAATTACAAACAGTTTCCCAGCATTTGAATTTAATATGTATTGATAGCTACTTCCCACAAATGAAGCATTATTTACAGTTGCATGAATAGAATTTTCTTTTTTATCTTTATTAATTGAAATTTTTTCAGGTCTAAGCGCTACAGAAACAATTTTTTCAAAATCTTTATCACTTTGCACTTTAATATTCATTTCAGCTATTTTTAAATCATAAGAGTTAGATTGTTTATTTAAGATTTCAGCTTTTACTACATTTGCATCACCTATAAAATTAGCTACAAATTTATTTTGTGGAAAATTATAAAGATCTTTTGGACTACCTTCTTGAGCGATGACTGCATTATTCATCACAATAACTTTATCAGATATTGCTAAAGCCTCCTCTTGGTCATGGGTTACATAAATAGTTGTAACTCCTAATTTTTGTTGAATTTCTCTAATATCTTCTCTTACTTGTCTTCTTAATTTAGCATCTAAGTTTGACAAAGGTTCATCGAAAAGTAGCACTTTTGGTTCCAAAACAATTGCTCTTGCAACCGCAACCCTTTGCTGCTGTCCGCCAGATAGTTCTGATGGCATCCTGTTTTCATACCCCTCTAAATTTACCAATTTTAGGGTTTCTAAAGATTTTTGAATATATTCTTCCTTATTTACATTCACCATTTTTAAGCCATACGAAACATTTTCAATTACACTCATGTGTGGAAATAAAGCATAAGATTGAAATACCATTGATACATCTCTGTCTGTTGCAGGCAATAATGTTACGTTTTCATCATCGACTAATATTTTACCACTGGTAGCTCTTTCTAGACCTGCAATAATTCTTAGTGAAGTAGTTTTTCCACAACCAGATGGACCAAGTAAAGTAGTTAAAGTTCCTGCTTCAAATTTACAACTTACATTATCTACCGCTGTAGTTTCATTAAATTTTTTTGTTATATTTTCAAACTTTACTTCTGCTTTTTTCATTATCCCAAATTTCCTTGTAAAATTCCAGCTTCCTGATCTCTTCTTCCTAATTTACGTTTTCCTATTATTAATTGCATTAAAGTAATTGTAATCAGCATTACTACAATTAATGCAGATGAATACACTATTGCAAGGCCATAGTCATTATTTTCTAGTCTTCCTAAAATGTATGAAACTGCTAAGTCGTAATTTGCACTTACCAAGAAGATAACAGCACTAATTGCTGTCATGGCTCTTACAAAACTAAAAACTAAAGATGCTGTAATAGCGGGCTTAAGCAAAGGAAGTATTATATTCTTAAATGTTTGAGCGCTAGAAGCGTTTAAAGTTGATGAAGCTTCATCTAAGTGTGGATCAAGCTGGTTCATTGCAGCTATTCCTGCTCTTACTCCGACTGGCATGTTTCTAAATACAAATGCAATTACTAAAATTATTCCAGTTCCTGTTATTTCAAGGGGAGGAACATTGAAAGCAAAAACATAACTTACGCCAATTACACTACCTGGTATTGCAAAGCTTAACATTGTTCCAAATTCAAAAGCATTTTTTCCTTTGAATTTGTGTCTTGTTAGAAGATATGCAGTTAAAATTCCTATTGCAGCAGTCGGTAAAGAGGAAATTAAAGCAATCGTAAATGTAGTATTAAAGGAGTTCCAAGCAGTTCCTGTCCATAAGAAACCTCTCTCTTTTACCCAATCAACACTAAAAGCTTCAATATAATGTCTTAACGTAAAGCTATGATCAACACCCCACATTTCTACAAATCCACCGAACATGATCATTACATAAATTATAAATGTCAATAAAGCCCACGGAAGCACGGTTGAATAAATTACCCATTTAGTTTTATTTGGAAGTTCTGGATGAACACCACTATCTCCTTTACCTGAAATTGAAATATAGGATTTTTTTCCTAACCATTGGTTTTGTAAATAAAATACTACCAGAACAACAGATAATAAAATCATAGCTAATATTGCTGCTTTAGTTTCATCGTACTGTGCGCCAACAATTGCAAAAAATATTTCAGTAGATAATACATCGTATTCTGCTCCTAATACTAAAGGGTTACCAAAGTCTGCTAAACTTTCTATAAAACCAAGTAGAAACGCATTTGCTATACCTGGTCTCATTAACGGTAAGGTAACTGTTTTAAAAACTTGCCATTTAGAAGCCCTCAAGGTTTGAGATGCTTCTTCCATAGATGGACTGACACTTTCAACAACACCAATTAAAACTAAAAATGCAATAGGGGTAAAAGCAAGTGTTTGGGCAAACCATATTCCCGGTAAACCATAAATCCATCTAGAAGGTTCAATGTCAAATCCCCATTCAAGAAACGAACTCACAACACCAGTTCTTCCAAATAAAATTATTATCGCTAATCCAATTACAAATGGTGGAGTAATTATTGGTAATACAGATAATACTCTAATTGTTTTTTTAAATCTGAAACTAGTTCTTGCAACTAATAAAGCAAAAGCTAACCCCAAAATTGTTGATGAAAATGCAGTGAGTGTACCCATAGTAACGGTATTCCAAAAAACACCACAAGCATAATCACTATAAAGGCAATCCAGCCCCCAAATTCCTTTATTAAATATTTTGTCTGAAAAATTACTTATTTCATATCCACCTTCGGTTCCTTTAAAAGCAACTGCAAACATTCTGAAAATTGGAAAAAATACAAAAGTTGAAACTAAAATTATAATACTACCTATACTTCCAACTATAAAATTATCCCCATTCAACCATCCACGTGCTGAAAGACCATGAGTGATATAAAATACAAATGTACAACAAGTTAAAACTGCACCTGAACCAACACCAAATTGATTTTCTACATCACCAAAAATAGATTGTAAAATTTCAAAATTCCATCCTCTTATACCAATAGAAAATCCCTGAAGAAAAAAGTAAAAAAAACCAATTAACCCTGAGTATAAGAAAATTTTAGAATATATCGGATTGTTCTGATTTAATTTAAATGTTGCTAAAGGAAAAATTAGAGGAAGCAATATTGGTAAAAGCCAATATTTTTTATTTATAAATACTTGAGGTAATACCGAGCCGTAATCTTCTAAAGAATATTCTAATATCCAGTTTATTGAGAAAAACCCGTCACCTGTTACATACCATGGAAAGATTAGGAAGCCCAATCCTCCTATGAGCATCCAACAGATAACGAGTCCTCTCATTAATTCCTAAAATTATCTAGGAATTACAGATACATCGTTATCCCACTTGGATAACAGGCTCGCTCTAGTAGCTTTATCTCCATAAACTTTAAAATTGTAATCAATCAAGTTTATTGTAGATAAATCTGGAGCATCAGGATCAGCTTTTGCTTTAGTATTTGATGGTACTTGCAAAGATTTTCCTGAAGTGAAAACCATAGTTTGTATTGCAGGACTTAATGCCCAATCATAAAACTTCTTAGCTTCCTTCATATTTCTTGCACCAGCAATAATACTCATTGATCCAACTTCATAACCAGTTCCTTCAGCTGGAGATACTGTTACAACAGGTAAACCTTTTTTAGTTTGTTTAACACCATCGTGTTGGAAACAAATACCAATTAAGTTTTCACCTCTTCCAGTCGCTTTAATTGGAGCAGAACCAGATTTTGTGTAAGTATTTATATTTGCATGAAGCTTTTTCATGTAATCCCAACCTTTATCTTCTCCAAAAATTTGAAGAATTGTAGCTAAAGTTGTGTAAGCAGTTCCAGATGAATTAGGATTTGCTACTTGGATTTCACCTTTATAAATAGGTTTTGTTAAGTCCATCCATGATTTTGGAGCTGGAAGACCTTTTTTAGCTAAAAGATCTTTATTGTATCCAAAACCTAATGCGCCAACATAAATCCCTACAGATTTATAGTCAGCATTTTTTGCTTGGTTTTGCGCTGCTGGTAATAAATCATCAAAGTGTTTTGATTTATATTTCTCAGTTAAATTTTCCTGAGCAGCTGTTAAGTGTGGATCACCTGTTCCACCAAACCAAACATCACCTTTTGGATTAGATCCTTCTGCTTTAATTTTAGCAAAAGTTTCACCACTACTTGCTCTTGTCATTGCAACTTTTGTGCCTGTTTCTTTTTCATAAGCTTGTTCAAGCATTTCACAAACATCAATTTCTACACTGCAATATAAAGTTAATTTTGCAGCAGAAGCTTTGTTTGTAAGACCAAACAATGTAATTGAAAAAAGAAGGACAATAGATGCTATCTTGATTAGATTTTTCATTATTTCCTCTCTCTAAAGTTATATTGTTCAGAAAGTTAATATGTTTTATTAAAAATTGTTACTATTTTATTACAAAATTCACTTCTAGGTTTAAAATTTATTTTAGTTATTAAATTAAAAATATTGTATAATTTTTTTTAAGAGGGGGAAGTCATTGGAAATTGTAACTAAGATAGCGCCAATCATATTGGCTCTGATCATGTTAGGCTTAGGCCTAGGATTAAAACTAGAAGATTTTGGAAGAGTATTCAAATCACCAAAAGACTTTATTGTTGGTTTTATTTCTCAATTAATAATTCTTCCAATTGTAGCATACATATTAATTTTAATTTTAAAAACACCACCTGAAATAGCAATAGGGGTTATGATCATAGCTGCAGCTCCTGGAGGTGTAACATCTAATGTAATGACAAAGTTTGCCGATGGTGATGTTGCATTATCAATATCTTTAACAGCTGTTATTAGTTTATTAAGTATTATCACTGTTCCTTTAATAATCTTTACATCTGCGGATATGTTAGGAATAACAGAGGTTTCTCAAAATATTTCAATGACAGGAATAGCTTTAAAAATGTTTTTAGTTGTAACAGTACCTGTGATTTTAGGAATGATTATCAGAAAATTTGCTGAAAATTTTATATCATCTAAAGTTGAAATATTTAACAAACTTAACATAGTATTTTTTGCTGTTTTTTTTGTAGCTGCCTTTTATTCAGAAAGAGAAAATTTTATTAGCTTTATAAAACAAGCAGGTTTAATTGCTTTAATTTTAAATATTTCAATGATGGTTATCGCATATTACATTGCAAAAGCTTTTACTTCAGGTGTTAAACAAATGAAGTGTATTGCTTTAGAATGTGGATTACAAAATGGTACGTTAGCGTTATTTGTCTCTACGCAAATATTTGGTACTGATATATTATATGCATTACCAACAGGTGCTTATGCACTAATCATGTATATAACTGGATTTATTTTTATTTATTTTTTAAGAAAGTCTAATTAGTTATTGATTATTCTTATTTGATTAAAAACTTTATAAATAAAATGGCTTAAGCTAAGCATATTTTTATTCACCATTCCCTTTGTTGTTACAAAAGCACTATCTTTAGCATTGTAAGTAATTAATTTTTTATCATTTATATGAAGAAATTTTTTATTAACTAAATATTTTACTTTTCTAACAACTGTAGGTCTAGGAATACCAGTTATCTCAGAAATTGACATGGCATTAACTCCTCTTTTATCTGACCCCTGAATCTCTTTTCTATATGAATCTAAATGTTGTTTTTTTGGAGTAAATTTTGGATTTTTAATTGTATTTATTAGCACAACCATACCGATTGCAAAAACTTCTAAATCTTTTAATTCTTCTCTCCATCTTTTTATAAAAATAAACCAAAATTTATTAAATTGATACAAACAATAAGAAAAATTCTCTTTTATTGCTAATATTATTTCTTTATGAGAATAAACTTCACTTACTAATTTTTCCTTTTTTAAAATTTTATTAAATTCATACAAGATATTTGCAACCTCTGTAAGAGTGTCGACCGCTTTAGCTGAGTAGAGGGTGTCTCTAACAACAAAAATTTTCTTACCAGTTCTTTTAATTACTCCTAGTTCCTCTAATTCTAAAACTTTTCTTCTAATACTTTCTTTTGGAACTCCCAAATCTTTTGAAATGTCTGAAATATTAATTTTATCAATCTCGATTGGTTTATCTTTATAAAAGGTGTCGTAGTCAATTTTTACTCCATTTTGTCTGAAATATATAAGGTCTTGATGTATTAAATATATAATGAGGACAAACTTATCTATGTCTTTATAATGATCATATGCTCTTACAAACCAGTTGCTTGTTAGAGTAAAATAAGAGGGTGCCAGTGCGGCAAAATTATCTTGAATTACTTTATTGATTACCTTCTCGTCAATATGTTCAGAAATACTTGGTATAGCGTTCATTTTTTAAAAAAAAACCCAATATGAACAAAAGTAATGTTAGAGTCAACCCATTCTGGACAACCCTAGTATGTAATAAATGATCTTATAATGATTAAAATTAGTCTTATAAAATAAATATGAGTACAGAAAGCTTACATAGAACATCCGAGATTGTAGAGACCCCCTCTCAATATGTCGAAACCCCAAAAAGGGTTAACGTGGATGTTCTAAAGCAAAGACTTCTAGAAGAAAAGAAGAAGGAAAAGGTTAAACGAACAATAATTTTATCATCTGTTATCGTTTCTTTGGGTGCTCTAACGATGTTAACTTATTAAGTTTTCCAAATCTTTCTTTATTATATCCGGTATAGAAATTTCTTTTTTTGAGTTATTTTTATACCGGGCATATTTATTTTGTCCTGGATACAATATTTCCTTAACACCTTTTATCTTAGGAAGTTTTTTTATTGTTTTAATATTATCTTTAATTCGTTGGTTATAATTTTTCTGAAATAAATTTGCTTTAAAAGTTATAAATAAATGTCCAATATTTTGTGGACCTGAAAAATCATCAAATGGATCCTTAACTCTTCCTGCATGATTTCCTCCAGTTAAAACTCCACTTAAAATATCTACCATCCAAGCAAGTCCTGAACCTCTAAAACCTGCAATTGGTAATTGAACTCCAGCTAATGCTTTTTTTGCATCAATGGTTGGTTTGCCAAATTTATCTAAAGCAACTCCTGCAGGAATTGATTGATTATTTCTTGCAGCAACTCTAATTTTACCTCTGTTAATTACTGAAATTGATGTATCTAGAATAAAAGGAATTTTAGAACCAGTAGGTGATCCAAAACAAATTGGATTTGTACCAAATAAAGATTTTAAAGCACCATGTGGAGCAACTGCTGGAGGAGCATTTGTATAGATCATTGTAATTAAATTTTTCTTTGCTGCTTGTTCAGCGTAATAACCTGACAAACCATAGTGACCACTATTTTTAACCGCTACCATTCCTATTCCAGTTTTTTGTGCATGCTTAATTGCAGTTTTAATTCCTAGATCAGCTGCAACAAAACCAATACTATTTTTTGCATCTATGTGTGAAATAGAAGAAGAAATTTTTTTAATTTTAATTTTTGGTTTCGGATTAATTACTTTTTTGGAAATTCGATCACAGTACATTTTAAGTCTTGATAAACCATGTCCATATGCACCAACTAATTCTGCATTGATTAATGCATTAGCTGAAATCAAAGCATGATCTTTACTTAGGCCAAATTTTTGGAATATTTTAATGACTTGTTTTTTTAAAACTGGGGTCTTCATTTCATCCCCTTAACATTTATCCTTTTCCACGCCAAGGAATAGTTTTATCAATTATTTTTCTTAATGTAATATCAAATAAAAGACCTAATAGACCCATAATAAATATCGTTATCCAAATTACCTCATATTGGAAGTACTTTTTAGCAACGTTTTCAACAAAACCAATACCGGTTGTACCTGCTAAGAATTCTGCAGCAACAAGCGTTCCCCAACACATACCAACAGCAACTCTAATTCCTGTAAGAATTTCAGGAAGTGAATTTGGGAAAATTACATGTCTTAAAATTTGTTTTTTAGTAGCTCCTAACGAGTGGGCTGCATGGATTTTTGATAGTTGTGTTCCTGAAGCACCAGCTCTTGCAGAAATAATCATAATCGATAATGAGACCATAAATAATAAAAATACTTTTCCTGAGTTATCAATTCCAAGAACTGAAATAATTAAAGGTGCCCATGCAAGAGGAGGAACAGGTCTATAAAGTTCTATAAGTGGATCGAAGAAACCTTTTGCAAACCTGTTTAGACCCATAAACAATCCTAAAGGTACACCAATTATGATACCAAAGATTAATCCTAAAAATACTCTTAAAAAAGAATCCCAAATATGTCCGTATGGGACAGGCACTTTAAATAATTTGAAATCACCTGTAACAACTTTTAACACATTGCTTTTGAAGTTTTCTTTTACTACTCCATCTTTAGTATGCACTGGATATTCACCAGGCAATATATCAGCTATCCAATCTGGTAAAATAAATCCTATCATTTTACTCACATCAACCATTTCAATCCATAAAAGAGGAATGTTTTTATAGCCAACACTTGGTTTCGACATCAAGATAAATTTATTAAAAGTATCAGATGGCTTTGGTAACCATCTTCCTGATCCTTGTTCTGAACATGTCGGTCCACTTGCAACAATTGTTCCAGCAGGGAATAAAAGAATATCTATTAATCTTAATCCACCTTGTTCTTTATTTTGCAATTCGTCAAATTCAATTATTGCAGCCTGCATTTCATTTAATGCATTAGGGGGATAGATACTTGCAAACTCTATTCTTCTTGCAATTTTAACAATATTCTTTGCATAATCAGATGCGATTTCCTGATTATCATCTAAACTTTTTCTATATGTTTTAATATCATCTTTAAGTTGTTTAATTGCGTTTTTAAACTGTGGGTTATGATTTTTTAATTTAAAAAATTTGTCGTCAATTTTTTTTAGTTCTGCTGCAGCTGCATTAAATTTTAAGCCTTTGTTAGTTTGTGGTGCAGTTGGTATTTCAATAGTATTTTCAATAGAACCACTTCCAGAATCTATTGTTGTTATTCCCCAACCACCTTGCTCATTAATAAGTTTTT
>CACNFL010000005.1 GCA_902619745.1 uncultured Pelagibacteraceae bacterium
ATTCGTTTCTCTTAAAAAAAATAAGGTGAACGTACGCTATGGACCAAGTTTTGAATCTGACATCAAGTATGTTTACAAGAAAATAAATTTACCTTTAAAACAAATCGATAAAAAAGAAAATTTTAGACGAATTATTGATTTTAAAAATAACAGCGGATGGATTCATATTTCACAATTAAAAAAAAGTAATTCAGTAATAGCCACAAAAGATAAAGTTTTATTTAAGAAACCTACATCTTTTGCTAAACCAGTTGCTCAAATAAAAGAAGGAAGATTACTAATTATAGAAAAGTGTGAACAAAATTGGTGCAAAATTACATCAGAAGAATTTGAAGGTTGGATTAAAACAGATAATATTTGGGGACTAAATTAATTAAAATCAGCAGATAATGAGGCTATATTTTCCTTAGATAATTTTGTGCTATGAGAATATTCTTTATGATCAATACCAAGCTCAATTTCTGAACTATTAGATTGAAATTTTTCTATTTGATCATCAGTAAAATTAAAGTGAATAAACTGAACAGAAGAAGCTTTTCCTTCAGCAGAGGTTCTATCAACATCTTCTTCTGGGACTGCTTTAATTTTCTCACCATTTATTTTCATAAATACTGTTTCTTCTATTCCACCAACTTTTCCAAGAAAAGCAGCCCTTGAAATAGGATTATCTATTTCAAACATTAAAGTTGCAGTTAGTTCTTTGCCGTTAGGTATTAAAGGATTGTATGCAGATAACTCATCATGAAGTTGCTCGTCACCACCTTTTTCAATGTACAACATTTCTTGTACTTGGGCTAACATTGTTTCATAACTTTCAAAATAAAAAGTGGCATAAGGACCTAAAGCAACTCTTCTATTTTTTTTATAATCAACAATGTTTTTTCTTAATTCACGTCTCTTTTCTGTATAAACATCTAAAGGAATGATGTCTTCTTTTTGAATTTCTCTTTTTTCTCTCGGCATGATCATAAGTTATAACTTTTTGCCATCAATTCGATAGGATGTAGTGCCTCATCATTAGATATGTTTGTATCAACTTCTAACTGTTTTAAATGTTTACCAGCTAAAGGACAATCAGAAGCCATATACTTATTATTTTTGGTTTTTATTTGTCTAGCTGTAGGTCTTCCAACTTTATTTGCTAAATCATGAGTTTCTTTCATTACTCCAAAAGTTCCACCATGACCTGCACATCTTTCAACTACATCAATTTTAACGTTTGGTATTAGTTTTAACATATCTCTTGCTTTGATACCCATGTTCTGTGCCCTAGCATGACAAGCATGATGCACGGTTACTCCTCCGTCAATCTCATTTAATCCTTCTGCTAATCCCTCATTGTTTGCAATATCCACAACATACTCATCAATATCCATAACATTTGTAGATAATTTTTTTATTTTTTCTTCGTTTGGTAATAACAAGGGCCATTCAAATTTTAACATCAACCCACAACTAGCTGTTAAGGTTACTACTTTATATCCTTTATCAATCCATTCGACTAAATCCTTAGAAACTTTTTTTGCTTGTTCAACAACTTTTGGCAGATCAGCCTGCTCTAGAAATGGCATCCCACAACAACCAGGGTAAGCTTCCTGAACTTCTACGCCATTTTTTTTCAAAACTTTTAAAGCGGCAACACCTGTATTTTTTTTATTAAAATTTACAAAACAAGTTGAATAAATAACAACTTTTCTATCTTTAGAAGATGTTTGATAATTTATCTTTTCTCTATTTTTTTTGAAAAAATTAGAAAAAGTTTCTGAGTTATATTTTGGTAACTGAACTCTTTTATCTATTCCAGTAATTAATTCTAAGATTTTTCTAATTAATTTATTTTTGATATTTGATGCCCAGTTAACTATTTTAGAGAACATGACACCAATTTTAGCATTTCGGTCTATTTGGGCTAATTGTGTTGGTACGCTTGGTAATTTACCTAATTTTTTTTGAGCTGCTCTATATCGCAGCATCAAATGTGGAAAATCTAAATCAAAATCATGAGGTGGAACATATGGGCATTTAGTCATAAAACACATATCACACAATGTACATGCATCAACGACAGGGGCAAATTGGTCGCTAGATAAGCTTTCAACATCTTCATTTTTAGATTCATCAATCATGTCAAATAGCTTTGGAAATGAGTCACAAAGATTAAAACATCTTCGGCATCCATGACAAATATCAAACACTCTTCTCATTTCAGCGTCTAACTTTTCAGGATTTAAAAAATCAGGATGCTCAAAATCTATAGGGTGTCTTATAGGTGCACCTAAACTTCCTTCTTTGCTCATATAATTTAATTATTTGAAATTCGAATTGTTTTTAGTGGGCGACTAGCGCCCACTAAGAAATTTGTTTAGCTAATAGACTCTAAAGTTTTTTGGAATTTACCAGCGTGTGATTTTTCAGCTTTAGCTAAAGTTTCGAACCAGTCTGCGATTTCTTCAAAGCCTTCTTCTCTAGCAGTCTTAGCCATACCAGGGTACATATCTGTGTACTCATGAGTTTCACCTTCGATAGCTGAAGCTAAATTAGCTTTAGTTTCACCAATTGGTTTTCCTGTAGCAGGGTCACCAACTTGCTCTAAGTATTCTAAATGACCATGAGCGTGACCAGTTTCACCTTCTGCTGTTGATCTAAAAACTGTAGCTACATCATTGTAACCTTCGATGTCTGCTTTTTGTGCAAAATAAAGATATCTTCTATTTGCTTGACTTTCTCCAGCGAATGCTGCTTTTAAGTTTTCTTCTGTTTTACTTCCTTTTAAAGACATTATTTTTCTCCTTTTAAATGTTAATCACCATATAATAGTTAATAAGATTATGTCAACAGTTTAGAATTATTATAATGTAGATTCTAAGTATTTAATTTTATAGAATTATTTTTGAGTTTGATTATCACTCGCAACTCTTACCAAAACTTCAACGGAATTTATTTTTTTTCCAGTTATATTTTTTCTAATATTTATTTTGTCTATATCGTTATCATCACAATCGATTAGCTCATGCGTATCTTCATCAAAAAAATGATGATGTGCTGATGTGTTTGTATCAAAATAACTTTTATGACTATCGATTGAAATTTCTTTTAGGTATCCTTTTTTTTCAAATGCATGAACTGTGTTATAAACTGTAGCTAGAGATATCTTTTGATTCATTTTCTCAGATAACAATTTAACTAAATCGTTAATTGTGAAATGAAAAGTTTTTTCTCTATTATACAAAACTTCACACATTTTTACTCTTTGCTTAGTAGGTCTAAGTCCAACTTCTCTTAATTTTTCAATAAAATTGCAGTTTTTTGGCATTGTTTTTTATAATTATTCTAAAGTATGAATAAAAATATAATGTTTTATTATATTATATTAGGATTAAATCAAGTATTAAGGGAGCTCAAAATTATGAAAAAAAACTCATACTCCTATGATGACCTAATAACTTGTGGAAATGGTGATCTTTTTGGGCCTGGCAATGCAAAATTACCTCTTCCACCAATGCTTATGTTTGACAGAATAACTGAAATCAATGAAAATAATGGAACATTTAATAAGGGCTCTTTAAAAGCTGAATTAGATATTAAAGATGATCTTTGGTTTTTTGATTGTCATTTTAAAAAAGATCCAGTTATGCCAGGATGTTTAGGTTTAGATGCTATGTGGCAACTGGTGGGTTTTTTTCTAGGTTGGCTAGGAAATCCTGGAAAAGGAAGAGCTTTAGGAGTGGGTACTGTGAAATTTACAGGTGAAGTTTTACAGAGTGTAAAAAATGTAAGATATGAAATAGATATGAAAAAAATTATGTCTCCTGGAGGAACAACTGTTGGGCTTGCAAATGGAATTGTTCTTGCAGATAATAAAAAAATATATTCAGCAGAAAGTTTAAAGGTAGGTTTATTTAAATAATGAGAAGAGTAGTTATTACTGGTTTAGGAGTAGTTTCTTGCTTAGGAAATAATCAAGAGGAAGTTCATCAATCTTTATTAAACTCAAAATCAGGGATTTCTTATGCTGAGGAATACAAGGAGCACAATTTAAAAAGCCATGTTCATGGTAAACCAAATATTAAACTTGAAGATCATATCGATAGAAAAACAATTAGGTTTATGGGTTCAGGCTCAGCTTATAATTATATTGCAATGAAAGAGGCAATTGAGGACTCTGGATTAGAAGAAAGTGAAGTGAGTAATTTTAAAACTGGGATTGTAATGGGTTCCGGTGGCCCATCAATTGAAAACGTAATACTTGCAGCAGATAAAACTAGAGCTAAAACTCCAAAACTAATGGGGCCCTTTATTGTTCCAAGAACAATGGCCAGTACTGCCTCAGCAACACTTGCCGTACCATTTAAAATTAAAGGAACTAACTACACAATGAGTTCTGCATGCGCAACCAGTGGTCACTGCATAGGAAATTCTATGGAATTAATTCAAATGGGTAAACAAGATGTTGTTTTTGCAGGTGGAAGTGAAGAAATTCATTGGGCGATGACAGCAATGTTTGATGCTATGACAGCTTTATCATCAAAATATAATGACACTCCACAATCTGCGTCTAGAGCTTATGATAAAACTAGAGATGGGTTTGTAATTGCAGGTGGTGCGGGTGTGTTAGTACTTGAGGAATACGAACATGCTAAAGCAAGAGGAGCTAAAATATACGCAGAATTAACAGGTTATGGAGCAACTTCGGATGGATACGACATGGTAGCGCCATCGGGTGAAGGTGCTGTTAGATGTATGAAAATGGCAATGGCAACTGCCAAAAATAAAATTAATTACATTAATACTCATGGAACATCTACTCCAGTTGGAGATATAACTGAGCTTAATGCTATTAAAGAAACTTTTGGAGAGGATATTCCAAAAATTAGTTCAACAAAATCTTTATCTGGTCATCCTTTAGGGGCTGCTTCAGTGCATGAAGCAATCTATTGTTTGATAATGATGAAAAACAATTTCATAACAGGATCAGCAAATATTACAGATATGGATGATGATGCTAAAAAATTTCCAATTGTTGCGAAAACTGAAACAGGAGCAACCTTAAATACAGTAATGTCAAATAGTTTTGGGTTTGGTGGAACTAATGCAGCTTTAATTTTTGAAAAGGTTTAGTTTATGAGTTTGATGAAAGGTAAAAAAGGATTGATCATGGGTGTTGCTAATGAGAGATCTATTGCCTGGGGTATATCTCAAAAACTTGCAGAGGCTGGAGCGGAGTTAGCATTTACTTATTTAGGTGATGCTCTAAAAAAAAGAGTTGTTCCTTTAGCAGAAAAATTAAATTCAAATGTTACATTTAGTTGTGATGTTGAAAAAAAAGAGGAAGTAGTTAAATTATTTGACGATATCAAATCCCAATGGGGTGAAATCGATTTTGTAGTTCATGCAGTTGCTTTTTCAGATAAATCAGAGTTATCAGGTGAGTATCTAAATACGACAAGAGAAAATTTTTTAAGAAGTATGTTAATTTCTTGTTTTTCATTTACTGAAGTAGCAAAAGAAGCTTCAAAAGTAATGAAACAAGGTGGAAGTTTATTAACTTTAACTTACGAGTCTACTAAAGCAATTCCAAATTATAACGTAATGGGTGTTTGTAAATCAGCTCTTGAGGCAAGTGTTAAGTATTTAGCTAGAGATTTAGGGGCCAAAGGTATGAGAGTAAATGCTATAAGTGCTGGACCTATCAAGACATTGGCTGCCTCTGCAATTGGAGACGCAAAATTCTTATATAAATGGAATGAAGACCATTCTTTCCTTAAAAGAAACGTAGATATCCATGATGTTGGAAATTCAGCATTATATCTATTAAGCGACCTTGCTAACGGAGTTACTGGTGAAATCCACTACGTAGATGCTGGATATAATAAAGTTGGGATGCCAGATCCTAAAAATATTAGCTAAAATTTAGTTAAAAAAAACCCCAGAATTCTCATTCCTGGGGTTTAGAATTTTAATTTAGGCTATTACTCAGCAGCTTGCTTCATAGATAGTTTAACTTTACCTCTATCGAAACCAATCACCTTAACTTTTACTTCGTCACCTTCTTTGACAACGTCAGTAACTTTAGCAACTCTTTTATCTGCAAGTTCTGAGATATGAACTAGTCCATCTTGTTTTCCTAAGAAATTAACAAATGCACCAAACTCCATAATCTTCATTACTTTACCTGAATAAATTTTGTTTAATTCAGCTTTTGCAGTGATGTCTTTAATCATTTGCATTGCAATGTTTCTAGACTCCTCATCAGGAGCAGCAACTGTTACTACGCCTTCATCATTTACATCTACTTTTGCACCTGATTTTTCAACAATTTCTCTGATGGTTGCGCCACCTTTTCCAATTACAGCAGCAATGTCTTTTTTATCTACATTAACTTGTTCCATTTTTGGAGTATGTTTTCCAACATCAGATCTTGAAGCTGATAATGCTTTATTCATTTCTCCCAAGATGTGAACTCTTCCATCTTTAGCTTGGCTTAATGCCTGCTCCATAATTTCAAAAGTAATACCTGTAATTTTGATATCCATTTGAAGAGAAGTAATTCCATCTTTAGTTCCAGCAACTTTAAAGTCCATGTCACCCAAGTGATCTTCATCACCTAAGATGTCTGAAAGGACGCTGAAATCATCACCTTCTTTTATTAATCCCATTGCAATACCAGCAACTGGCTCTTTAATTGGAACCCCTGCATCCATTAATGCCAAAGATGTTCCACAAACAGTAGCCATTGAAGAAGAACCATTAGATTCAGTAATCTCTGAAACTACTCTAAAAGTATATGGAAACGCCTCTTTTGTAGGTAATGAAGAGTTAATTGCTCTCCAAGCTAATTTACCATGACCAATTTCTCTTCTACCTGTTCCAATTCTTCCAGTTTCTCCAACTGAAAAAGGAGGAAAATTATAGTGAAGCATAAATCGCTCTCTTTGTAATCCATCTAAACTTTCAATTCTTTGCTCGTCATCAGATGTTCCTAAAGTTGCTACAACAATTGCTTGGGTTTCTCCTCTAGTAAATAATGCAGAACCATGTGCTCTTGGTAAAACACCCACTTCACATTCAATAGGTCTTACATCTGACAATCCTCGACCATCAATTCTATTTTTATTTTTTAGAATATCAGTTCTAACAATTGATTTTTCAAGATTTTTTAATTGACTGTTAACATCAAGATCTGTGTAGTTTTCATCTTCCTCATAAAGCTTTTTAGCTTTATCAGTAATCTCTGAAATTTGATTTGATCTATCTTGTTTATCTCTAGTTGCAAAAGCTTTTTTAAGATCTTCTGTAAAAGTTTCTTCAAGTTTTTTCTTAACTTCAGATAAATCTTTTTTCTCAACTGTCCACTCAGGTTTTCTACATTCTTTTGCAAGTTCCTCAATCATTTCAATTACTGGAACAAAGCCTTCGTGACCAAATTTAACTGCATTTAACATTTCTTCTTCTGTTAAACCACTTGCTTCAGACTCAACCATAAGCACAGCATCTTTTGTACCTGCTACAACTAGATCTAATTTTGATTTTTCTAATTCTGCTTTAGATGGGTTTAAAACATATTTTCCATCTACAAAACCAACTCTTGAAGCACCTACAGGACCCATAAATGGCATTCCTGATATAGCTAAAGCCGCTGAAGATGCAGTAATTGACAAAATATCTGGTTCATTTTCTTTATCGTATGAAATTACTGTTGGTAATAACTGTACTTCATTTTTAAATTCATCAGGAAACAAAGGTCTGATTGGTCTATCAATTAATCTAGAGATTAATGTTTCACTTTCAGTTGGTCTTGCTTCTCTTTTAAAATATCCACCTGGGATTTTTCCTGCTGCATAATATTTTTCTTGATAATTTACAGATAAAGGAAAGTAATCCATATCAGGATTTACTTTTTTTGCTCCCACTACTGTTGCTAGTACGACTGTCTCTCCACATGTTGCGATTATTGCACCGTCTGCCTGTCTTGCTACTTTACCTGTTTCTAAACTTATCTTCTTTCCCGCTACTTCAATTTCCTTCTTATATACTTTAAACATTTCATTTCCATTTCGTTTCGTTCGTTTCGTTCCATTCCGTTCTATCTATCTTGACTTCTATTTTCTTAAATTCAATTTCGACAGTACATTTTTGTAAGAATCCATTTTATTTTTCTTTAGGTATTCTAACAATTTCTTTCTTCTATTTACCGCTCTCAACAATCCAACAGATGAATGTTTATCCTTTTTGAATTGCTTAATATGTTTAGAGAGAGTTTCAATTTTCTCTGTTAGCAAAGCGATTTGTATCTCTGAAGATCCAGTATCTTTATCATGCATTGCTAATTCTTGTGCCTTTTTGTTCATGCCTCTTTCTTCCTATTTATTTGTTTGTTTTATTAAGTTTTCTATTTTTTCCGCATACTCAAAAGATTCGTCTTTTCTAAAAAGTAATTTTGGTAAAAATTTCATAACCACTTTTTGTGATAAAATTTTTCTAATTAAAAATGAGTATTCTTTTAAAACATTAATTGTTTCCTCTGCATCTTTTCCTCCCAAAGGAAGAACATATGCTTTGGCAATTTTTAAATCTGGACTCATTCTAACCTCAGTAACAGTTATTGTGTTTGTTTCTAAGTTTGGCACCTTAGCCTCATTTCTTATAAAAATCATGCTTAAAGACTGCTTAATCATTTCTCCTACTCTAAGCTGTCTTTGTGATACTGGTTTTCCTATTCTATCTGCCATTAAATTGACCTCTCAGTAGATGTAACACTAAATGCTTCTATTGTGTCATTTTTTTGGAAATCCATATAATCTTTAACGGTTATTCCACATTCTTGACCATCACTTACCTGTTTAACCTGGTTTTTTTCTCTAAATATTGTTGAAACTTTTCCAGTATATATAATAGCACCGTCTCTAATAATTCTTACATCTGAAGTGCTATTAATTTCTCCTTCAGTTACTTTTGACCCAGCAACTTTACCTGCACCCGAAACTTTAAATATTTCTAAAATTTGTGCAGTACCAGTAATTTTTTCTTGTACATCAGGCGCCAATAATCCTGACATTCTTTGTTTAATATAGTCCAAAACTTCATAAATAATATTGTAAGAAGATATTTTAATCTTCTCATTTTCAGCAAGTTTTTTTGCTTCTTTACTTGGTTTAACGTTGAAAGCAATTAATACTGCATTTGAAGCTTTAGCTAATGTAACGTCTGTTTCGGTTACCATTCCAATATCTGCTAAAATTATTTTAGGTTTAACTTCATCGTGTTTGATTTGACTAATTGCATTTTTAATTGCCTCTGATGATCCATGTACATCAGATTTAATAATTAAATTTAATTCTTCTGTAGATTTATCTGAAAAAGCAGAATCTTGAGTTGCAAAAGTTAGAGGATTTTTTCCATCCTTGCTTTCTTGAGCTCTATTTTCACTTAATGTTTTGGCTTCTTTTTCCGTATCTAGTACAATAAAATCATCTCCTGCTTTTGCTGCACCATTTATCCCTAAAATTTCAACAGGAGTAGAAGGTAATGCTTCATTAATATTTTGACCTTTGTCATTAATAATCGCTCTAACTTTTCCCCATTTTAAACCACTTACAAAAAAATCACCTTTATTAAGTGTTCCTGTTGTTACAATTATATTTGCAACAGGACCTCTACCAACATCAATTTTAGACTCTAAGACTATACCTGTAGCTTTAGATACAAAATCCGTTTTAAGATCTAAAATCTCTGCTTGTAATATTATTGACTCTACTAATTTATCTAAGTTTTGTTTTGTTTTAGTTGAAATCTCTACCATTAAAGTATCACCAGATAAATCTTCAGCAATCAATTCGTGTTCTAATAATTGATTTTTTATTTTCTGAGGATCTGCCTCTGGTAAATCACATTTATTTATTGCTACAACTATTGGAACATTTGCAGCTTTAGCATGTTTAATTGACTCAACTGTTTGAGGTTTAACTCCATCATCAGCAGCAACTACTAAAACAACCACGTCTGTTAATTTTGATCCTCTTGCTCTCATTTCTGTAAATGCAGCATGACCTGGAGTATCAATAAACGTTAATTTATTACCCTGACTTTCAATTTGGTAAGCTCCAATGTGTTGGGTTATTCCACCAAATTCTCCTGAAACCACGTTCGCACTTCTAAGCACGTCTAGTACTGATGTTTTGCCATGATCCACATGACCCATGACGGTAACTATTGGTGGTCGATTCTTTAAATTTTCTGCTCTTGAAGCTTTTATTTTTTGAATTATTTCTTCTGCTTTCTCTTCCCTAATTGGATTATGACCAAATTCTTTAACTAAATATTCCGCAGTATCTGCAGCTAATGTTTGATTGATAGTCACAGTAACACCCATACCAAATAAATGCTTAATTACATTGCTTGATTGTTCAGCCATTCTGTTTGCAAGTTCTCTTACTGTGATTGCTTCAGGAATATTAATATCTCTTTTAATTGGTTTTAAATTTTCTTGAGAATCATCTTTTGTAGCATTTTTAATTTCTTTTTGTCTTGCTCTTTTTACTGATGCTAAACTTCTTTGTTTTGCATCAATCTCATCACTTAGCGCTCTAGACACCGTTAACTTTAACTCTCTCTTTTTTGTTCCTGCTTTTAAAGTTTTTCTATCTTTGTTTTCACTATCTCCTTTAAGTCGTTTAGTAGCTCTTTGCTCTGCTAATTTTCTCTTTTCAAAATCGTTTGTTATAGGGGGTGATTTAGGATTAAATGAAGGTTTTAATGGTGTTCCTCTGTTGAAAGTTGAGGTTGTTCTTGGTTTATTTGTAGTAGATCTTAATGATCCTCCTCTACTCGAGAATTTTCCAGTTTGTTTTTCAATTACTACAGAATTTTTTCCTTGAGATTTAGCAATCTCAATATTCTTGATTGATTTTTTGGCTGAGCCTGAAATTGTTAATTTTGTTTTTTTCTCCATACCTCATCACTCAATCTTTATAAACAATGTTTCTAGCAGACATAATTAGTTCATCAGCTTCTTCTTTAGATAAAGCAAAATCTTCCAGATAACCTTGGATTTTCACTCTCTCACCTTTAACTACGTCATAACCACCAGTTAATTCATCAGATGCTAAGTCTGCAAAATCTTCTAAACTTAAAATTTTTTGTTCACCAAGTGTGACTAACATTCCTGGTGTTAATCCCTTTAAATTAATCAAGGCATCTTCCAGACCTAATTCTTTAATTCTCTGAGAAATATCCTCTTGATCCTTTTCATGAAACTCTTTAGCTCTTTCTATCAATGCTTTGGCAGTATCTTCTTCTATACCTTCAATCTTCATTAAATTTTCAGCTGAACTATCTTTAATGTCATCAATAGTTGAAAAACCTTCAGCAACAAGTAACTGACCCAGCGTTTCATCTAACTCTAAATTTTTTACAAAGTTTTCTGTTTTTTCTTTAAATTCTAATTGTCTTCGTTCAGAGTCTTCTGCATCTGTCATTATATTAATTTCATAATTTAAGAGTTTTGTCGCAAGTCTTACATTTTGACCTCTTCTCCCAATTGCTTTGCTTAAATTTTCCTCGGTAAGAATTACATCAAGTTTTTTTCTTTCACTATCAACGTTAACTCTTTGTACTTCAGCAGGGGATAATGCATTTGAAACCAAAATAGCAGGGTCTTCTGACCAATTTACTATATCAATTTTCTCTCCTTGAAGTTCATTTACAACAGCTTGAACTCTTGAACCTCTCATACCTACACAAGCACCTACTGGATCTAGAGATGTATCAACTGCTTTAACGCATATTTTAGCTCTACTTCCAGGATCTCTTGAAGAAGATTTAATTTCTATTAGTCCATCATAAATTTCGGGAACCTCTTGAACAAAAAGCTTTTCCATAAATTTAGGATGAGCTCTAGATAGAAATATTTGTTGCCCTCTAGGCTCTCTTCTAACATCATAACAATAAGCTTTTATACGATCACCTGCTTTAATATTTTCACGAGGTATTAATTCATTTTTTTGAATTATTGCTTCAGTTCTTCCTAAATCAACAATTACATTTCCAAATTCTAATCTCTTTACAATTCCACTTAAAATAGAGTCTTTCTTATCAATAAAATCATTAAATTGTCTTTCTCTTTCAGCTTCTCTTACATTAAAACTAATCACCTGCTTTGCAGTTTGCGCAGCAATTCTTCCAAAATCAAATGAAGGAAGTGGCTGTAATACTTCGTCACCAATAGACTTATCTTTGTTTAATTCATTTAAATTAATTGCATCTTCCAATTTTATCTCTGTATTTGCATTTTCAGGATTTTCAGCAATTATCAATTTTCTAAAAAGCTCAATATCTCCATTGTCTCTATTTATTGAAACTTTAATTTCATTTTCTTGTCCAAATTTTGATTTTGCAGCTTTAGCAATACCTGTTTCCATAGAACTTATAATTAGTTCTTTATCAATTGATTTTTCTAATGCCACAGCTTCAGCAATTCTCAATAATTCAAGTTTATCTGCTCTTTTATTTAACATAATTTTGTTTGCTCCAAAAAAAAATGGGCTAAAGCCCATTTTGTAAAGTTCAATAATGTAGTTGCAATATAGTAAAGTTTTTTTTTAATTCAACAGAAACTATTTAGAAAAAACGTTAGTTTTATCGATTTTTTCCCATGAAAATGAACCATTTTCCTCAGGTGCTCTACCAAAATGACCATAGGCAGATGTTTTTTCATATATTGGTTTATTTAAATCTAACATTTCTCTGATACCTCTAGGGCTTAAATCAAAATTTTCTTTAATCTTTTCTACAACAAATTTATTTTTATCTAGATCGTTATCAAATAAATCAACATAGATAGATAATGGTTTTGATACACCAATTGCATAAGCTAATTGAATTAAACATTTTTCAGCAATTTTTGAACCCACAACATTTTTAGCAATATACCTTGCCGCATAAGCTGCTGATCTATCAACTTTAGTTGGATCTTTTCCAGAGAAAGCTCCACCACCATGAGGTGCTGCCCCACCATAAGTATCAACAATAATTTTTCTACCTGTCAAACCACAATCTCCATCGGGACCACCAATCACAAAATTACCTGTTGGATTTACATAAAACTCATCCTCATTGAAACCATTAAGAAAATTCTCAGGAATAGATTTTAACATATAAGGTCTTAATAAATCTCTTACTTGTGCTTGATTAACATCTGGTGAATGCTGTGAAGATATAACTACAGATTTTACTTTTGATGGTTTTCCATCAACATACTCGAATGTTACCTGACTTTTTGAATCTGGTTCAATATTTTTTAATTTTCCAGATTTTCTATCTTCAGCCATTAATCTTAAGATTTTATGAGAATAATGAATTGGTGCTGGCATTAAAACATCCGTTTCATTACAAGCGTATCCAAACATGATACCTTGATCTCCAGCTCCTTCATCTTTATTTCCTGATGAGTCTACTCCCATAGCAATATCAGCTGATTGGGAATGTAAATGACTTTCAATTTTTGTAGCTTCTTTCCAAGTAAATCCTTCTTGGTCATAACCAATATCTTTTATACAATTTCTTACTTTTTCAATTAATTCATCTTTTTTAATTTCTGGTCCTCTCACCTCACCAGCTAGAACAACTTTATTTGTCGTAGTAAGTGTTTCGCAAGCAACTCTAGAATATGGATCTCCAGAAATAAAACTATCAACAACCATATCTGAAATCCTATCAGACACTTTATCTGGGTGTCCCTCAGAGACAGACTCACTTGTGAAAAGATAATTTTTTAAATTACTCATTTTTACGTTTCTTAAATGAAAAAATTAAAAAAATATACAACAAAATTATAAATCCAAAAATTTTATTTCCAAATTTTGCAAATAGAGTTGTCTCAATTTTTCTTGATTCACTTAAATCTATATAACCAGATTTATTAATATCAACTTTTTGCTCAATAACTCCCATTGGGTTAATAATTGCTGTTGTCCCATTATTTGCAGACCTTAAAATATATTTTCCACTCTCTATAGCTCTAAAAATACTATGAGTAAAATGTTGATCTGGACCAATTGATTTACCAAACCAGCCATCTTCTGAAACATTTACAATATAATCAAAGTTACTGTTTGTAAAAATTTTACCAGAATAAATTATCTCATAACAAATGAGAGGCAATATTTTCACTGATAAATTATTATAATTCAGATTAATTATGTTTCTTTCTTTACCTTTCGAATATGATTGGTAGTCATTAGTAATTGTTTTTAGGCCAATACGTTTTAGTAATTTTTCAAAAGGTAAAAATTCACCAAAAGGAACAAGGTTTATTTTTTTATATGAATTTATTATATTTAGATTGTGATCAAAAATAGATAATGAATTAAAATGTTTAATAGTTTTATTCTCATCTTCTTTACTATTGATACCAATTGCCAACAAATGATTTTCGTTAAATTTATTTTCAAATAACCACTTGTATTCTTTTAATTGGTCTTGTGAAATACCTGGAATTATACCCTCTGGCCAAATAAAAATTATTTTTTCACTTTTTTTGGGAGAGCTAATTTCAATTAGTTCTTCTATTGCAGTTATAGGATCAACATTGTTATAAAATCTATCTATACTTATATTTGAACTCAAAATTCTTATTTTATAGTCAAGATTTTTTACTTCTTGATTGTTAAATTTTTCTAAATTTTGTGAACCAAGTACATAAAATGATAACGTTGTAATAAGAAACGCAACACATACGCTAATATCTTTTTTATTTTCTCTTAAAATAAATATTGATGGGCTTGTAAATAATGAAATACAGAAAAGATTAAAGCTGTATGTACCTATGACTGATGCAATGTTTAAAATTTCGATTTGATTAGAGAAACTATAAGCAATTAAATTCCAAGGAAAACCGGTTAGTATTGATCCTCGTAGAAACTCTACTATTCCAAATATTAAAGAAAAAAGAAAAAATGAGCTCAAACTTTTATTTGGTTTTAAAACTGCAAATAAATAAGCAACTAAAGCATAAAACAAGGCTAATAAACCAGGTATTAATATTATTGTAAATGGTATTAAAAACTTAAAACTTTGATCAAAGGTTAATGATATTGAGATCCAATATAAATTACTTACAAAATAACCAAACCCAAATAACCAACCATAAAGGAAAAATATTTTTTTATTTTTATAAAACTCAATTTTTTTTATTAAAAATATATAGAATAAACTAAAAGTTAAAAAATTTATTACAACATAATTAAATGGGGGTAAACTTAAGGAGGTAAGCACTCCTAATAAAATTAAATAAATTAATTCAATATGAAATTTGTTTTTCAATTTAATTTATTTTTGATTGTACAGATTTAAATAATAGATTTTCCTCTTTTAACATTTTGGAATAATCTTTATTTTTTTTATGATCAAAACCTAAAAGATGAAGAAAACCATGTATTAATATTTTAGCAACTTTTTCTTTAAAAGATTTTAAATCTTGTGATTTTGGTTTATCTAAATAATTATAGCTGATGATAATGTCTCCCAAATAAGTATTTTTTTTAATTTTTATTTTTTTATCTAATGGAAAAGATAAAATATCTGTAGATTTATTTTTTTTTCTAAAAGCTTTATTTAATTTTTTAATATTCTGATTATTTGAAAGTAATAGTGTGAAGGTTACTTTTTTATTCAAAAATTTGTATTTTTTTGGAAAAGCTTTACATATTTTTTTAAAAAAAATGTCGTTATTTTTAAGTCTTTTTGACCAAGCCTTCTCCTCAGAGAAGACATTAATACTAATCATTATTTGAGTATGCTTTGACTATTTTAGAAACAAGTGGATGTCTGACTACATCTGAATGATCGAAATCAACTATGGATATTTCCTTTAAATGCCCTAGCAACTCTTTTGATCGAACTAATCCTGACATACTTTTATTTGGTAAATCAATTTGAGAAGGATCTCCATTTACAACAATTTTAGAATTTTCTCCAATACGTGTTAAAAACATTTTTATCTGAGTATCTGTAGCATTTTGTGCCTCATCCAAAATTGCAAAGGAATTTTTTAGAGTTCTACCTCTCATAAAAGCTAAAGGTGCAATCTCTATATCTCCAATCTCAATCATTCTTTGTATTTTTTCAAAGTCGAAGAGATCATATAAAGAGTCATATAAAGGTCTAAGATAAGGGTCTACCTTTTCCTTCATATCTCCAGGTAAAAATCCCAAACGCTCGCCTGCTTCTACAGCTGGTCTTGAAAGAATAATTCTCTCAATCTTTTTTTCTAAAAGCATAGTTAAACCTACAGCGACTGCCAGAAAAGTTTTTCCAGTTCCTGCTGGCCCGGCTGAAATTACAATATCACTCTCCCTCAAAGCTCTCACATAGCTTTTTTGTTTTTCAGATCTAGGAATTATAGATTTTTTTGGAGTTTTGATAATATCTGTAACGTTATTATTTTTTACTTTTTCATTAATCATAAAGTTATCAACCGATGAAAGTATATCTTTATTCTCTATACTTCCATTATTAATAAACTGATTAGCCAAAAATTGAATAGCGTTTTTAATTTTTTCATTCTTTTCAGGTGTAGATTTAATCAAAATTGAATTTCCCCTTGAATATAAGCTACAATTTGTAATTTTTTCTAATTCTTGTAAATTTTTATTAAATTCCCCAACAACACCCATCAACAAGTTATTGTCATGAAATATAACACTTAAAGAATTGTTATCTGAATAAACAAATTTTAAAGACTGATCGATATTTTTTTTAGTTATTCCACTCAAATTCTATGCGACCTTCTGATCCGAATTAGTTATTATTTCACCGAATAAAGTATTTCTATTACTATCTTTAATTCTCACTTGCACTATTTTTCCAATATCATTCTTTTTACCATTAAAAATTACAGATGTCATATACTCAGATCTACCAAAAGCTTTGCTTTTATCGTCGGTTAAATTTTCAACCAAAACATCAATAACTTTACCCTCCAATGACTTATTCATTTCGATTTGATTTTTGAATAAGATAGTTTGAATTTTTTCTAATCTTTCAATAGAAGTTTTTTTTTCAGTTAGGTCTAAATTTTCGGCGACTGTTCCAGGTCTTGGACTAAAAATAAATGAATAAGAGTTAATAAATTTAATTCTTTCAATTAATCTAATAGTATCGTTAAAATCCTGATCCTCTTCACCAGGATAACCTATTATAAAATCACTTGAAAATTCTATATTTGAATTAATTTCTTTTAATTTATCAAAAGTATTTAGATATTCCTCAATAGTATGTTTTCTATTCATCAACTTTAAAATTTTATTAGATCCACTTTGAACCGGTAAATGCACAAGTGGCATTAACTTTTCAGAGGTTTCATATACTTCAATTAAATCCTCAGTCATATCTTTTGGGTGAGATGTTGTATATCTAACTCTCTTAATTTCAGATAATTTTTCAATATTTAAAATCAAATCTGATAGTCTGAATCCTTCATTATCATAAGCATTTACATTTTGACCAAGTAAAATTATTTCTTTTGCACCATTATCAGCTAAATATTTTGCTTCATCCAAAATTTGTTTAAATGGTCGAGAATATTCTGGTCCTCTTGTATATGGGACTACGCAAAAATGACAAAACTTATCACATCCTTCCTGAATAGTTAAGAAAGATGAAACTTTTCCAGCTTCATTTTTAATTTTACTCAAATATTTAAATTTAGAAACTGCATCAAATTCAGTTTCTTCAATCTTTTTCTTTTTTTTGTTATAATTTAATATTGTGTCATTTATTTTGTGATAAGCTTGAGGACCAATAACTAAATCTATGTAGGGTTCTCTTTTTAGCATCTCTTGATTTTCTGCTTGAGCAACACACCCTGCAATAATCACTAATGGCTTTTTTTTAGATCTAAAAATTTTTTTAACTCTACCTATTTCATGATAAACTTTCTCTTTTGCTTTATCTCTAATGTGACATGTGTTTAAAAGATAACAGTTTGCTTCTTCATATTTTTCTGTTTTTTCATAACCAATTTTTTTAACTGAATCATATATCCTATTAGAGTCATACTCATTCATTTGACATCCAAAAGTTTTAATAAATATTTTTTGATTCATAATTATTGGGATTTTTTCTTAACCCCATATAATTCTAATTTATGGTCTACTAATTTATATCCATATTTTTCTGCAACTTTTTTTTGCAACTTTTCAATTTCTTCGTCTACAAATTCTATGATTTCACCAGTTTTCACATCTATTAAATGATCGTGATGGCCTTCATTTAATTCTTCATATCTAGCTTTTCCACCTTTAAACTCATGCTTTGTTAATATTCCAGACTCTTCAAATAGTTTTACCGTTCTATAAACAGTAGCAATACTTATTTTAGGATCAATTTTAGATACTCTATTATAAAGCTCATCTACATCCGGATGGTCAGAAGACTCTGACATTACTTGTGCAATTACTCTTCTTTGATCAGTTAATTTAACTCCTTTTGCTATACATTTTTGCTCTATTGTTTCTGACATAAATAATTTTAACTTAAATAAATAGGGTTAATCAAATTTTTTTTAATATTAAATTTATCGCACAAATGAGGGATATTTTCGTATTTTATGTCTTTTTCACCTTTAAAATCTTGAATGCTATAACAATAGTAATCAATATTATTAGTTAAATTAAATGCTTTAACTATAGAAAATGAATTTCTTATTCCCGCAAAACTTCCAGGCCCTCTATTTAAATAAATTGTATTAATATCTTTCAAGTTTAATTGATAAGAATTTAAAAAATCATTAATAATTAAAGTTAATTTTTCATAATTAATTTTAGTATTCTCTTTAGTAATATTATAAATATCATTACTAGTTATGATCATTAAAAAAATTTTTTCACTGGCTACATCAATTATCAGTTTATTCATAATTATTTTATTTTCTAATATCAGTTCTAAATCAGATGAAAATAATATCAAATACTATTCCAATGATGAAGGAATTCTATCTATTATGTATCATCGTTTTAATGAGAATAAGTACCCCTCAACCAATATTAAAATGGATATATTTGAGGAACATATAAATATTATTAAGAACTCAGATTTTAATTTTCATAATCCAAATAATTTTGATGAACAGTTTAATAAACCAAAACAAAAAAAAGAAGTTCTTATAACTATCGATGATGCTTTTGAATCTTTTTATACTGAAGCATGGCCTTATCTAAGAGAAAATAAAATTCCGTTTATTTTATTTGTTTCAACTGAACCGGTGGGAAAAAGAGGTTACATGACTTGGGAGCAAATTAAAGAGGTTGAAGGGAATGAATTTGCAAATATAGGCCATCATTCTCATACTCATGAATATCTAATAGATGTAAGCAATGAAGAGTTTATTTTAGATATTGAAACGGCTAATAAAATTTTTCTAAGAGAACTTGGTTATATCCCTAGCCTATTCTCATATCCTTTTGGTGAATACTCTAAATTTATGAAAGACTATATATCTAAAAATTTTAAATATGCTTTTGGTCAGCATTCTGGTGTAATTGATTTAAATAAAGACAAATTTGAATTACCCAGATTTCCAATTAATGAAAAATATGGAGAGTTAAAAAGATTTAGATCAATAATAAATTATTTTCCACTTGAATATAAAAGAATAATTCCTGAAGAAAAACAATTATTTGTAAACACTAACCCTCCAAATTTTAAAGTTGAATTTTTCAAGGAGCAAAAAAATTTATCTAATATTAATTGCTATTCTAATGAGGGAGATGTTTGGGACAAATCAAAAACAACATTTGCTAACAACTCTTTAACAATTGAATTTAGAGAACCATTCAAACCAAGAAGAGGAAGAATTAATTGTTCTCTGAATGACAATGGAAAATGGAGATGGTTTGGTGTTCAATTCCCTATTAAAGAAAATTAAATCAAGCTTTCTAAATCTTTGCTTGAAGGTAACAATCTAGCCTCATCAAAATCTTTTAAATTATTTTGTTCTATAATTTTTTGTAAAACCTCTATATATTGGCTTCCTGTTTCAGCATATTTATCTAGATGTTTAGATAAAATTAAACTATCTAAAGGTTTATTTTGATTTCTAAGTTCTGTTCTGGCTTTCCTTAAATTTTTATATGTTGAGTGTGTATTTAAATTTCTTAAATATGCTCTTACAGAAAGCTGTAAACTATGAAACTTCATAACTTTATGATCTTTGCCAGCATCTGCATTTTTAGGTTTTAATCCTTCTCCAGACCAAGTCCATTGTCCAAATAAAGCATTTCCCTTTAAAGCAAATCTTGAAGTACCCCAGCCAGTTTCTTTGGCAGCTTGAGCTATTGCTAATGAAACTGGTATTTCATCCATTCTTACTTTCAAGGTAGATAAATCATTTTTCCTTACACCATATTGTTTATACTTTTTTTCTAACCATTTTTTTTCAATATCAGTGTTGCTATTTTTATTTAAAATTGTGAATAATCTTTTTCTATCAACTCTGATTTTATTGTTTTCCTTAACTATTAAAGGGAGAACAATTTTTATAAACATATTTTTTCTTTTTTTAGTGTTTCCAATATTTTTAATTTCATTCGGTAGAAGACCAATATCTATTGGTTTAACTAATTTTGTATCCCTTACATCTTTTAAATTATAATTTACCTCTTTAAATAATGAATCGATCTCAGTTGTTGTATATCTGACTAGATTAATTTCAGAATTATTTTCTTCTAGAATATCATATAATAAATCTCTTTCATCAGCATCTGCTGTTGAATCTTCTTCAATTAATTTATCTTTTTTATTTAATGTATTATTTAAAATGTTTTTTGAATTATTGGTAAATTCTTTTTTATTAAAATTTTTATCTGTAAAATTAATAATTATCGGCGCTGCATAAAAAAATGAAATTACAATAAAAGAACTTAAAAAAAACCGCGAAACTATATTGAAGCTTTTGTTTTTCAAAAAACCTAATTTTTTTAATTTAGTCATAAATTATTATTGTATAGCTACAACCTCTTTTACCTCTGGTAGATAATGACATAAAAGATTTTGAACACCTTGTTTTAAAGTCATAGTTGAACTAGGACAGCCTGAACAACTCCCTTGTAATTGTACCTTAACAATTCCATCCTTAAACTCTTTAAATTTTATATCTCCACCGTCTCTAGCAACAGCAGGTCTTATTTTCTCTTCTAAAATTTTTACAATTTTTGTTTCAATTTCATTCAAATCTAAATCTTCTTCTTTTATGTTTTCATCAATTACGAACTCTTTACCGTCTGCGTAAAAATCATTTATCAAAGAAATTACGATATGTTTTATTTCATCCCAATGAATTTTTTCATTCTTATTTACTGAAATAAAATCTTGACCTAAAAAAATACCCTCAACACCATTTATTGACAAAATATTTCTCACCAATTCATTTTTCATATCCTCTTTATTTGTAATTTCATAAGGACCACTGTTTGAAACTTTCTTCCCAGGAAGAAATTTCAAAGAATTTGGATTTGGTGTTACTTCTGTTTGCACGAACATAAATTATATATAGTGAATATTTTAAAAATTAAAACTTGATAATAAATTTTTATTAAAAACCTACTATTTCTTTAATTCTTTCAATCTTTTTGGATGCAATTAAATTAGCTTTTTCAACTCCATCTAGAAGAATTTTATCTAAATAACTTTTATCTCCTAAAAGTTTTTTTATCTCATTAGAAATAGGTTCAATTTTATTCACAAGTTCTTCAGCTAATTGTTCTTTAAATTCTGAAAAATTTTTACCTGCAAAATTTTTTACTGAGTTTTCTAATGTAGAATTAGTTAAACTTGAATATATTCCTAAAAGATTTTTCGCCTCTAACCTTTCATCAAGCTCCTTTATATCTAGTGGCATAGGCAAAGGATCAGTTTTCGCTTTTTTGATTTTGTTTATTATTTGATCTTTATTATCTGTTAAATTTATTCTACTTAAATCTGATAGCTCTGATTTACTCATTTTTTTTGATCCATCTTTTAAACTCATTATTCTTGAAAATTCTTTTTGAATTAAAGGCTCAGGAACTTGAAGGAAATTTTCTACTTCAAAATCGTTATTAAATTTTTGAGCTATATCTCTACATAACTCTAAATGTTGCTTTTGATCATCACCTACTGGAACATGAGTAGCATCATATAAAAGAATATCAGCTGCCATTAGAACTGGATAAGAATATAATCCAATGCTAGCTTTCTCTTTATCTTTGCCTGCTTTCTCTTTAAATTGGGTCATCCTATTTAACCAGCCCATTCTAGCAACACAGCTTAATATCCACGCTCCTTCTGCATGAGCAGCCACTCTAGATTGATTAAAAATTATACTTTTTTTGGGATCTATTCCACTTGCTATAAAAGTTGCAACAGTTTCCCTAATATTATTTTTTAATTCTTTAGGATCTTGCCTTACTGTAATGGCATGTAGATCAACTACACAAAAAATACATTTGTTATTTTTGTCGTTATTTAAGTCTACAAAGTTTTTTATGGCACCTAAATAATTTCCAAGATGAAGATTACCTGTAGGCTGAACACCAGAGAATATTTTTTTACCCATAAAATTAATACTTTAATTTAATATCATTCATTTGAAAAGCTTTGATGAAATAACACACAATTAAATAAAACAATAATCCTAATATAACAGATAAAACTAAATAAAAAGATTTAATTGATTGATTAAATGCTAATTCGTTATGAAAAAAATTTAACAAAAAGTTAAAAAATAATCCCATCATAATTGATGCAAAAATTATTTTAATAAATTTAATGAAAAATATTTGATTAAAATAAAACAATTGTCGATTCTTTAAAAATAAAAATAACAATATTGAATTAAACCATGATGAAATAGATGTGGCTATTGGAATTATTATAAAACCAATTTCACTAAAATAATACAAACTAATAAAAATATTAACTAATACTGAAATCAAAGAAATATAAAAAGGAGTTTTGGTATCATGATTTGCAAAGAAAAAACTTGAAAATACTTTTATCAATGCAAAAGCAGGCAGACCTAAAGCAAAATAATACAAAGCTAAACTTGAGTTGCTTACTGAGTTTTCATTGAAAGACCCATAACCAAATAAAGCTGAAATTATTTGTTCTGATCCTATGATTAACGCGATAGTTGCTGGCAGACTTAAGAATAAACTTAATTCAAGGGCTTTATTTTGTATAAGTAAAATCTTATTTTTTTTTCTAGATTGAATATGTTTTGAAAGCTGTGGAAGTATTACAACACCAATAGCAATACCAGCTATAGCTAGGTTAATTTGATAGATTCTGTCAGCATAATACAAATAAGAAACCGCACTTGCTTGAAATGATGCGATTATCGTTCCGATTAAAATATTAATTTGAGTAACACCTGATGAAAAAATACTAGGTAAAAGTTTTTTAAAAAAAAATTTAACCTTGTTACTTACTTTTAATTCAAAACTAAATTTAAGTAAGTAATATTTTGATACATATTTATATAAAAATATTAATTGTAAAAAACCAGCTAGAGAAACACCATAAGATAAATAATATACTAACTGATCACCTAAATTTTTTGAAAAAATTAATACTAAAATTAAAACAACATTCAATATTATTGGGGCTGCAGCAGCAGAAGCAAATTTATTGTGTGAATTTAAGATTGCAGAAAAAAATGAAGCCAAACAAATAAATATTAAAAAAGGAAAAGTAATTCTTGTTAAATTAATTGCCACCTCCATTTTTTCTAAATCACCTACAAATCCTGGGGCTATAATTGAAACAAACGCAGGCATGAAAATTTCAATAATTATTGTTAAAAATAGTAATCCTAAAAATAGAAGATTAAAAATGTCATTAGCAAATTTATTTGATTGTTTTTTACCTTTAGTTATTTCTGATGAATAACTTGGAACAAATGCTGCATTAAAAGTTCCCTCGGCAAATAATCGTCTGAAAGTATTTGGAATTCTAAATGCTACAAAGAAAGCATCAGCCAACATTCCTGTTCCTAGAAAAATTGCTATTAAAATGTCTCTTAAATAACCAAGCAATCTACTAATGATAGTATAAAAACCAAATGTGCCTGTTGACTTAAGTAAGTTCATAAATCATATTAGTCTTAATTTTACCCCAATTGTACACTTATTGTTATCAGAAATGAAAAAAACAAAAATTGATCATTATACAGATAAGGAAGCATTAGATTTTCATAAAGACAAAAAACCTGGCAAGATTGAGATTATTTCTTCCAAAAATATGACAACTAAGCGAGATCTCGCTTTAGCGTATTCACCGGGAGTTGCCGCTCCTGTAAAAAAGATAAGTGAAAACCCAGAAGCAGCTTATGATTATACAAGTAAAGGAAACCTTGTTGCTGTAATAAGTAATGGTTCAGCAATATTAGGGATGGGAAATTTAGGTGCTCTTGCATCAAAGCCTGTGATGGAAGGAAAGGCTGTATTATTTAAAAGATTTGCAGATATTGATTCGATTGATTTAGAGATTGATTGTAAAGATTCAGACGAAATCATAAATTCAATTAAAAATTTTGCACCTAGTTTTGGTGGAATAAATTTAGAAGACATAGCAGCCCCAGATTGTTTTATAATAGAACAAAAGTTAAAAGAAATTTTGGATATTCCAGTTTTTCATGATGACCAACATGGAACAGCAATTATAACAACTGCAGCATTAATTAATGCCTTAGATATTTGCGGTAAATCAATAAAAAAAATTAAAGTTGTAGTTAATGGTGCTGGAGCTTCAGCGCAAGCCTGTACTGAGTTATTTAAAAACTCAGGAGTAAAATCTGAAAATATAATAATGCTAGACAGAAAGGGTGTTATTTATGAAGGAAGAACTGAAGGAATTGATCAATGGAAATCTAGATATACAGTTAAAACTAAACATAGAACTTTAGAGGATGCTATTAAAGGTGCGGATGTTTTTTTAGGATTATCAGCAAAAGGTGTTCTAAAAAAAGAGATGGTTAAATCTATGGCAAAAAATCCAATTATATTTGCTTGTGCTAATCCTGATCCAGAAATTACCCCAGAGGAAATTAGTGAGGTTAGAAATGATGCAATTGTTGCAACAGGTAGATCGGATTATCCCAATCAAGTAAATAATTTAATTGGATTTCCTTACATTTTTCGAGGAGCTTTAGATGTTAGATCCAAAACGATTAATGAAGAAATGAAAGTTGCTGCAGCTAAAGCAATAGCCAAGCTTGCAAGGGAAGATGTTCCTGATGAAGTGGTTGCAGCTATGGGTGGGGAAAGACCTCATTATGGAAAAGATTATATTATTCCATCTACATTTGATCCAAGATTAATTAGTGTAATACCAGCGGCTGTAGCAAAAGCGGCTATAGATAGTGGAGTAGCTAGAAAAAATATAGATGATTTTGATATTTATCGAGATCAACTTAAACAAAGACTAGACCCAACGGTAACCATTATGCAAGGTATAAATTCATTTATTAAAAAAAATCAGAAAAGAATTGTTTTTGCAGATGGTGAGGATGAAAATACTTTAAAAGCTGCTATAGCATTTAAAAATTCAAAATTAGGTATTCCAATCTTGGTTGGTAAAGAAAGTAAAATTAAAGAACAAATTAAAAATATTGGTTATAGTGAAAATTTTGACATTGAAATTGTTAATTCAAAAGATGAAGAAAAGAGAAAAAGATACGTTAAACATTTATTTGAAAAATTACAAAGAGAGCAAGGATTATTAGAACGAGATTGTGATCGAATGATCAGAAATGATCGAGTTGTTTGGGCTACTAGTATGGTTGCCTGTGGCGATGCTGATGGTGCTGTAACAGGCAATACAAGACGATTTGGTGCTTCATTTGAAAAAATTAAGCAAGTTGTTGATGTAAGAAAAGGTGAAATTATGTTTGGTTTAAACATGATCGTTCATAAGGGTAGAACTATTTTTGTTGGTGATACAAGTGTCCATGAATATCCAACTTCTGAACAAATGGCTGAAATTGCTATATCTACAGCAAGAGTGGTTAGACTTTTTGGATTTGATCCTAAGGTTGCTTTTGTATCCCACTCTACTTTTGGACAACCTCTTACCAGTAGAACAAAGCATATTCGGAGCGCAGTTGAGATATTAAAAGAAAGAAAAGTAGACTTCGAATTTGATGGAGATATGCAGCCTGATGTTGCTCTTAATCCAGAGTATGAGGAACTTTATCCTTTTGCAAAGATAGTTGGTAAAGCAAATATTTTAATAATGCCTGGACAGCATAGTGCAGCAATTTCATATAAACTGATGAAAACAATTGGAGACACAAAAGTTATTGGACCATTATTAATTGGACTTGGGCTTCCAATAGAAATTGCACCTTTAAGATCATCGACTTCTGAGATACTTAACCTAGCATCAATTGCTGCTTATTCTTCCCAAGTAATTGATTACAAGAAATAATTATTCTCTTTGGATTCTTAAGTCTTCAACAAGCATTACACTCGCAATCACGTCTTCGACATCAGGTATTTCTTTTGCTTCACTTATAACTAAATCTTTTTCTTCAGAAGTTAAAGCAATTCCATAAATATAAATTTTCTTTTTATAGGTATCTATTTGATAATTTGTTGCTTTAATATTTTTATTTATAATTATAGCTGTTCTTAGTTGAGATGTAATTAAAACATCTTTTGCAGATTGCGTGAAATTAAATTCTTCTTTTATTTTAATATCATTCCTAACTGATCTAGCGCCTTTTGTTTCCCAAGCCAATTTTGTTATTAATAATTTTTCTTCAGGATTATCTACCTTTCCAGTTATAAAAATTCTACCATCCAAAACCTTAGTTTTAACTGTTAATAAATATTTTTTATTTTCAGAAAGAATTTTAGTACTAATAGTTTTTTGCATTATTGAGTCATCTATTTGTGTTCCAAGTGTTCTTGGATCTAAAGCAACCGAAACACCAGTTCCAAAAAGGCCTTTAGAACTAACACCAGTACATCCAGTTAAAATAAATATTGCTAAAAAAAAAATAATTAATTTATTTTTCATTTTTTAATTCTAAACAATAATTATAGATTTCTTTTTTAGGCACATTAGTAATTTGACTTAAGATAGCAGTAATTTCTTTAGTAGATAATTTATTAATCATTTTTTTAATTATATTCATATCTGATTCAGTTAATTTTTTAGAGATATTTTTATTAATTTTTTTTTCAGAAATAACAACTGTAAGTTCACCTTTTGGCTCTTTTTCAAATAATTCTAATTCATCTACATTTTTTCTGATAAATTCCTCATAAATTTTTGTTATTTCCCTGCAAAAAACTATCTTTCTACCATTAAAATTTTTTTTTATTTCAGGTATTATTTTATTTATTTTTTTAGGAGAAACAAAAAAAACTAAGGAATTTTCAAATTCTGAGAATTTTTTTAATTCATTAGATAATTGCTCTTTTTTGTCTGAAAAAAAACCACAAAACAAAAATTTGTCTGAAAAACCACTTATTGAAACAGCTGCAGCAACAGCTGAAGGTCCAGGAATAGGAAATATTTTTATCTCGTTCTTTATACACTCATTTACTAAAATTGAACCTGGATCAGAAATACTGGGTGTACCAGCATCAGATATCAAAGAAATTATTTTTCCAGATTTTAGATATTCGATAATTTTAATTACATTTTTTTTCTCATTAAATTTATGATTTGAAATTAATTTTGATTTTACTTGATATTTATCTAAAAGATTTTTTGAAACGCGAGTATCTTCACATAAAATATAATGAGATTGCTGTAGAACTTCAATTGCTCTTAAGGTTATATCTTTTAGATTTCCTAAAGGAGTTGATACCAGATAAAGGCCATTTTCATATTCTTTTAATTTAAATTGTGGTTTTATAATCATAATTTAGCTTAAAAAATATTATATTAGTATCAAAATGATCAAATTATATAAAATTATTTATTTTATTTTTTTAAGTTTTTACTTTCTATTTTTTTCAAACGTTAATGCTCAAGAAAAAATCAAAATAGGATTATTGGTACCCATGACAGGAGAAAATAAAGAGATTGGAGAGTCAATCATTAAAGCTGTTGGATTAGCTGTCAAAGATATAGATAATGATATTATAGAAATCTATCCGAAAGATACGGCAACTAAAGCTAATCAAACTTTAAAATCAGCATTTGAGTTAAATGAAATGGGTATAAATATTGTTATCGGTCCAGTATTTTATGAAAGTTTAACTTATTTAGATGAAATGAAGGAATTAACTTTTTTATCATTAACAAATAAAACTTTAGATCTTCCAAAAAATGTAATCTCTGCTGGAATTAATTCTACATCACAATTTAAAACAATAAAAAAATTTTTAGAAACAAATCAAATACAAAGAACTATTTTTTTAACACCAATCCAAGATTATGAATTTGAAGTTAAAAGAGGAATGAAAAATTCAAAAATTAAAATTTATAAAGATTATGAATATAATACAGAACCTACAAAACTAACAAAACAAATAGAAGAAATTACAAACTACAGAATAAGAAAGCAAAATTTAGAGGATGAAATAAAAAGGATAAAAAATTCAAATGATCCGAATAAAGAAATAAAAATAAAAAGACTTGAAAAAAGATACACTTTAGGTGGTTTAAATTTTGATGCTGTTGTAATTGCAGATTTTGATGAAAGTCTAAAAAGTGTATCTACATCACTTTTATATACTGACGTACTTCCTAAAAATAAATATTTTATAACTTTAAATCAATGGTTTGATGAAAGTCTATTAAACGAAACTGATATCCAGCCATTATATTACCCATCAATAAATAAAGGAAATTTTGATAGCTACAAAATAAAATACTTTAACGCATTTAATGAGGATCCTACTCATTTATCTTTATTGAGTTATGACCTTGTTGGCTTAGTTTATTATTTATCCCTAAACTCAAATAAAGATAGCTTAAATAAAATTTTTAAAAGAAAAAATTCATTCAAAGGAAAAATAGGAATTTTTGATATCAAAAATAATAAAATTAATCACAGATTAAATTTTTATAAAATTGAAGATCAAAAACTTATAGAAATTTTTTAATTTTTTTAAAAGCCTGAAATCTATGATCCATCTTATATTTTTGAGACGGCTTCATTTCACCAAAAGTTTTTCTTTTTTTTAAAGGTATAAAAATTGGATCATAACCAAATCCATACTTGCCTCTTGGTTCATTTGAAATATAACCCTCTACTTTTCCCAATACACAAAAAATTTTTTTATTTAAATATGAAATAGAAAGAGCGCAAATAAATCTTGCTTTAATTTTTTTATTTTTCCAATTTTTATCTTTTTTATTTAGCTCTCTATAAACTTTTCTAATAGCTTTACTAAAATCTCCACCCTTTCCTCCCCACCTTGCGGAATAAATTCCAGGACTTTTATCTAAAAGATCTATCTCTAGACCCGAGTCATCAGCCAAACAAATTAACCCTGTTTTTTTTGAAAAATATTTTGATTTAATTAATGAATTTTCTATAAATGTTTTTCCATTTTCAACTGGGCTCTTGAGGTTAAACTCAGATGTAGAATGAATTTTAATATTTTTTGGCAACAAACTCTTGATTTCACGTAATTTACCCTTGTTATTAGTACCTATTAATAATTTATGAATTTTTTGTTTTGACATCTAGAAATAACTAAAATCCTTACCATATAAGAGGTTATGGAAAAAGAGGAAAACCAAAATAGCCCATCTAGAGATCAAAACCAGGATACAGTAAACGAAATTGAAAAACCTGAGGAAAACTTAGCCGAAGAAAATAAACAAGAAACAGACCAAGAACCTAAAGAAGAGGTTAAAGAGCAAACTCCAGAAGAAAAAATTGCTGAACTTGAAGATAAAGTGACAAGAACTTTTGCTGAAATGGAAAATCAAAGAAGAAGATTTGAAAAAGAAAAAGAGGATGCTTTTGAATATGGTGGTTATAGTTTTGCTAAAGAGGCATTAAATTTGATTGATAACTTGGATCGGTCAAAACATGTACTTGAAAGTGACGATAAGTTAAAAGACACTGAAGCATTAAAGAAGACATTAGAACATTTAGATATTATTAAAAAAGATTTAATCTCAATATTCGAAAAAAATAACATTAAACCTATTGATAGCCTTAACAAAAAACTAGATCCAAACTTTCATCAAGCAATGATGGAAATTGAAGACGATACGAAAGAACCCGGAACAATAATTCAGGAAATTCAAAAAGGCTTTACTATAAAAGACAGATTACTTAGACCCTCATTGGTTGGAGTGTCAAAAAAAGTAACAATTAAAGAAGAAAAAACTGAAGAAAATAAGGAAAATCAGGAAAATAAATAATTATGAGATCAACTTGTAGTTTCACATTTAAACCCTATATGACCAGAAAGAGACATTAATATTATGAGCAAAATTATTGGAATAGACTTAGGAACAACAAATTCTTGTGTTGCAATTATGGAAGGAACACAGGCTAAGGTTTTGGAAAATGCTGAAGGAGCAAGAACTACTCCATCAGTTGTAGCATTCACAGATGAAAACGAAAAATTAATTGGACAACCAGCAAAAAGACAAGCTGTTACAAATCCAGAAAATACGATCTTTGCAGTAAAAAGATTAATTGGAAGAAATTTTGATGACCCAACAGTAAAAAAAGATGTAGAAGCTGCACCTTTTAAAATAGTTAATTCTGAAAAAGGTGATGCTTGGATTGAGGCCAAAGGTGAAAAATATTCACCTTCTCAAATATCAGCATTCATTTTACAAAAAATGAAAGAAACAGCAGAAAAGTATCTAGGTCAAGCTGTAACAAAAGCTGTTATTACAGTACCGGCATACTTTAACGATGCTCAAAGACAAGCAACGAAAGATGCGGGAAAAATTGCTGGATTAGAGGTTTTAAGAATTATCAATGAACCAACGGCAGCGTCTCTAGCTTATGGTTTAGATAAAAAACAAAATAAAAAAATTGCTGTATATGACTTGGGTGGAGGGACATTTGATGTTTCTATCTTAGAATTAGGTGATGGTGTATTTGAAGTTAAATCGACTAATGGTGATACTTTTTTAGGTGGTGAAGATTTTGATAATGCTGTTGTTGATTACTTAGTATCTGAATTTAAGAAAGATAACGGAATTGATCTTAAGTCAGATAAACTTGCTTTACAAAGATTAAAAGAAGCTGCAGAAAAAGCAAAAATAGAATTATCATCTGCAGAACAGACAGATATAAACTTACCTTTTATCACAGCAGATAAAACAGGTCCAAAACACATTAATTTAAAAATGACTAGAGCAAAACTTGAGGCTTTAGTTGAAGACTTAATTGCTAGAACAATGCCTCCATGTAAGACTGCATTAAAAGATGCGGGAATTACTGCAAGCGAAATTGATGAAGTGGTTATGGTAGGTGGTATGACTAGAATGCCAAAAGTAATTGAAGAAGTAAAAAACTTTTTTGGAAAGGATCCTAACAAGAGTGTAAACCCTGATGAGGTGGTTGCAATGGGTGCTGCTATTCAAGCAGGTGTATTACAAGGTGACGTTAAAGATGTACTTCTATTAGATGTAACTCCACTATCTCTTGGTATCGAAACACTTGGAGGAGTGTCTACAAAACTGATTGATAAAAATACTACAATTCCAACTAAAAAAAGTCAGGTGTTTTCAACAGCAGAAGATAATCAGCCAGCTGTATCTATAAGAGTTCTACAAGGTGAAAGAGAAATGGCTGCTGACAATAAAGCATTAGGAAATTTTGAATTAGTGGGTATTGCACCGGCACCAAGAGGAGTACCTCAAATTGAAGTTACATTTGATATTGATGCTAATGGTATCGTAAATGTTTCAGCAAAAGATAAAGGAACTGGTAAAGAACAAAAAATTCAAATCCAAGCTTCAGGTGGACTAAGTGATGAAGAAATTGAAAAAATGGTTAAAGATGCAGAAGCTAATAAAGAAGCTGACAAAAAGAAAAGAGAGTCTGTTGATGTAAGAAATCAAGCAGATACTTTAATTCACTCTACTGAAAAAAATTTAAAAGAGCATGGCTCTAAAATTTCTGATGCAGAGAAAAAAGCTATTGAAGATACATCCTCTGCTGTAAAAGAAGCTTTAAAAGGTGAAGATATTGAAGATATTAAGAAAAAAACTGAAGCTTTAGTTCAAGCTTCAATGAAACTTGGAGAAGCAATCTATAAATCACAACAAAGTGCAAAACCTGAATCTGGAAAGGATGATGGTGGAGATGATGCGGGTAAAAAAGACGAGAATGTTGTTGATGCTGATTTCGAAGAAGTAAAAGACGAGAATAAAGAAAAAAGCGCTTAAACTGACATTTAATTGTCTGGGGTAATTTGATGGCTAAAAGAGACTATTACGATGTCCTAGGCGTTAACAAAAGCGCGAGTCCTGAACAATTAAAATCTGCTTACAGAAAATTAGCTGTTAAGTATCATCCTGATAAAAATCCAGGAGATTCCAAAGCAGAAGAAAAATTCAAAGAAGCCAGTGAGGCTTACGGAATACTTTCAGATAAAGAAAAAAAACAAAACTACGATAATTTTGGTCACGCTGCATTTGAAAACGGTGGAGGTAGACCAGGTGGTGGCTTTGGTGGTTTCAGTGGAGCAGATTTCTCGGATATTTTTGAGGATTTTTTTGGTGATTTTGGAGGAGGTGGAAGATCAAGAAGTAGAAAATCCAATAACAGAGGTTCTGACTTAAGATATGATTTATCTATCTCTCTTGAGGAAGCTTATAGTGGAAAAAAGCAAGATATTAAATTTTCAACATCAGAACAGTGCGGTACTTGTAAAGGAAATGGATCAAAACCAGGTTACTCCCCAGACAGATGCTCATATTGTGGTGGTAATGGGAGAATAAGGTCTAATCAAGGATTTTTTACTGTTCAACAAACTTGTCCTCAATGTAACGGAAACGGTGAAGAAATTACTAATCCATGTAATGATTGTAATGGTCAAGGAAAAAAACAAGCATCTAAAAGAATATCAGTAACAATTCCAAAAGGTGTAGATGATGGGACAAGAATAAGACTTGCTGGAAAAGGTGAGGCGGGAACCAGAGGTGGAGCAACGGGCGATCTTTATTTATTTATTAATGTCAACTCTCATAACTTATTCAAGAGATCAGATGAAAATTTATTTTTCGAATTTCCACTTTCTTTTGCTGATGCTGCTTTGGGTACAACTATTGAAATACCTACAATTGACGGAGGAAAAGCGAAAATAAAAATTCCCGATGGTACTCAAAATGGAAAACAATTTAGATTAAAAGGTAAAGGAATGCCATTTATGAGAAGAGGTGATTTCGGAGACTTATATGTTCAGGTTAAAACAGAGGTACCTGTATATTTAAATAAAAAACAAAAAGAGTTATTAGAACAATTTAGAGAAATTGAAAACGATAAGTCAAATCCAAGTATTAAAAAATTTTTTCAAAAAGCAAAAGATTTCTGGAAAAACTAAAAGACTAATCTTCTAAAAAAGGTTAATATTATCTAAATGAAAAAAATTAATTTAGCGATTTCTGGTTGCATGGGTAGGATGGGCCAGCAATTAATTAAATCTTCAAAGAAAAATAAAAACTTTAAACTAGTTACACTTACAGAAAATAGATTAATAAATAAGAAGTTTAATGGAGTTAAACCTGAGTTAAATTCTAACAAAGCTTTTAAAAAGATTGACGTAATTATTGACTTTACAGTACCAAATTGTACGCTTGAAATTCTTAAAATAGCTTCAAAACTAAGGAAAAAAGTAGTAATTGGTACAACAGGATTTACCAGAAGCCAAGAAAATCAAATTAAAAAATATTCAAAAAAGATATCTATTTTAAAAGCTGGCAATATGAGTTTAGGTGTAAATTTATTAATGTATTTAACAGAGATTGCATCAAAATCATTAAATGATGAGTACTTAAGTAAAATATTTGAAGTACATCACAAGCATAAAAAAGACTATCCGTCTGGGACTGCATTAATGCTTGGGAAAGGAATTGCTGATGGAAAAAATAAAAATTTATATAATTTAATTGGTAAAAAATTCTTAAATAAAAAATCTTTTCCTTATGGAAAAAAAATTAATTTTAACTCAATTAGAAAAGGTGAAATTATTGGTGAACATGAGGTGAAATTCTCTAGTGGAAAAGAAATCATTACATTAAACCATGAAGCTTTTGATAGAGCACTTTACTCAGACGGAGCTTTGACTGCTTCAAAATGGTTAATGAAAAAAAAACCAGGATTATATTCCATGAGAGATCTGCTTAATTTTTCATAATGGATGAGAAAAAAAAAGCAAAAATTATAATTAAAACCCTTAATAAAATTTACCCTAAGGCGCCTGTTCCATTAAAAAGTAAAAATACTTTTACACTATTAATCTCTGTACTACTTTCTGCACAATGTACCGATGTTAACGTTAATAATGTAACTAAATATATTTATCCTAAATACTATAAACCAGAGCACTTTGTAAAATTAGGAAGAAAAAAGATTGAAAAATTAATAAAGAAAATTGGTATTTTTAGAATTAAAGCTAAAAGTATTTACCTAATGTCAAAACAGATTATAGAAAAACATAACGGTAAAGTGCCTAAGACTTTTGAAGAACTAGAAAAACTACCTGGTGTAGGACACAAAACAGCAAGCGTAGTAATGTCCCAAGGGTTTGGATATCCAGCTTTTGCAGTTGATACTCATATTCATAGACTTGCACAACGATGGGGTTTAACAAATGGGAAAAATGTAATTCAAACTGAAAAAGATTTAAAAAGAATATTTCCTAAAAAACCTGGTCTAAGCTTCATTTGCAAATAATTTTTTATGGTAGAGAATATTGTAAAGCGAGGGATTGTTATGGTTTAAGTTGCAAAATTTGCACTACTTGCTACCCAAATAGAAAAAAACCTGTTATTACCAAAAAAGCTTAGTATGAAAATTTTAGGAATAGGGAACGCAATTGTTGATGTTATTTGCAAAGTAGAAGATAATTTCATTACCCAAAATAATCTTACAAAGAGTACAATGAAATTATTTTTTGATGAAAATGAATTCAAAAATTTATTAATAAATCTTAAAATTGAAAAAACAGTTTCGGGAGGATCTGTAGCAAACTCTATAGTTGGGTTATCTCAACTTGGTAATAAGGTTGGTTTTATAGGTAAAGTTTCTGATGACAAATTTGGCAATAACTATGAAGAAGGGTTAAAAAAAGAAAATGTAGAATATTTTTATTCTAAAAAGAAAGAAGAATTGCCAACCGGAACATGTCTAATATTAGTAACACCAGATTCAGAAAGAACAATGTGTACTTTCTTAGGAACAGCTGGAAAAATTAATGAGGACGATGTTAGTTCTGATGCAATTAAAAAAAGTGAAATAATATTTTTGGAAGGTTACTTATGGGATGAGGGAGAACCTAAGAAAGCATTCGATAAAGCTATAAATAATGCAAACAAAGTTGCTATGTCGCTCTCTGATCTATTTTGTGTAGATAGACACAAACCTCATTTTTTAAACTTAGTTAAAAATAAACTTGATATAACCTTTGCTAATGAACAAGAAATAACTTCTTTAATTAATGCAAAAGATTTTGATGAAGTTATAAATTTTTCAAAACAACTTAATAAATTGGTGGTTATAACTCGAGGTGAGAAAGGTGCAGTTGCAATTAATAGTAATGAAGTTATTGAAAGTGATATAAAAAAAAATCTAAAAATTGTTGATCTTACAGGCGCTGGTGATCTCTTTGCTGCTGGTTTCTTACACGGGTACATTAACAAATTATCTACAAAGGAATGCCTATATAAAGGTACCGAAATGTCATCTAAAGTGATCCAACAAATTGGAGCAAGACTTCTAAATTAACTTTTCTTTCTTTTAAAACTTCCCTTGCCTTTTTTTGGTTTAACTACTTTTGGTTTATACTTTTTAGTAAACAAATCTCTAGCCATTGGATTTTTTTTATTTAATTTGATAACCATTTTTTTTACTAATTATAAATTCGTTATCATTAAAAGTGTTTAAGATTTTTTTTCTTAACCTGTAAATATGTGTCTCAACAGTATGGGTTTCCATATCAGATTGATAGCTCCAAACTTTTTCTTGCAATTCATCAATACTTACAGGTTTATTTGATTTAGATAGATAAGTGATTGTATTAATTTCCTTTTCAGTCAATTTAAGCTTTTTATTATTTATTAACATTTCTCTAGAATTTAAATCGATAATATAATTATTTACTTTCATTTCGGACTGGCTGTTAAATTGTATTTTTAAAAACTCTATGTTTATCTTTTCAATTAATTTAAAAATATTTATTGGTGTTTTATTTAAAACAAATTGATGGGTAATATCTAAATGATTTTTATTTGATATAACTAAATAATTATTTAAATTGCTTACTTGTTCGTTTAAGGAATTTTCATTATCCACAAAAATAATATTAAAATTAAGTTCTAATCCAATTTCTTCTAGAATGTGATATAACGAGCTAAACTTATATATTATTAAATTTTGAATACTCACAAAAATAGATTATGACAATTTTTGTTAAAAATAAACATACTCTTCAAATAGACGAATTTAAATTTAGGTGTTGTATAGGAAAAAACGGGTCAACTAACAATAAAATAGAGGGGGATAAAAAAACACCAAAAGGAATATTTGAAATTGAAAAACTTTATTTTAGGGACGATCGTATAAAAAAACCATTAACATTACTCAAATGTATAAAGATAAAAAAAAATATGGGGTGGTGTAATGACGAACGTTTTCCAAAAAAATATAATAAACTTATTAAAATAGAAAAAAATATCAGACATGAAAAACTAAAAAGAAAAGATTATAAATATGACTTGTTTATTCCAGTTAAATATAATTTCAAAAAACCAATAACAGGTTTAGGTAGTTGTATCTTTATTCACTTAACCAAAAATTACAAACCAACTGCTGGATGCATTGCCTTAAAGAAAAAAGATTTTTTAATAATGCTTAAATTAATTAAGAAAAATTCAAAAATAAAAATTAATTAAGATCGTTTTCCAAATATGTTAGATCCAATCCTGACATAAGTCGATAAATATTTTACAGCCAATAGAAAATCAGAAGACATGCCCATACTCAATTCAGTAAATCCTAAGCTTTTATTTAATTTTTGCATTTCTTCAAAATGCCCTTTTGGATCAATATCTAACGGAGGAATACACATTAAACCAATCACTTCCAAACCAATCTCTTTACAGTAAGAAGCAAGCAAATGTATCTCACTTTTGCTAACACCTGACTTTTGATTTTCATCACCAATATTTACTTGTAAAAAAATTTTAATTTTTTTATTTAATTTAAGTTGTTCGTCTGCGATTTTTTTTGCAAGTTTTTTGCTATCGACGGAATGGATATAATCAAATAATTGAACTGCTAATTTAACCTTATTAGTTTGTAATCTTCCAATCATATGTAGTTGAATTTTAGAATTAATTTTTTTGATTTCAGTCCATTTTTCTGCAGCCTCCTGAACTTTATTTTCTCCATAGTGGATATGACCATGATCAATGAGTGGTAAAATTTTATCAATTTTAAATGTTTTCGAAACCGCTATCACTTTTGGTTCATGACTTAAATTAATCTTATTTAAATGAAGTTTGATATTATTTTCAATATCTAATAAATTTTTAACAACATTATGCATATAAATAAGTTTAGAAAATATTACTTTATTAACAAATTTGAAACAAATAATATTGATAGGTTAGATAACCAAACTGCTGTTATTTATAGAAACTATAATCACAAAACCCCTAATACAGAATTAATTGTGAAAATAAAAAAATATTGTAAAAAAAAAAAAATTAAATTTTTTCTAGCCAACAATTTCAAACTTGCAATTAAATTAAATTTAGATGGTGTTTATATTCCGTCTTTTAATAAATCTATACAACATTTAGCTTTTTCATTAAAAAAAAAATTTATTATAATTGGATCAGCTCATAATATTAAAGAAATAAAACAAAAAGAAATTCAAAATGTAGATAAAATTTTTATATCTTCTTTATTTAAAAAAAATAAAAACTATCTAGGAATTAATAAATTTAGGCTAATTTCTAATTACACTAAAAAGAAAGTTGTTGTTTTAGGTGGTGTATCAAAAAATAATTTAAAAAAACTAAAGCTTTTAAATGCTTCTGAATTTGCAGGAATATCTTATTTTGGATAAAAAAAAGGCCCCTAAAAAGGGGCCCTTTTAATATTTAAATTCTAATTAAATTAGAATGCAAATGAAATAGCGATTTCAAAAGAGTCTTCGTCGTTAGACGCTTTAGCTCTAATGTTATCTGTGCTATTGAAAGCAGCCTTAATTGATGTTCCGCCCATTGTGTATGAAGCAGAGAAACCAGTAGACTCCTGTTCATCAGTATCAGTTCCATCTTTAAAAGTATGTTGACCATAAGAAACTGACATATCATCGCTTACAGCGTAAGATACTGCCCATGAATCACTTTCATCAGTAGTAGCTGCTGTAGGACCATCCGCATCTGACTGTTGGTAACCTACTGTAAATGAACCATATGCGTAAGTAGCAAACAACGTAGAATGATCTACACCTAATGTACTTGCATTGATATCAAATTCACCAGTTGCATAACCAACTGTTAAACCTTCAACCATCTCTGGTGAAATTTTAATACCCATATCAGAGTAAGAACTAATTCTACCAGCTGTAGTTCCTGTGTCTGTTGAGATGTAAGCTACACTGAATTGTGCACCTGATACAGATGGAGAATCATATCTCCAAGTGTTGTTACCAGTTTGTCCAGCAATTGTCATGTTACCTGCACCTGTTGCAGCATCAGATTTGTTTTTAGTAATAGCATAAACTTCCTCATAAGCTGTTGGCATCATGTCATCCCAACCACTCATTACTGTATCACCACCGTGACCAGAGAAAGTTATTGTACCCATATCTTCTGAAGAGATTGAAATGCTTCTGTTATCAAAAGATGAACTTGCATTTGCTCCACCATCTAATTCAAGAGATGTAGTTACAGTTAAACCACCATCAGTCTCACCAGAGTATTTTGCAGTGATACTGTCGGCCATACCGTAACCAGTTTTGTCGCTATCATGTGTGCTTGTAAAAGTTACAGAAGCACCACCACTTAGTGTTACTTCAGCAGAAGCAGACATAGCAACTAGAGAACCAGCAAGAGCTGATAATCCAATTTTCTTATATTTGTTCATATTAAACTCCTATTAAAGTTAATTATTAATAATAAACGTTGCATAATTAGCATTTTTGGAACTAATTTTTGCTCAAAATAGATATTTTATTGTTTTTTTTAAGCGAGTGTTGCATTTTTACAACATAAATATCATTGATAATTCAGCTTTTTTTAATAGTTTTTTAAATATATATAATATTCGATTTAATAAGCTAAGTTTCAATTATGAATTTAAATTTGCTAAAAATTTTAGGAATAATAATAATAATTTTATCGTTTAACTCTTGTAAAGGCGGTGATGCAAGAAAAAACCCTCCTCAACCAGAACTAAGAGTACAAAAAAATTTAGAGGAAGGTCGAGGTTTTAGATTAAATGATGCTTTGAATAAAACTCTAAAAGGTGGTGGTGGAACATTTGATTTTGCAAGTTCAAATGAATTATGGAGAGCCTCACTTGATACAATTGATTTTATGCCACTATTGTCAGCTAATTACAGCGGTGGAATTATTATTACTGATTGGTATTCGGAAAATCAAAATGAATCTATTAAAATTACAGTTAGATTTTTAAGTAACGAAGTAAGATCTGATGCATTGGATGTAAAAGTCTTTTTTAAAAAATGTAAAGACCTTATGAATTGCAAAATTTCTGAGAGTGAAGGAAATTTAGGAAAAGAATTAAAAAAAGAGATTTTAAAAAAAGCTGCAATCTATAAAAAACAAAACAAAGATAAGAATTTCAAACCCTATTCAAATGATCTAAATTAAAGGGTAAATTGTGGATAGATATAACTTTAGATCTATAGAGGAAAAATGGCAAAAATATTGGGAAGACAATAATGTTTTTAAGACAACAATAGATAAATCGAAAAAAAAATTTTACTGTTTGGAAATGTTTCCTTACCCATCAGGTAAAATCCATATGGGTCACGTAAGAAACTATACAATTGGTGATGTATTAGCTAGATACAAAGGACTACAAGGTTACAATGTTCTTCATCCAATGGGATGGGATTCTTTTGGTATGCCGGCTGAGAATGCCGCTAAACAAAATAACTTAGACCCTAAAATTTGGACAGAGAAAAATATTGAGAACATGAAATCTCAATTAAAAAAATTGGGGCTTTCGATCGATTGGAGTAGAGAAATTTCTACTTGTTCTGAAGATTATTATAAACATCAGCAAAACTTTTTTTTAGAATTATATAAAAAAAAATTAGTCTATAGAAAAGAAAATTACGTTAACTGGGATCCTGTCGATGAAACAGTTTTAGCAAATGAACAAGTAATTGATGGTAGAGGATGGAGATCTGGCGCACTTGTTCAAAGAAAAAAATTAAACCAATGGTTTTTTAACATATCTAAATTTTCTCAGGATTTACTTGATGAACTTGAAAATTTAGACAATTGGCCAAATAAAGTTAAAACTATGCAAAAAAATTGGATAGGAAAATCTTTTGGCTGTGAAATAAATTTCGATGTAGAGGGTGACATTCCAATTAAAAATATTAAATGTTTTACTACTCGTCCTGATACTCTTTTTGGTTTTTCATTTTTAGCTTTATCAGTAGATCATGAAATTTCAAATTTCTATAAAGATGATAAAGATTTTCTTAAATTTAGAGATGAATGTTCAAAAACAGGAACTACAGAAGAAGCAATTGCAGTTGCTGAAAAAATTGGATTTAAAACAAATCTAGTAGCAATTAATCCTTTAAATACAAAAGAAAAAGTACCGGTATATTTTGCAAATTTTGTATTAATGGATTATGGTTTTGGAGCTGTTTTTGGATGTCCGGCTCATGACCAAAGAGATTTTGATTTTGCAAAAAAGTATGATCTTAAAATTAAAACAGTTGTAAAACCAAATGATGAAGATGAAACTTTTCAAGTTTTAGATAAAGCCTATACAGGCCCTGGTGTTTTAATCAACTCTGATTTTTTAAATGGTCTTAAAACTCCAGAAGAAGCTGTAATTGAAACTATAAAAATTATTGAAAATAAAAAACTAGGAAAAAAACAAATTAATTATCGACTAAAGGATTGGGGTGTTTCTAGACAAAGATATTGGGGCTGCCCAATACCAATAGCTTATGATGAAAATAATAATCCTCACCCAATTCCAAAATCAATGTTACCTGTGAAACTTCCTCAAAATATAAATCTAAATACTAAAGGAAATCCACTTGATAAAGAAACAGTTTGGAAAACTACAATCATTGATGGAAAAAAAATGACTAGAGAAACAGATACACTTGATACTTTTGTCTGTTCCTCTTGGTATTATTTAAGATTTTGTTCACCAAAAAACCAAGAGTATGGCTTTGATAAAGACGAAATTGATTATTGGATGCCTGTAGACCAATACATTGGTGGAGTTGAACACGCAATATTACATCTACTTTATTCAAGATTTTTTATGAGGGCACTATCACATGAAAACAAAAATATTAATTTAAAAGAGCCTTTTAATGGACTTTTTACTCAAGGAATGGTTTGTCACGAAACTTACAAAGATCCAGATAATAATTGGGTATCTCCAGATGAAATAGAAATTATTGATGGTAAAAAATATCTAAAGAAAGATAATTCTAAACAAATTACTGTTGGATCTTCAGAGTCAATGTCAAAGTCAAAAAAAAATACTATAGATCCAGAAAATATTATTTTAAATTATGGTGCTGACGCCGCTAGACTATTTATTCTTTCTGACAGCCCTCCTGAAAAAGATGTTCAGTGGTCAGAGGAGGGGATTACATCATCATTTAAATTTATCCAAAAATTATGGATTCTTAATTCAAAAATTTTAGACGAAATTAAATCAGATCATAAAAACGATGCTGACCATGAAATTGAAAAATATACAAATAAATTTTTAAAAAAAGTTACAGAGAATTTAGAAAGTTTTAGCTACAACAAAATAATTGCCAATTTACATGAGGTTTATTCTTTTTTAATTAAAAAAATTAGTTCAAAATATACAAGAAAGACTTTAATTAATAATTATAAAAAAATCTTAATTACAATGATGCCTGTTGTTCCACATTTATCCAGTGAATGCTTAAATTTAATAAATGCTAAGGAAATACATTGGCCAGAATATAACGAAAATCTTATTAAGGAAGAAATTGCTAAAATTGTCATTCAAATAAACGGTAAAAAAAGGGGGTTAATAGAAACCGAGCCAAATCTCCCTGAAAACAATTTAATGAAAATTATTAATAAAGATGAAAAAATATTGAAATATTTAGATGGAAAAAAAATTAAAAAGAAAATTTATATAAAAAACAGATTAATTAATATAATTTTATAGAATATGAAAAAAATTTCTTTTTTTTTATTATTACTAATATTTTTTATTCCTCACTGTGGTTATACGCCAATTTATAACAATGATAATAACACAAAAATTAAAATAAATATTTTAAATACTGAGGGGGATAAAAAAATAAATAATCTTTTAATTTCAGATATTAAAAAAATATCCAGAGATGATTCCAAAAATGAGTTTGATATTAAAATTAAAACTAATTTTAACAAAATTATAACAGCAAAGAATACTAAAGGTGTAGCATCAAATTATCAATTAAAGGTAACAACAAACTTTGAAATAATAAAAGAAAATGGGAGTGAATTTGTTTCATTTGAAGAGAAGATAAATATTAGAAATAACAGTAATTTGTTTGAGCAAAAAAAATATGAAAATTCAATTAAGATTACTTTTGCAAAATCTATAATAAACAAATTAATAAATAAATTACTGATAAATGAATGATAATTAAATCATACCAAATAAAAGATGTTAATATAAATAAAAGTAAATTTATTTTATTTTATGGGGTTAATGAAGGTTTAAAGAAAGAGGAAATTTCAAAATTAATTGTTAAAGAGAAAAAAGAAAATATTAGTAAATATGAGGAAAAAGAAATACTCGAAAATATTGAAATTTTCTTAAATAGCATTCTTTCTAAATCTCTTTTTGAAGATAGAAAAATAATAATAATAAACCAAGCAAGTGACAAGATACTTAATTTAATTAATGAAATAATTGAAAAGGATATTTCAGATATTTCAATAATATTGAATGCTAATAATTTAGAAAAAAAATCTAAATTAAGAACTTTTTTTGAAAAAAATAAAGAGACTATCTGTATTGCATTTTATGCCGATACAACTTCAGCACTTATGGTATATGCTAAAAATTTTTTATTAGAAAATAATATAAAACTTTCTCAAGAAAATCTTAATTTGATAATAAATAAATGTAATGGGGACAGAGGTATCTTAAAAAACGAACTAGAAAAAATAAGATCATACGCATTAGGAGGTAAAAATATAACGGATAAAGAGATAATTAAACTTATAAATTTAATTGAAAATTATAGTATTGCAGAACTTGTAGATAATTGCCTGGCAAAAAATATTAAAAAAACACTAATAATTTTAAACGAAAATAATTTTTCAAAAGAAGACAGTATAGTGATTGTAAAAACTTTTTTATTTAAATTAAAGAAACTCTTGAAATTAGTCAAAGAATATAGTTTAAACAAAAATCTTTCTGAAACGATACAAAACGCAAAACCACCAATTTTTTGGAAAGATAAAGAGATAATCCAACAGCAAATTATTAAATGGGGTCCAAAGGAATTAAATGAAGCAATTTTTTATTTAGTAGAATTGGAGCTTCAAATTAAGAAAAATTATGAGAATGCAATATTCACAATTTCAAACTTTATAATTAATAGTTCAAAATCTAAAACTAATAATTCTTTTTAATTATTTCAATTATCTTATTTAATTGATTTAAATCTTTATACTCAAAAGAAATTCTACCTTTGTTTCTTTTATTATTTTGTATATCAACATTTAAACCTATTTTATTTGAAATTGATAGTTCTAGAGCAGTAATATTTGAGTCTTTAGAGATTCGAGATTTTTGTTTTTTATTTTTAAATATTTTTACAAAATTTTCTGCTTGCCTAACAGAAAGTTTTTTTTCAATAATTTTTGATGCTACAAAACTTGCATTTTCAAGACCTACTAAAACTTTCGCGTGACCTGCCGTTAATTTTTGAGTTTCAATTAATTTGATTACTTCATCAGGTAAAGTAAGAAGTCGCAAAGAATTGGTTATATGACTCCTGCTCTTTCCAATAAACTTTGACACTTTTTCTTGATCATAAGAAAATTCATCTATTAATCTTTTATATCCTTGTGCTTCTTCAAGTGGGTTTAAGTCATGTCTTTGAACATTTTCTACAATAGCAAATTCTAAAGATTTTAAATCATCTGCTTCAGTTATTACAATAGGCACATTATGAAGACCAGCTCTTTGTGCTGCAAGCCATCTTCTCTCACCAGCAATTATTTCAAACTTTGATCTATCATCGTTTGAGTTTCTAACGATTATAGGCTGTATCATTCCTCTTTCTTTGATTGAGTTCGTTAGATCCTCTAAACTAGCTTCATCAAATATCTTTCTTGGTTGATACTTGTTTGGGATCAGATCACTAATTGATGCTTGATTTTTTTGAGGTTCAATTTTTGTCTCACCAATCAAGGATGAAAGTCCTCTTCCTAATCCTTTTTTAATTTTGTCCATTAAGCAGCACTACCAATTGTTGATTCTTGATTTAAAAATTCATCCGTGAAGTTAAAGTAAGATTTACTGCCTGGACATGTCTTGTCATAGATCAATACTGGGATACCATGTGAGGGTGCTTCTGATAGTCTAACATTCCTTGGTATGACAGTTGAGTAAACTTTTTCACTAAAATAATCTCTAGCTTCTTTCTCAACTTGAGATGAAAGCTTATTTCTTTTGTCGTACATAGTTAAAAGTATACCCCTGATTTTCAAATCTGGATTTAAACTTACTTTTATCCTTTCAATCGTTTTCATTAGCTGTGTTAACCCTTCTAAAGCAAAAAATTCAGTCTGAAGTGGTACCAATAGAGAGTTTGAACTCACAAGTGCCATTACTGTCAACAAGCTTAACGAAGGTGGGCAATCGATCAAGACATAATCATATAATCTTCTAGAATTGTTTAAATATGCGGTTAATTTAGTCTTTAGTATAAAGGCTCTATTGATGTCATCAGCTGTCTCTACTTCTAAGCCCGATAAATCTACATTAGATGTGATGATATCTAAATTTTCAAACTGTGTTTTTTTAATCACGTCACTAATTTCTCTAGTTCCATTTAATACTCCATAAATTGTATCACTTGAGTTATCCATATTAGATAATCCTAGACCTGTGGTAGCATTACCTTGTGGATCTAGGTCAATTACTAAAATTTTTTTATCTAAATGAGATAAACCTGCTGCAAGATTTATCACCGTAGTAGTTTTTCCAACCCCACCCTTTTGATTTATTACTGAAATAATTTGCATTTAATTTTTTTTTTTAATTCTTTTAATATTTATTAGAAATGAGTCTTCACTTGTTAAACTTTTCTTTTCTATATAATCCAGCTCCCATTTTTTTTTGGAATTTTCAAAAACTTTTTTTCCACTCTTCCCCATAAAAAAAATTAAATTTTTATATTTTGAAAAATTTTCATATACTAAATCTAAAACTACTGGCATTGGTTTAAATGCTCTGGACATTATTGTTCCTGTTTCTAAATTTTTTATTTCAAAAATATTTTTTTGAATAACCTTTGTGTTTAAATTTAATTTTTCTGAAACTTCCTTTAAAAAATGGCTTTTATGATAACTTTTTTCATAAAGGTGCACATTCATATTATTTTTCATATTTTTTAGTATAATTGCCACGATTATACCTGGCATTCCCCCTCCTGAGCCTATATCTGTGGTTGTATTGCTATTTAAGTCAACAAAATCAATAATTTGTGCAGAATCTATAATATGACGGTCAATTATAGCCTTTTTTGATGCTGTATTTTGACTAATTATGTTGATTTTTTTATTTTTTTCAAGAATCATAGATATATAGTTTTCAAAGTCTAAAAATGTTTCACGTGAAACATTTAAGTGATTGATTCTAGAATAAGAATTTAAAATTTCCTGATCCATTAAGCTATATGCTTAATAGACTTTCTTTTGACATGTGACAACAAAATATATACTGCGGCAGGAGTTATTCCGTCAATCCTTAGGGCTTGACCCATCGTTTTAGGCTTTATTTCTTTAAATTTTGCTTTTACCTCATTAGATAAACCTGATAGCCCATCATAATTGATTTTATCTGGAATAATTAGGTTTTCATCCCTCTTAAATGCTAAAATGTCGGCTTTTTGCTTCTTTAAATACCCCCTATAATGAGCATTTATTTCTACCTGTTCATCAATTTCATTGCTAAAAAAGGGTATATCGGACCATATTTCCCTAATTTTACTCATATTGACCCCTTTATGAGTTAAAACTTCACTAGATGTCCTCAATATTCCATCTTTTGCTATTTTTATTCCAAATTTCTCTGCTTTAGATGGTGAAATCTTAGAATCGATCATTTTTAAGTTAATTTGACTGATTTGTTCAAATTTAAGTAAATATATATCTTTTCTTTCATCGCCAATTAAACCAATTTCTATTCCCTTTGCAGTTAATCTTTGATCAGCATTATCAGATCTCAAACTTAATCGATATTCTGCTCTTGATGTAAACATTCGATATGGCTCAGCTACTCCTTTAGTCACTAAATCATCTATCATTACACCAATGTAAGCATCAGATCTATCAAGTATGAATGGTTCTAATTTTTTAACAGACAAAGCAGCATTTATACCTGCTATAAGTCCCTGTGCAGCAGCTTCTTCATATCCAGTTGTTCCGTTAATCTGACCGGCAAGATAAAGATTGCTTATCTTCTTGGTTTCAAGAGTTAGGAATAGTTCACGTGGATCTATATAATCATACTCTATTGCATATCCTGGTCTTAATATAGTAACATTCTCTAAACCATTGATATTATTACATATTTCTTGTTGCACCTCAGCTGGTAACGATGTTGAGATGCCATTTGGGTAAATTGTGTGATCATTTAGACCTTCAGGTTCTAAAAATATCTGATGACGAACTTTATCTGCAAATTTTACTATCTTATCTTCTATAGATGGACAATATCTTGGTCCCACTCCCTTTATGCTACCAGAGTACATAGCACTCTTAGATAAATTCTTTTCTATAATTTTATGAACCTTCTCATTTGTGTATGTCATTCGGCAGGACACTTGTTTGTTCAAATGTTTTTTTGTTAAAAATGAAAAAAAATAAGGATCGTCATCTGCAAATTGTTCCTCTAAGTTTTCAAAATTAATTGTTCTTGCATCTAGTCTTGGGGGAGTTCCAGTTTTTAATCTTCCAATTTTAAAATCATATTTTGCTAATTGTTCACTTAAACCTGTAGAAGGTTTTTCATCGTATCTTCCAGCAGGAGTTCTTTCATTACCTATGTGTATCAAACCATTTAAAAAAGTGCCTGTTGTTAGTATTATCTTGTTAGATAGAACTTTCTTACCTTCTTTAGTTTCAAAACCACTTATTGTATTTTTATTGAAAATAAACTTTACTACAGGATCAGAAAAAACGCTTAAATTACAATAGTTTAGCAGTTTATCTTGCATATATTTACGATAAAGCGATCTATCTGATTGAGTTCTTGGTCCTCTGACTGCAGGCCCTCTACTTCTATTTAATAATCTAAATTGTATACCTGATTTGTCTGCTACATCACCCATAACACCATCAAGGGCATCTATTTCTCTAACCAAATGACCTTTACCCAAGCCTCCTATTGCCGGGTTACAAGACATCTCACCGATAGTTTCTATTTTATGAGTAAATAGGGCAGTGTTCACTCCAAGACGAGCAGAAGCTGCTGCAGCTTCACATCCAGCATGACCCCCTCCAATTACAACAACATCAAATGAAAAATCATTTTTCATAATCCAAATCTATATGTGATTATATAATTTACAAGATAGGCTTAATTTTTTGTAAATAAACCTTATTTATCAACGTTTTTAGGTAAAAAAACGCAAAAAAGCCAGCAAAATTAAGTATTATTTACCGATGCAAAAATCGTTGAAAATACTACCTAATATCTCCTCTACATCAACTTTTCCAACAATCATGCCTAAATGTCTAGTAGCTAATCTTAAATCTTCTGCAGCTTTATCAAAATCTTCGATTTCTTTTTTTTGATTAAAGTTATTTAGATAATCCAAACACTGTTGCAAATGTTGCCTGTGTCTCTCTCTTGTAATTAAAATATCATCACTTGTAAGAAATTTATTTTTTAAATTATTTTTTATTTTTAATATTAATTCTTCAATGTTTTTATTTTCTTTAATCGAAATTAAAACATGATTTGTTTTTTTAATTTCTGGATCAATATCTTTTTCTAAAAGATCAGATTTATTTATAACTAAAATTGCATTCTCATCTAATAAACCCTTCAAAACATCAGTAAAATCAAGGCTTTTTACATCAACCACAACAAGCTTTAAATCTGCTTCTTCAGCTCTATTTAAAGATAATTTAATTCCTTTTTTTTCTATCTCATCTTGAGAGTCTCTTATTCCGGCTGTGTCAGAGATTATAACTGGATAACCGTCTATATTTAAATGGGTTTCAATCACGTCTCTAGTTGTACCTGCAATTTCAGAAACGATTGCGACATCACGATTAGATAAGTGATTCATCAAGCTAGATTTGCCTGCATTAGTTGGTCCTAGAATAGCAATTTTAAAACCTTCTCTAATTCTTTCTCCAACTTTTTGATCATTTAATATTTTTTTAATTTTTCTTATTACTTCATCTGAACTATTTCTTATTTCTTCTAAAATATTATTTGGCAAATCTTCATCAGGAAAATCAATTTTAGCTTCTATATGGGATAAAATTTTTAAAAGTTTTTCTCTTAGAAAATTAAATTGATCAGATGATTTTCCATTCATGATTTTTATAGCTTGTTGTCTTTGAATTTCAGTTTCTGAAGAAATTAAATCAGCAATACTTTCGGCTTCAAGTAAATTTATCTTTCCATTTTGAAATGCTAGTTTTGTAAATTCTCCTGGATCTGCCAATCTACAATTTTCTATGTCGGAAAGGGAGGAGTGGAGGGCATCTACGACAGCTTTACTACCATGAACTTGAATTTCAGCCATATCTTCGCCTGTGTAGCTCTCAGGGCCAGGAAACCAAAGGATTAGCCCCTCATCAATCAGCTCAGAAGTATTGATTTTATTGATTTTTCGAAGAGTTGCTACTCTAGGTTTGGGAATTTCTTTTCCTGTTAAAAGCTTAATTACTTTAGATGTTTCTTCCCCAGAAATTCTAATGACAGCAACACCTGAAATTCCAGGTCCACTTGAAAGAGCATAAATAGTCATAAAAAATAATATGATCCTATATTAAAAAATAATCAATCTATTAATCTTTAATGTGGGTTTATTTATTATAAATAGCTTCTAAAGAGCCTAGAAATTCTTTTGAAAATTTTTTTCCATCAAATAAAGGTGATTTAAGCAAATTATTAAATACAATATTTCTTGTATTAACAAGTTTTTCCTTATCTAAGAATTCTTTAGCTTTTGAAATATAGTCATTTTCATCATCTGCTATCATAGACATCAAGTTGAGGTTTTTATTTATTGACTCTCCGCATCTTGAATTAAAGTTATAACCCTTCATTGTCAAAACCGGAACACACATCCATAAAGCTTCGAATGAAGTTGTGACACCATTATAAGGAAAAGTATCTAAACAAATATCAATTGAGTTATATAAATTTAAATGTTCTTTAAATGGTTTTGATTCACTAAATATAATAGAATCTAAAACACCATATTTTTTAAACTGATTTTTAATATTTTTTGTTTGCAAAGGTATTGAAGATTTTAAAATTAATTTTGAGTTTTTTATTGATTTAAGAATTTCTGACCAAACTCTAACAACATTGTTATTTATTTTAGCAAAATTATTAAATGAACCAAAAGTCAAATAATTGTTCTTAATAAGAGGTGGAACTTGTTTTACTCTTTCTATCTCAAGTCCCGAATGAGTATTCCATATTCCAGATAAATATATAATTTTTTCTGAATATAAATTCACTTCATCATCCATAATTAGGTTTTTATCAGCAAATATATAGTCCATTTGATCAACGCCAGTAGTATTGCAATAACCAAGCCAAGTTGCCTGTATTGGGGCTATACGATTTTTAAACAACACCAATCTATTAGAAGAGGACACACCCATTAAATCTACAATGATGTCGTAATTATTTTGCCTAATTTTATTTATTGAATCAATATCATTTAGGTCTTTTATGTTAATACTGCCATCACATAATGATTTAAATTCTTTGGAGGTATAATCATCTTCTTCAGAATTTAAAATCAATGAAATTTCAAATTTATTTTTATCATAATTTAACAAAACTGTTTTTAAGAAATAAGTAATAGAATGATAATTGTTTATATCAGAAGAAAGAAAGGCTAATTTTATTTTTTTATTTTTTTTTGTATTAAGGGGAAACAGATTTTCTTTTGGATATACTGGCAAATTGGAATTTAAAATTTTACTAAATGAAAAAAAATCTTTTTGCTTCCATGTTTCAATAAAGCAGTTTCTATAAATGTAAGACGATAATACTTTAGAACTTAGACATTTATTATCTATTAATTTTTTTAAATAAAATAATATTTTTTCTAAATTATTTTGTCTCTTATAAATTCTAATTATTGCTAATATTAATTTTTCATTAAAACCAAAATATTCATCTGCATCATCAAAATATAATATTGCCTCATCAATAAAGTTCGAAACTTGATCATCCTCAATAATTTCAGTTTTTTCATCAAAAATTTCTGCAATTGAATTAATAAAATTAATTAGTGCTTCAAGACCACTTTTTGTAGTCTTCTCTTTTATGTAAGCAGCTTTAAAATGAGAATTGGCTGATATTAAATCATTGGTATCTCTTCTTAAGAGTTTGCAAGCTCCAAGAAGGTTTAATAAACCTGATGATCTTTGTTTTTCATCTATATTTTCAATTTCTGTGATAATTTCGGAATACTTTTTTTCTAAATATAATTTTTGAAAGTTGATATTTTTTTCACTCATTTAAAAATGAAAAAGACACTATGCGGGTTTGTTCATAGAATTGAAAAATTCCGCATTATTTTTTGTGTCTTTTAATTTAGAGTTTATGAATTCAATAGCATCCATTGTTCCCATTGGGGCTATAATTCTTCTTAGAACATTCATTTTTTGTAAATCATTTTTATCAAATAATAATTCTTCTCTTCTTGTCCCTGATTTTGTTATATCAATTGCTGGATATATTCTTTTATCTGCGATTTTTCTGTCTAATATTGTTTCGCTATTACCAGTTCCTTTAAATTCTTCAAAAATTACTTCATCCATTCTGCTTCCTGTATCAATCAAAGCCGTAGAAATAATTGTTAGCGAACCTCCCTCTTCAATATTTCTTGCAGCACCAAAAAACCTTTTGGGCCTTTGAAGTGCATTCGCATCAACACCTCCTGTTAAAACTTTACCCGAACTTGGTATAACTGCGTTATATGCTCTTCCTAATCTTGTTATGGAGTCTAGTAATATAATAACATCTTTTTTATGTTCGGTTAATCTTTTAGCTTTTTCAATAACCATTTCAGCCACTGCAACATGCCTTTGAGCTGGTTCATCAAAAGTTGAGCTAATTACCTCGCCTTTTACAGTTCTTTGCATGTCTGTTACTTCTTCTGGACGTTCATCTATCAGCAGCACCATAAGGTAACATTCTGGATAATTTTTAGCTATTGAGTTGGCTATACTTTGTAAAATCATTGTCTTTCCAGCTTTAGGCGGAGAAATAATTATTGATCTTTGTCCTTTACCGATTGGACTAACTAGATCAATTAGTCTTGGAGTTAAATCTTGTTTTTTTTCAACTTTTGTAGTTTCAACTTCCATGACCAACTGTTTGTCTGGATAAAGTGGAGTTAAGTTGTCAAAAGCAATTTTGTGTCTAGCTTTTTCAGGTTCCTCAAAATTTATCTTGCTCACCTGCAATAATGCAAAATATCTTTCTCCTTCTTTAGGTGCCCTTACTGGTCCTTCAACGGTATCACCTGTTCTTAAACCAAACTTTCTTATCTGGGCTGGGCTGACATAAATATCATCTGGTCCAGGAAGATAGTTAGACTCCATTGCTCTCAAGAAACCAAATCCATCTTGCAACAACTGCAAAACACCGACTCCTGTAATTTCCTCTTTTTCAGCAACTTTTTTAAGAATTGCAAAAAGAATTTCTTGTTTTCTTAGTGTACTAGCATTTTCAATACCAAGCTTTTCTGCCTGTGTAATAAGCTGTTCAGATGATTTTAGTTTTAGTTCCTGTATATTCATGATTAATTTTTTGATAAGGACTTATCAGATAGGCTTAATATATATACTACCGTTATTATTTCAACCCTAGATTGGCTTAAAAATAGCTAAGAATATAACGATTATTAAGATAACCGTCGGTATTTCATTAATAATTCTAAAGAATTTTGCCGATCTTGTGTTTGTAGAATTTTTTAAAGTAATTAGACATTTACCTAAATAGTCATTGTATGCAGATAACAATATCACCAAGACAATCTTTATTTGAAACCATAATTGAGAAAAAATCTCTATTCCATTAAGATAAATTAATACCAATCCGAAAACCCATGTTAAAATCATTGCAGGTCGCATAATGTAAAAAAACAATCTTTTTTCCATCACCTCAAATACATCTGTTGCTTCTTTTTTCTCTTTATTTTCAACATGATAAACGAAGATCCTAGGAAGATATAAAAGACCGGCCATCCAAGAAACAACCGCTATTAGATGTAAGGATTTAAATAATAAATACAAATTCATATATCAGATATTTCTTTGAATTAAGGACGTTAGTAAATTGATATGATCATTGTTATCATTTAAGCAAGGAACCATATCAAAATTTTCTCCTCCTGAATTTAAAAAACTTTCTTTAGCTTGAATTTGTATTTCCTCCAAAGTCTCTACACAATCAGATGCAAAGCCTGGACAGATTGTAAGAACATTTTTTACACCTTCTTTGGGCAGACTTTCCAGAGTTTTGTCAGTATATGGCTGAAGCCACTCTTGCGGACCAAATCTCGACTGAAATGTAGTTTTTATTTTAATTGAACTAAATTTTTCTGAGATAAGTCTTGTCGTTTTGTGACAATAACAATGGTAGGGGTCACCTTTATCAAAGTATTTTTTTGGTATCCCATGGTAAGAGGCTATAATTAAATCTGGTTTCCAACCAATTTCGTTTATTTTTTTATTTATCGAATTAACAAGTGCATCAATATAAAGTTGGTCAGACTCGTAATGAGGAATTATTTTTAAAGATGGCTGCCATCTCATTTTCATTAAAGTTCTGTATACCTCATCACAAACTGTTGCGGTTGTGGCTGCTGCGTATTGCGGATAAAGAGGAAGTATAACTAAGTTTTCACAACCCATTTTGTGTAATTTATGAATTTTGCTCTTGATGCTAGGATTTCCATATCTCATCGCAAAATCTATAAGTATGTTTTCTTTTGAAAATGAACTTGAGATTTTTTCAGCTTGTTTTTGAGTATAATATAGAAGAGGCGACATATTCTTATCATTCATCCAAATCTCTTTATAAGCTTTAGCGGTTTTAGAAGGCCTAAAATTTAAGATAAATAAATTCAAAATTATTTGCCAAATTATAGGATTTACTTCAATAACTCTTCTGTCTGAAAGGAACTCTCTTAAATATTTTCTTATGTCAAACCAATTAGTTGAATCTGGCGTGCCTAGATTAATTATAAGTACACCTGTATTACCATATTTTATAGGTGGGTGATTTTTTTCAATCATTTAAAATCTTTTACAATTTTAATTAAATTTTCAACCATTTCTGGCTTTGTTTCAGGCAGAATACCGTGACCGAGATTAAATATATATGGATGATCTCGAAAAATTTCTAAGTATTTAGAAGCTTCTAGTTTTAACGTTTCATTATCAGTTAACAAAATTTTTGGATCTAAGCCACCTTGTATAGGTATTTTAATATCTTTAAGTATTTTTTTTGGATCAACATTATAATCAATACTAACTGCATCAGGTTTAACAACATCACAAAATTCTTTATAATTTTTTATTTCTCTAGGAAAACATATCACCGGAACATTTAAAGATTTTACATAATTTACTAAATTTAAAGTTGGAGAATAAACATAATTAGGTAACTCTTTTTCCTCTAACAAACCTGCCCAGCTATCAAAAATTTGAATTACATTTGCACCGTTATCTATTTGATTTTTAATATGAACTTTCAAAAATTTTTCAATAATTAATAAAATTCTATTTATTAAAAAATCATCTTTAAAAAAATCTTTGTTCAAGCTTTTTTTGGGCGATTGTTGATTAATCATATAAACCAATAATGTCCATGGTGCACCAACAAAGCCAATGGTATTTTTATTATTTAAAACAGTATCAGAACTAACTTTTCTTATTGCTTTATATACAGGGTGTATTTTTTCTACAAAGTCAATTTCATCAATCTTGGCAATTTCATTTAAATTTAATTCTCCTAGCTTTGGTCCAAAATTTTTTTCAAATTCTACTTTTTGACCCAATCCATATGGAAGCATTAAGATATCTGAAAATATTATCGCAGCATCTAGATCAAATCTTTTTAAGGGTTGTAGGGTTATTTCTGAAGATAAATCGTTATTTAAACAGAGATTGATAAAATTAGGATTTTGTTTTCTAATTTCTCTAAATTCCGAAAGATACCTTCCTGCTTGCCTCATAATCCATATAGGATTAAACGAAGTATCTTTGTTTATAATTATTTTGTTTAAAGGTTTCATAAATAAGTAATATTAATTATTGTAGTTGTAATATATCTTGTGAATAAAGGTGATTATTTTTTATAAACATTATATCCACATTTTATCATTACTCTATGTGACTAAAATTGTTTAAAATGAAGCTTTTTTTAGCATGTTAATTTTTGTGGATTGTTTTGCTCTATTTATTATTAATGTTAATAAATTGTAGTTTTTACAAGGTTAATTTAAGAAATTTTGAATTGTTTAATTTAATTAAAATAATACAAATTTACTAACATTTTATTCATGAGCAATACATATCAAATATATTTAATTTCTGATTCAACCGGTGAAACCTTAGATAGAATTTTTCTAGCTCTTAAGGCTCAATTTTTAAATATAGAATATAAGGTTCACTCTTATTCTTTTACAAGAACAGAAAACCAAATTTTGAAAATTTTAGAAGATGCAGAAAAGAACACTAATTCAATAATTTTATATACTATCGTGGACAACAACTTAGCTAAATATCTGGCAAATGTAAGTGAAGATAAAAAAATTCCATGTTTTGGTGTTCTTGGAAACTTAATTTTAAATTTTTCAAAAATTCTTAATCAAAAAGCAACTCATGAACCGAGCGGTCAACACATATTGAATGAAGAATATTATGACAGAATAGAAGCAATTCAATTTACCATGAATCACGACGATGGAAATTTAATAAATGAAGTAGATAAATCAGATATTATTCTTGTGGGTGTAAGCAGAACCAGTAAAACACCCACATCTATTTATTTGGCGAACAAGGGATTTAAGACATCAAATATTCCTTTAGTAAATGAAAACTCATTACCCGAAACTCTCAAAAAAAATCCTAAAATGGCTTGTGTAGTAGGATTAAGTACCGAGCCTGAAAGATTAGCTGACTTAAGAAAAAATAGAATGAATTCACTAAAAGAAACAGAAAGTACACAATATACAGACTTGGAAAATATCAAAAAAGAGGTGTTAGATGCTAAAAGAACATTTAAAAAATATAAATGGCCTCTTATAGATGTAACAAGGAAATCTGTTGAAGAAACAGCAGCTTCTATAATTAAAATCCACGAAATATATTTAAACAATGCTAAATAAAATTATTCTTGCTTCAAAAAGTGAGGTTAGAAAAGAAATTTTAGATAAAAATAATATCAAAAGTGTTGTTATGCCATCAAATGTGGATGAGGATATAGTTAAAGAAAGTTTAATTAAAGAAAAAGCTACGCCAGAAATCATCTCAAAAAATCTAGCAGAGTTAAAAGCAAACAAGGTCAGTATGAAAAAAACTGATGAAATTGTTTTAGGTGCTGACAGCGTGATAGACTTAAACGGTGAACTAATATCAAAGCCAGAAAATCGAGAAGAGGCGATGAAAATATTAAAGAAACTTAATGGCAAATCACATTTTTTAATAAGTTCTGTCTGCGTATCAAAGAATGGATCAATGATCTGGAATCACACTGAAAAAGCTAAACTTAAAATGAAAAATTTATCTGATGATGAGTTAAAAAATTACTTATCAAAAATACCTGACGAAACGCTTTATGCATACAATGTTTACCAAATAGAGGGCATAGGTAGAAATTTGTTTACAAGCATAGAGGGAGACGAAGATACAATTATGGGTCTACCTGTTAAAAAAATTAAGGAATACATAAGTTCATTGTAATGAAAAAATATTTTGTAATTGGCAATCCCATTGATCATTCTTTATCACCCAAACTTCACAACTATTGGCTTAAAGAAAACAATATTGATGCTATTTATGATAAAAAAAAGATTGATGAGAAAGATTTGCTAAATACAATTTTAGAGGTCAAAGAAAAAAAAGCAGAAGGTATCAACGTTACCGTCCCATTTAAAAAATTAGTAATTCCTTATTTAGACAAATTAAGCCAGGAGGCAGAACAAACTCAATCAGTAAACACAATTACTTTTGATAATGGCGATCTAGTTGGACATAATACGGATATTAGTGGTTTTGATACTGCGATTAAAAAGTTAAACTTTAAAATGAAGGGTAAGAAAGTTTTAATTTTGGGGGCTGGTGGTGTAGTTCCCTCAATAATTTTTGCCTTAAAAAATATGGATGTTCAAGAGATTATAATTAGCAATAGAACTAGAGAGAAGGCAGAAAATTTGAAAGATTTATTTGATAACATTAAAATTATAGAATGGGGGGATTTGACAGATTTTCATATGGTAATAAATGCAACAAGTCTTGGTTTAAATAATGAAACAATAGATTTAGATTTTTCAAGTTTAGGGCATGATAAATTATTTTATGACGTAATTTATAATCCTCAAGAAACTCGTTTTTTGAAAATGGGGAAACAATTGGGATATAAGACAGAAAATGGAAAAACCATGTTTGTTTATCAGGCTTTAGAAGCATTTAAATTATGGCACAATATAGAACCAAAAGTTAATACAGACACATTTAAGCTTTTAGATAATGATTAGAATTGGAATTTTAGGAGATATAGGCTCAGGAAAAAGCTATGTTGCCAAAAACTTTGGATATCCAGTGTTTAATGCGGATTACGAAGTCTCAAAACTTTATAAAAAAGATAAAAAAATTTTTATTAAATTAAATAAAATATTACCAAAATATATTCATTCATTTCCAATAAATAAAAATGAAATCACGAACGCTATTTTGAGTAATAAAAATAATTTAAAAAAAATAGTTACAATTGTTCACAAAGAAATTAGAAAAAAAATGAAACTATTTTTAAATAAAAATAAAAATAAAAAAGCTATTATATTTGATATTCCTTTATTGCTAGAAAATAAACTATATCGCAAAAATGATTTACTAATTTTTATAGAATCAAGAAAAAAAGATATTGAAAAAAAATTAAAAAAAAGACCAGGCTATAACAGAAAATTAATCAATAAATTTAAAAAATTACAATTTTCAGCTCAATATAAAAAAAAAAGATCACATTTTATAATAAAAAACAATTTTACAAAAAAATCAATTAAAGTTGCTATAAAAAATATTTTAAATAAAATTTTTTAGATGAAAGAAATAGTTTTAGACACAGAAACCACAGGTATCTCAGTTCAAGAAGGACACAGAATTGTTGAAATAGGATGTATTGAATTGGATAACTTAGTACCAACAAAAAATAAATTTCATTGCTATTTAAATCCTGAAAGGAAAGTTTCTGACAAAGCTTTTCAGGTGCACGGTTATTCAGATGAATTTCTGTCAAAACATAAAAAATTTAAAGAAGTTCAAGAGGACTTTTTAAAATTTATTGAAAACAAAAGACTAATTATCCATAATGCAGAATTTGATATTTCTCATTTAAACAACGAACTAATAATTGCCGGAAAAGATAAAATTAAAAATGAAATAATTGATACTTTAAATATAGCAAGAGATAAATTTCCAGGGTCACCAATTAGTTTGGACGCTCTATGTAAAAGGTATAGAATAGATAACTCAAGAAGAAAACACCATACAGCTCTAATTGATTGTGATCTTCTGGCAAAAGTCTACATTAATTTAATTGATCAAAAAGAGCCAACATTTATTTTTAAAAACGAAGATAATGGTGAGACTAAAAATACATTTTCAAAAGCAAATTATTTTAAAAAAAGTTATATTACCCTCAGAAAGTGAAATAAAAAATCATAAAAATTATTTAATAAAATATTTAAAAAAAAATTTTTTTTAATTTTGCCTTCTGTTATATAAGTCTTCAAAATTTATTTTTTTTTCAAATTGTACCTGTGTAAAACCAGAGCTGTGTAATAGGCTTAAAAAAGATTTTTCTAAAAAAGGATAAATTTCATTTTGTACATCACAAAGTATAATTTTCTCTAATTCTTTTTTTTCTGTAATTTTTTCATCTATTTTCACTACCGTTACATTGGTCATTTCAAAATAGGATTTCTTTTCGTTTTCCTTGCTGTCTCTAAATTTAAATATTGTATCAATTTCTACATGTTTATTTTTCAAAGCTTTTGAAGTTATGTCGATCACTAGTTGATAATTTGATATGTTATTTTTAACAAAAAAATAAGTTTCTACATTTGGTGTTTCACTAGAAATGTCTCTTAAAAATTGTGTAACAATTTTATAATTTTTTGTCATTGTCATCCTCTATATCCTCAAACTCACCATCTATAAAATTATTTTTTTGTCTAGCGTTATTGTTATTAAATTTCTTAGAAATTTTTCTAAACAAAAATTTTCTAGTAAACGGGAAAATTAATAAAAATCCCATTAGATCTGTTAAAAATCCTGGGATGATTAATAATAAAGCTGCAAAAGCAATCCCTGCTCCAGATAAGATTTCATAACCCATAGGCTCATTTTTACTTAACTGAATAAATCCGGATTTAAGAGTTTTAAGTCCTTCATATTTAGCATAATAAACACCAATAATAGCAGTTGAGAAGATTAATAATATGGTAGTAAGAGCACCAATCTCAGAACCGATACTAATAAACAGATAAATTTCAATTATAGTGAAACAGATTAAAGTAATTAGTATTGGGCCCATTTGTCCATAATCTAAATTGCTAGTTGAAATTAATCAACAGAGTAATTACTATAAAGTTATGAATTATAGTTTTGAATATATAGATATTATTTTACTTGCAATGATTGCTGGTTTTATTTTTCTAAGGTTGAGAGGAATACTTGGAAAAAGAACTGGTTTTGAGGGAAAAGCACCTCCACAATTTCAAGAAGTACTAAAAAAAGTTAAGACAAATAAAAAGACAGAAACCAAGGAAAATTTCGACGAGATTGCTCAAAAGGAATTTTTAAAAGGAGCTAAAATAGCATACGAAACTATAATCACAGATTTTAGTGATAACGATAACAAAATTACGACAAGTAGAACTCTACTTAATAATGAAATATTTGATCAATTTAACAAGGCTTTGAAAGAAAGAATTAAAAGAGGTCATGAAGCCGAAATTACTTTTATTGGGGTAAATTCTGCAAAAATAAAAGAACATAAAAAAATTGGAAACATACTTAATGTTACTGTGGATTTTATAGCTGAAGTAATTACATGTATTAGAGATAAAGAGAAAAAAATTGTTTCGGGAGATCCAGAAAAAATTAAAAAAATATATGATACTTGGGTATTTTCAAGAGACACAACATCAGCAAACCCTAACTGGCAGCTAGTAAATATTTTAACTTAATTGAATAATAAAATATCAGATAAAGATAAAAAAGATTGGCAAAATTTTTTATCTAAAAAAGAAAAGTTACCAGATAAAGATAATTCTCAGACTAAATATAAGTCCATAAAAATATCAGAAATTGATCTGCATGGATTTACTTTAGATGAAGCAAATAAAACAGTAGAGAGATTAATTAACAAAAGTTATGACGAAGGAGTAAGTAAAATTAGAATAGTAACTGGAAAAGGTCTTCACTCGGATAATGAAAAAAATCCATATATTTCAAAAGATTTTAGTATTTTGAAATATTCGGTCCCTGAACATATCAAAAAAAATAATGAGTTAATGAAATTAATAATTGAATTTAAAGAAGCATCGAGTCATGATGGAGGAGAGGGGGCTTTTTATATACATTTAAAAAAAAATAAATGATTGTTTGGTTAGCCTCA